>CAKZYJ010000384.1 GCA_937884755.1 uncultured Flammeovirgaceae bacterium
CTAAGGAAGAGGATGCTTTGGCTTCGTTACAGCAAGGAGTTGAAATTTGTGATGTTTAGCGAGGCGGTTATTATAATCACTTTCTATTATTGGTAGAAAAGTATAACTGATCCATTCTGGTTAATTTATACTTCTCTTGTACAGACACTCCTATCTTACATGATTTTTTGAAGATATCTTTTGCTATTTTTCAGATAAAGAATTCATTTTAGAAAAGTAAATTACCCACTCTACTAATTTAATTCTTTGTACTGACGCTTTATCGTTTATTGACATTAAGTTTTTGTATAAAACTATATACGTACTTTTTACTCTAAAAAGCACATTTTTATTTACGTAGAAATTCTTAGAGGGAGTTAATCATTCCCTCTTTTCTATTTTTTGCACTAAAAATTAGTGTCAGGCTATTATTTTTCTTCTACTAAGAAGTGTCGCATGTAAAATATAAGTTTTGCACTTATGTACTTTATCTAAAAAAAATACACATTTTCTTTATTTTGCCCTTTCTTTACATTACATTTATTCTTTAAAACTTACAATCAGACCTGCTAGATCGTATTTGTCGCTTATTGTACTTTGTCTGTTTTACAATGAAAAAGCTAACCATCGTCATTGCCTTCTTTTGCATGCTCTTTGCTGAAGGAGCCTATTCTCAAGTTCTTGATCCAAATGACCCAATTGTCGACTACGATCCTGATAATCCACCAGCTACTCCTCCGAATGGATCTATTGCCAAATGGGTACGTACCTCTGGGGTTAGCTGGAACGCTAATAAGTGGAAAAGTTACTATCTAAATGGGATTGCTTTCCGTTTACGATTTCCCAATAATTATGATCCCAATCGGGCAGAGCCCTATCCGATGATTGTAATCTTGCATGGGCTGGGCTTCAAAAATGGCACCATTTACATGAATGAACGTCATCTCAATAATTCTGGTGCAAAAGCCTATGAAGATGGAATTAACCAGAATAAGTTTGATGGATTTGTACTTTCACCACAATCTACCAGCAGCTGGTTTAATGAGTATCATATCAACAACATCAATACATTCATTAATCAAGCAAAAAGTCAGATTAATTTAGATGTAAACCGGGTATCAGTCAATGGACGCTCAGGTGGCGCTCAACAAGTATGGCTTTTTATTCAGGAAAGTCCTAAAACGTATGCTGCTGCTATCCCGATGAGTGGAGTAAAAAGCACTTCTACGAATAAAATAGATCAATACAAGCATATTCCTCTTTGGCTATTCCAGGGCGGTAAAGACAAAGCGCCTACCCCTTTTACTACCGAAGCAGTCATTCAAGAGATTGTGAATAAAAAGGGAGATGTGCTATACACAAAATACAAAGAAGGTGGTCACGGTATTTTCAACACTGCATATGCTGATCCTGATTTTTTCCCTTTTCATGAGCGCGTTCATAAAGCGAACCCCACAGTGCTTAAGGGAGAATATGCTAAAGTTTTTGATGATAACAAGAAGGTGGTCTATGAGTTCGTAACTAGCGAAAAGCCCTGTCCTGGAGATAATATCAACATTACTCTCGGTTTGACACCAGGCTTCGATGATTATCAATGGCGAAAAGATGGAGCTACAATTAATAATGCTAACAACCATGAATATACGGTAACATCCTTAGGAACTTACGAAGCACGCTTCAAACGAGGGAGTGAATGGAGTGCCTGGTCGCCTACTCCCGTAGAAGTTCAACTGCGAGAGCCTACGGTCACCCCTGACATACAAATTGCAGGAGTTGCTAGTAAAGTTTTGCCTGCCTTAGACGGAAGTACCAGTGTAAGCTTAGAACTCCCTCAGGGATTTGCTGAGTACGAATGGCGTCGTGTATCTGATAATAGCATAGTAAGCACAGAGCGAGTTTTTGTCGCATCTCAAACAGGAAATTACGTAGCAAAAGTAACGGAAAATTTTGGATGCTCCAGCAGCTTGTCTAATCCATTTAAAGTAGTAGATGCTAATGGTAGCGATGGTCCTACTGCTTTGCTTAGTTTTAATGGTTTTGCTACATCAAAAACCGCAATAAAGGTGGTATGGGATAGTAACTCCAATGACCCAAATCCAGCAACTGGGTTTGAGTTATATCGGTCTGATAGTGAAAATGGTTCTTTCAACTTTATTGCTTTAGTCGATAATGATACTTTTGAGTACACTGATACTGAATTGACCCCGAATAGTATATATTATTACAAACTAAGGGCAGTCAATGAAAACGCAGCATCTCCTACTACTGAAACCATTGCTGTAAAAACTTTGGTAGATGTAATTGCCCCTACTGCGGCTACTCAACTTACCGTCACCAATGTCAACTCGTTTAGTGTATCATTAGATTGGACAGATGCTACTGATGATGTAGGCATCTACCGATACGACGTATATCGGGATGGTACAAAAGTGCTCTCAGTAGATGACTCCAAGGCTACAGTGTTTAATTTGCAACCTAATAACATTTATGAGTTTAAAGTAAAAGCTCGAGATTTTACAGGTAATGAATCACCATTTAGTAGTCGGGTGTTGGCAGCAACATCGCTGGGTAGCACTGCCTTAGTAAACCATAAATTAGATGGTGATTTTAGCGATGCCACTACCAATAATGTCAGATCAACAGCCAGTGGTAACCTCCAGTTTTCCGAAATTGATAAGATAGAAGGTAGCAGTAGCTTAATGATCTCAGGTGGTGGTTCCTACCTTAACATCGACGCTGATGATCAATTTATCCATAACTCCTTTCAACAACGTTCGGTAGCCTTTTGGCTCAAGCGAAACAACAGTAGTGGTAGACACGATGTATTTGATGAAGGTGGCAGTGGCAGTGGATTTGCAATACGGTTAAACGGTGGAAATATTGAGTTTGCCGTCCGAAATAGTAATACTCAACGTACCCTTTCAGCACCGTTCCCAGTGGGCGAATGGCATCACATTACCGCCATTTTTGATCAGGGAACTACGTTGCTCTACATTGATGGTGTACAGGTAGCCAATAACAACAATGTACCCTACAGTACGGTTGGCAGCCATGGTAATGGCGCAGGTCTAGGAGGATCAAATAGCTCTACCGCCTTTAACCAATCCAGTAATAGCCTCAATGGTTTTATTGACGATTTCTACTTATTTGCCGATGCGCTCACACCCGGTGATATTAACCAGCTTATGGATGTGGATAACGTAGTAACCATACCTGATGAGTTTGTAGCTGCTCCGGAAAATATTACTGCCACCCCTATTTCTTATCAAGAGATAAAGCTTGAGTGGGATGATGTTTCTGACAACGCTGTTGAGTTTCAGATTTATAGCTCTAAAGAAGGGGGTGATTTTCTTCCAGTTGCTCTACTTGATGCTAGTGTAACAGAATATAATGATACAGGCCTTAACGCATCTACTACTTATATTTATAAAGTAGTTGCCCTATCTCAATATGGCGAGTCTGAAGAAGTGCTTACTCAAATACCGTCCCTTGTTCATCATGTGTTTAATGAGAGCTTAGTGGATATATCTGGCAATAATGTTGATACCCGATCAAGTGGTAGTATCTCTTACAACTCTACTAACCAAAAAGAAGGTTCTCACGCCATTCAGTTTAGTGGTAACAGTTATTTAGACCTAGACCGAGGTAATCAATTCATCCATGATGAATTTCAGCAACGCTCAATTGCTTTCTGGTTTAATAGCACTGACGCTAGCGGTACTCAAGATGTGTTCGATGAAGGCGGTTCTACTAACGGTATTAGTATTCGCTTGGTCGATACTGATTTACAGTTTACCGTTCAAAACCAACACAATATCTTTTCAGTACAAGCACCTATAAGTCGTAATACCTGGCATCACGTAGTGGGTGTGTTTGATCAAGGAAGTTTACGGTTATATATAGATGGTGTATTAGCTGCCGAACGTGATGATATAAGTTATAACACAGTGAGTGCTCATAGTGATGGGGCAGGGTTAGGAGGTACCAACGGATCTAATGCTTTCGATCAGAACTCAAGTAGATTTAGTGGCTTAATTGATGACTTCTATATGTTTGATGAAGCAGTAGATAATCAAGTTACTGCTATTTATAACTCGACTGATCCCTCTAATCAAGCTACAACACTTCCCCTACCTTCAGCTCCTATTGCTACCGGTGATTTGACTGCATCCCAAGTAGATTTTACCGAGATTTCTTTTTCGTTCAGCGACAACAGCGATAATGAGGACTACTTTGAGTTGTGGAGATCAGTTAATAGTGATCAAAACTTCCAATTGTTAGAAGTCATTGATAATTACTCAAGTAGCACAATATCCTACACCGACGAAAATCTTCAACCCCACATTACTTACTTTTATAAAGTAATTGCCGTAAACGCTGGGGGCAGTACGGAGAGTGATATATTAGAGGTTAGTACACTAAATCATATTCCTGAGCTAGAAACGCTATCCGACATAACTATTCGTCATGGGGTTGACTATGAACTACAGATCTACGGAACCGATGAAGATGGTGATGCCCTAAGTATCCAGACTTCCAACCTTCCCGCTTTTGCCCAGTTAACTGATTATGGCGACGGAAGTGGACTTATACTATTTTCTCCTAATCAAGCGGATCAAGGCAGTTATCAAAATATCGTGATCCGACTATCTGATAATTTTGGTGGGGTTGCTACCGAAACGTTTGATCTTACCGTCAACAGTAATTTCCTTCCAGAACTAACTGCTATTGCTGATATTACTATCTCTGAAGGTAATAGCCAAACAGTTACTCTACAGGCTAATGACCAAGAAGGTGTTGAATTTTTGACCTGGAGTAGTACCCTACCAGATTTTGCTACATTAACTTCAGTAGGGAATGGTACAGCTACTTTACAGTTAGATCCAGACTTTACTGACCAAGGGGTATATAACGCTACTGTTCAGGTTGATGACGCAGATGGCGGTACCGACTCAGAAACATTTAGTATTAACGTAATCGGTGAAAACCCTAATACTTTCGTACAAGTGAATTTTACGGAAGGTACTCTAGTTGCCGGAAATGGCTGGAATAATACGAGTGGACACCCTCAGCAAGGGGATAGTTACTCCAATTTCACTGATACTAAAGGCAATACAACCAGCATTGGCCTCATGATTGACTCGCCCTGGAATGCTAATGGCTCGAACACTCTGGGTGCTAATACTGGTAATAATTCAGGTATATACCCTGATAATGTTCTTCGTTCTTCTTACTGGACTAATACTGGAGTAAGGACCGTAACTATCAATGGTTTGGATAACTCACGACAGTATAATCTAACTTTTCTAGGAAGCCGAGCAGCAAACGATGACCGAAACACCACCTATCGGGTGGGTAGTCGGTCGGTGACACTGAACGCAGCAGGTAATACTAGCAACACTGTGACAATTAGTAACATCTCACCTGAAAGCAACTCCATAACATTTACCATAGAAAAAGCGGGCGGTTCGGCATACGGGTATTTGAATGCCTTAGTCATTGAAGAAAAATTCAACACTGGTAACCCTCCTGCCGCTCCTACTCAAATCACCGCTACGATAGATGCTTCGGCAGGTGGTGTTTCTATTACTTGGAATGATGTTGCTTTTGATGAATCGGGCTATCGAGTGTATAAAGCGACTGATGAAGCTGGTCCTTTTGAACAAGTAGCTGATCTAAATCAGGTTGATGTGAGTTCTTACTTAGATACAGACGTGTCGGCTAACAACTCGTACTATTACCAGGTAAGTTCATTCAATGCTAATGGTGAGTCTGAGCGTACTGAAACTGCTACTATATCAATACCTAATTTTGCCCCTCAAATTAGTGCCATTAGTGATTTAATACTTTCTTCAGGTACGGGTGACATAATTCAGATAGTTGCTACTGACGACGAAGGAGACGTCATTACAATAAATGCTGAAAACCTTCCTTCTTTCGCAACACTGAATGCTACCGGACCTGGTACAGCTGACTTAGTTTTGTCTCCCCAGTTAGAGGACGTTGGGGAATATACCAATGTTAAGATTATTGCTGCTGATCAATTGGGAGAACAATCCGAGGAAACGTTTACTATTGAGGTGATTCCCGCGAGTTTAACAACTTATTATATCAATTTTGCCGGAACAAATGCCTTTACTGCTTCTAGTCCCTGGAATAACTACTTTGGAACAGGAAATGCAGGCGACAACTTATCTGGTCTTACTGATGCTACTGGAAACAACTCAGGGATTGCTTTAAATTTCCTTGATAGTTGGAATGGTAATAATGGTCTGGGAGTGACCGGATCACCTCTTTACCCTGATGAAGTTACTCAAAGCTCCTTATGGATTAGTGCTACTCAGGATAAAAGAATCCGGGTAAGCGGTTTATCAACTGACAAAGCCTACGATTTCACATTCTTTGGTAGTAGAAACGGTGGAGGAGATCGAACTACAGTTTATACCATCAATGGTGAGTCTGTTTCTCTGAACGCTTCTTATAACCAAAACCAGGTAGTAAATTTAGAAGGAGTGATACCTAGCAGTAGTGGTGAAGTAGTAATCAGTGTAAATAAGGGATCTGGTGCTTCTTACGGTTACCTAAATGCTTTAGTGATAGAAGGCTACACAGCTGATGCAGTTCCAGCTACTCCAACCAATTTGGTTGCTAGCCCTTTGAGTGGATCGAGTATCCAGTTAGAATGGCAGGATAATACCAATCTAGAAACTAATTATGAAGTATGGCGGCACCAGGGAGATGGCTCCTTCTCACTGCTCACCACGCTTCCCGCGGAAACTACTAGCTACAGTGATTCAGGTCTTAGTAAAGGAGTGAGTTATTATTACCAAGTAAGAGCAATACTCAGTGGTGGAAGCTATTCCGATTTTTCCAACATCGCAGCTGCATCCACCATTACATCTACCGTGAGTATCAACTTCAATGTAGCGGATCCTGCTGCTTCTCCTTGGAATAATACGAACTCGGCACCTGATCCAGGTTTAGTATTTAGCAATTTATTAAATGAAGATGGGAATGGAACAGGCATCTCGTTTGAGATTGTTGCCGAAAACCCTGCCTATGACCCTAGTTTCTACGGATTCAGTGGTGACAACCCCTTCGGGGAAATTACGGGTGATGACAGTGGTGTGGTTCCTGATAATGTCATGCGAAGTACCTATTGGATGGATCAGGGAAAAACTGCTGAGCTGAGATTCTTCGGTTTAGACCTATCCCAAACCTATAACTTTAGCTTCTTTGCTAGTCGCGACGGAGATGGTAACCGTACCTCAGTCTACACTGTAGGTAGCGAAAGCGTTAAACTAAATGCTGCCAATAACACTAGCAATATCGTTACTATTGCTAGTGTCAGCCCAGACAGCAATGGTGAAGTTTTGGTGTCAATTACTACCGATGTAGGTGCATCCTTCTCGTATATTGGTGCCATCATCATAGAGTCAGCCAATCTTATTTCCCCTACATCTCGCGATGGAGCAGTTGCAAAGAAAACTAATACTAGTGATGATGGGAGGCTCTTGTCTGAGCAAGACAATTTACAATCATTGCCTGGTTCAATGGTGATATACCCTAATCCATACCACCATACCGCCACTACCCCTCTGACGATTCTATTGCCTCGAGCTCGAGAAGACCATGTGAATGTAGCGATATATGATAACCTAGGTAGTCTGGTTTATGAAAACCGACAACACATCATCACCAATAATCTAGTTACACTTGATCTACCTGAAGTCAATCTAAATAGTGGACTGTATATGTTACGACTATCTGGTGATCAAATTGGCATTCAGGAACAGCGCTTACTTGTACGATAAGCTATCCCCTTTTCTTATATAAAACTGGCTAAATACTAAACAAGAAAGCCGCTTTTGGATTCAAAAGTGGCTTTCTTTTCTCGCAATCTAGCTTAACCCTTATTCAGCTACTAATCTGAATAACTTAGTGGTAGAGTGATCTAATTCTACTCGTACGATGTATATTCCGCTTCGGATAATTTGACTACGCAAGTCAACGTTCAATTTAGCCGAATTTGAAGTATCAGTATTTAGAGTCACTCTGTAAATAGCCTGACCATACTGATCCATGATAGTAACATCGGCAGATTGATAATTAACCTTACCTAAGTCTACAGTTAACTCACTCCGGAAAGGATTAGGAAATACGGTTACATCTTGTAATTCCTGATCTATACTTTCAGACAATACTGTAGTCTCCCGATCGCGTTGGGCTACCTTTTCTTCAGAATTATCAGTTCTTACTGCACTCAAATCAATCTCTTCAATCACAATAGCATTTAAGTATGCCCAGGTATTACCAGCCTGCTGGAATTTAATACTTATCTTTCCACTATCATCCGATAAAACATCCTGGAACGATACTGTTTCTGTATTATTACCAACACACTGAAGTTGTTTGGCCTCACCATTTACAATATACTGCGTGAATCTTTCTCCTGAGCCAGCCCGTCCACCTAACAGTGTAATTGTATAACTATTCTGCGGATCAAGGTTCTCAATCTCTAAAGCTCCTACACCAGTTGTGTAAGCTGCATGCCGAAGTACAGCGTCAGGAAGTAAGCCGTTATTCAAACTGCTTTGATTATCAGCTACACCCAAGATAGAAGAACCCAATACACCGTGATAAGCAGTAATCGAAATATTTGATACGCTTCCTTCTACATCAGTTACCTGATCAAAAGTTTTACTTCCAGATATATTATCTAATGAGATATCAAACCAATCACTCAAATCAGAAGAAAACCCTTGTTTGGTGATGTTAATCTGGTATACTTTTGCAACCAACGTGGAATCAGTAGTTTCTGGTACATCAGTAGTATCACTAGGAATTTGTGTGGTATCTTCAATATTACTAAACAGTACATTATCAGGAATCTGTTGGCGATCTACCACACCACTCGCTGTATTCTTCCAGTATACTTCCAGCACTTGACCACCTCGTCTCTCAAAGAAAGTAACAGCGATTGGATAGAGTCCTGAATCTAAATCAACGGTGCCTTCACGGAATCGCTTACCGTGCAATCCATCATTATTTACTACCAAATGTGATTCATCGTAGCCACCAATATACAGTTTGCTACCGTCATCGGAAGCCGTCTCAAAAGTATACTCACCACTTACTGGAATCTCAATATACCCTTCATAAATCACCCCAAAGTGCTCATCACGCTCACGTATG
>CAKZYJ010000385.1 GCA_937884755.1 uncultured Flammeovirgaceae bacterium
ATTAGCTTACCAGGGCTACGGAGCTAGTAAGCCTATTGCTGATAACAGTACTGTTGAAGGACGTCAAAAAAACCGCCGTATCGCTTTTGAAATCTTATAACAATCCTTTTCCTTTTCCTAGAAATTCGGTAGGTTGTTGTATGATATTCTGTCGCTATTATAACCGATCCCGTACGTTGTGAAGCCGTTGTTTAAGGTGCAGGATTATAATCTCGCCGAGTGGATCCCTTTTTTGCGCTTGGTGTCGGTTCCCTTCATTCTGTTGCTAATTGGGTTGGAGCTAAGACTAGCCGCTGCTTTTGCCTACTTTATAAGCTTTTGCACCGATGCGCTGGATGGTTTTGTAGCCCGCACCTTCGATATGGAATCGGACCGACGGGGCCGCCTGGACTCTATCGCTGATGAATTTTTACTGGCAGCCGGAGTAATCGGATTATATATTTTTGAACCGGTATTCTTCACCAAACACTTTCCCTGGTTTGTCATTATAATTGGGCTGTATATTTTTCAGTTGCTGTTTGCCCTCATCCGATACGGCACATACTCCAGTTTTCATACAATTTCGGCTCGGGCCGCTACGGTAGTACAGGCAACCTTTTTTATGAGTATGTTCTTCTTTGGCCCCCAACCCTGGCTATTCACCATTATGATTGGTTTATCCCTGTTAGACTCAGTGGAAGAGTTATTGTTAATTGCCACCTTACCGCAATGGCAAGCCCACGTAAACGGGTTCTTCTGGCTCTGGAAATCCCAACGGCAAAAAAATCAGGAAGAGATTCATCATTAATTAGTTGTATCATACTCAACCCGTAAAAGTCTTCAACTAGTCCCACTAGTTAATTCTATCTCACAATGCAACAGTGAGCATCTACCGAAAGGATCATCATTAGCTGAGCATTTTTCAGTTGCTAGTTCGTTTGACCGTCGCTAGCATGAGTCCGCTTAAAATTAAGAGTGTACCAATAATCTTATTTTGCAAGTGTACTTTTTTTTGGTTCTCTAGATAAGTCTTGAGTTTAGTGGCAAACTGAGCGTAAATGAGTAAGGAAAGACCATCTAAAATCAGAAAAGTAATAGCTAAAATCGTGATTTGGGGTAAAATTGGTAGAGAGTCGCTAATAAATAAAGGAAATAGTGCGGTAAAGAAAACAATAGCTTTTGGGTTAGCAGCAGACATTAGAAACCCTTCCGAATACAAACTAAAAAAACTTCTATGCTGACCCTTTCTTTCGTGAATTTCAACTTTTGGCTGGATTATGATCTTCCTAATACCAACGTAGATCAGATAAGCTACTCCCAGCCACTTGATCAATTGAAAGAGTTCCCCAGAAGAAACAATAATAGAGGCTAGTCCAACTGAGGCTAGCATAATTTGAAGTAAATTAGCGGATAAATCACCAAAAATAGTTCCGACTGTTTTCTTGACTCCGTGCTTCAGGCTGTTAGCTGTAGCGAGCAAAACACTTGGCCCGGGTGTAAGAGCTAAAATTAGTACCGTCCCGACAAAAGAAATCCAAAGTGTTAAATCCATCATGTACAGCTTGATGAGAAACACCAAATATAAACATGATTAACTGACTTGTTACCACTCAATTCTTTTTCCATCGCGGAAGAAACCTCCCGTTGGCCCACCTTGGAGAAGAGTAGCTGCCCAAACAATACCATTGGCTCCTTCGGCCACACTACGAGGAGCCTCTTTACCCCCCATATCAGTGCGTACCCAACCAGGACAAACGGAGTTAATGAGAATGTCGGTACCTTTGAGGTCAGCAGCCAATTTGATGGAGAGTACATTTAGCGCGGCTTTGGATACACTGTAAGCAGGAGTTCCACCACCCATTCCGTTTAAAGCTCCGGCTCCGCTAGATACATTTACAATCCGTCCGTAGCCATTTTTACGCATCAGAGGAATAAAGGCTTGGCTCAATCGCCAAGGACCGAGTACATTCGTATTGAATGTTTCCTCAACTGTTTCCAGATCAGCTTGCTCAGCATTCTGCCAGGTATCGTAATTTATTCCCGCATTATTGACCAGAATATCTAGCCGACCAAATTTTTCTTCCACGAAGCGACGTACTTTTTCAATACTATCATCATTCGTCACATCCAGTGGGTGAGAGATGATCCGTTCATTGTCCAATTCATCAACTGCCTGTTGACCCTTCTCTTCATCGCGGCTAGTTAAAATGACCTGATGTCCTGCTTTGGCTAATTGTCGGCAAACTTCTAAGCCAATTCCTCGGTTTCCTCCAGTTACTAGTGCAATCATTAATTGTTGGTGTTAAAGTGTTATGGTAATACTAGGAAATATATCATAACACCGTAACACATCTTTATGCGGCTTGTTCTATCGGGAAAATACCAAAATTGAGTTGTTTGTTATGACGGATGACGGCTAGGTCTACCCACTGCAAAATCTTATCCTTGGTCAGTTGCTTGAACAAGTCATTGGTGGTGCTGAGGGGCTGATTATTGAATCGGAAGATAATATCGCCTTCCTCTAATTGCGAGCGGCTCGCCGGAGAATCTTCTTCAATTCCAACCACAAACAAACCTCGCGAAGTGGGTAAATTGAAATGACGAACCACCTTCGGGTTCAGATCAATTTCCTGCAACATAATGCCCAAGTAGGCTTTAAAAATCTTTCCGTCCTTAATAAGCTGGGAAGCAATTTCCTTGGCGGTACTGATGTTTACTGCGAAACTCAATCCCTGCGCTCCGCGAATTACGGCAGTATTTACCCCGATTACCTCACCATCAGCGTTGGTCATGGGACCACCGGAATTTCCAGGATTTAGGGCAGCATCAGTTTGGATAACACTATCTACCCACCGTCCCGACTGGGTTCGCATAGTCCGCCCTAAGGCGCTGACTACCCCGGTAGTTACCGTATGCTGGTAGCCGTAGGGGTTACCAATAGCAATTACAAGTTGCCCAATTTTCAGATGATCGGTGTCACCGAGTTTGGCCACCGAATACTTTCCGTCGTAGATTTTAAGTATTGCCAAATCAGTATCGGGGTCATTCCCGATAAGTTGGGCATCCACTTCGGTGCCATCAATCAAGGTTACCTTGATACGCTCAGCCCCAGTTACTACGTGAGAGTTAGTCATCAAATAACCATCCGACGAAAAGATAAATCCCGAGCCCGATCCGGCTGGTCCCCGCCTGACATTTCCTTTTCTATCTTTTCTACTTTTAGAAATATCAATCTTAACTACTGCATTTTTAATTCTATCTACGGCATTTACTACCGTTTCCGAAAAACTATCCATTGTAGACTCCTTTCTGTTTTTAATAAAATGGATAAGTGATTCGGTAGACGTATAACTCTAAGAAAAATTGTAGTATTGAATCTATCTAGGTGATTAATATAATAGTCATGGAAAACAATTTTCTAGTATCTACTGACCACGACAAGCTAGATATAGATATGATTTATGCATACTTGAGTAATCAGGCGTATTGGTCTAAAGGCAGAAGCCGCTCAGTGGTAGAAAAATCCATTGCAAATTCGTTATGCTTTGGAATATACCACCCAAATGGTCAACAAGTAGGCTTTGCTCGAGTGGTAACCGACTATGCGGTGTTCGCCTGGCTTATGGACGTTTTTATTTTGGAAGAGCACCGAGGATGTGGGTTAGGTAAACTGTTAGTTGCCTATATTCTGGAACATCCTGACCTACAAAATCTAAAGCGTTGGGGACTTCTAACCGCCGCTGCGCACAATCTTTACCAACTGTACGGATTTTCACCTATTGCCTCTCCCGAATGGTATATGGAATTAGTTAATCCTTCAATCGAATAGACTATGGATCGCTATTTTGATTTAGCACCCTATCCGGGTATATCCATTCAGCGTGGCGAAATGGCTGCCAGGGAACGCTGGTCAGATCAACTGAGCTATCCACTAACGGATCGCGCGGATGGCCGTTGAGACTGGCTTCTCCGTGAGCGTAAATCGCTACATCGTCGTAGCCACGTTCCTGATAAACCTTTTCCAGATACTGACTAAACTGCCAGATCATATCCGGATGCGTAGCCACCTTGCGGGACTGTTTAGCAGTAAGGTGATCACGTGGTTCCTCCCACCAAGTTTCTCCGGTTGCTTTATTCTCTACCATAAACCGAACGGAACCCGACTTGGTCCGTAGCATCATGCGCCACGATAAACGGTGGCCTTCTTCGGTCCAGAATACGTTACCGGGATACAAGTGATGTCGCAGTGGCAAATATACTTGCCAGGAGAAATATAGGATGCCCAGTACCAATGCCCAGGTAGGTAAGGAATAGTTGGTTTGAGAAACTAATTCGGACGTCACCTTAGCTTTGCGCTTAAAAAACAAACGACGTACTTGCTCCGGCGGAAAGAAGAATACACAAAGGGCAATTGCCAGGTACGGAAAGATGCCAATATGAAAAACTGCTGAATTAAATCCGTGAAAAAATAGACCAATGGCAAAAGCGTAAGGCCGTGTTTTTCTCCATAGCAATGCCGGAATGATTAGCCCATCGAAAGCAATACCTCCGTATATTACCATCGTTTGTAGCCAATCTTTTTGTAGCAGTGCCCCAACTAACCAGAAGTCAGCTTTACCGGCAAACCATAACGAAATGGGGCGGCCAGCCAGCCAGTCGGGATAGATTTTTGCCAGGGAGGCAAAGGTATACACGATAAATAATTGCACTACGAACACCACGGTACACCAGCGTGGGCAGGTGAGCGATTTGCGCACGAAGTTTTGCCGCACATCCAGCGAAAAATAGCGATGAGCGGGCATTAGCACCATCACCCAGCACAATAGCATCAACAGGTAGTAGTGGTTGTTGTAGCTGGTTTTCTGCAGCAAATAGCTAATTGACCAAAGGGTAGCGTAGGTAACTATTGCCAGCCGGTAACGAAAGCCTAGCATAACCATGAGACCGCTGATGCCTAACAGTCCGTAAACCAAGTACATAGTTTCACCCACAAATACCTGCAAAAACTCGAGGCCAATAAAATTGAAAGTGAACTGTGGTTCTACAAATACCCGCCTTACCCAACCAGTCAGGATCGCCCCGAATCCCTCGACAGCAATCAATAACCCAAACACAACTCGAAATAGGATAAGCGGGCTATTGTCTACCGGGGCGGTAAGCCAGCCCGCTAAACTGCTAATGGGCTGTTGTCTCGAAGTATGGGTAAGTGTGTTCATTAACACAAAGATAAGAACCCGGCATTACTTTTCGCCAAATCTGTCGTAGGTAAGATATCAATTGGTTTCCGCAGGCATTTGAAGTTACTAGCCTGTTCATTTGTTCTGGAAACCCTCACAAGGCTATGACTTATCAGGATTTTAAAAACTGCTCAGTTAGACAACAGATTTACGCAATTCATCAGTACGCTCATTTTATAACGCTCACCACCATTGGCGATTGTATCACGCGGCTATATGCTTTAGATAATTTTTACGTAGAGTACAAGTACAATATCACCACCTTACAAGTATCAGTTGATGCTTTCTCCGATACCAATAAGTTAGCAGTCTATCTAGATCAGGTAGAGCTTCCCGCTTTTTCGTAGAACTAAGCCATTATATCGTAGTCGGTAACAAATTTTCCCGCATCAGCAAGGGCTTGAGCTTACGGCGAAAGTTGAGTTGCTGACCCGAGTTAGGAAATTCAATCAGTTCGTCGTGGATTATCTGAAACCCGCTGATTTTAAGTGGTTCGTAGATACCCTGGAATACTACAGCCGAGATGAGCACAATCGGCACATTTGGTGAAGCTATCATTATAATTTTCTTAATCAGGTTAGGCACATTGTTGCGATACACTTTACTACGGGCCGTTGCTGTAGTATTGGGCAATGGACTATCGTGCCCGGATACCAGAAAGAAACCTTCCTCCTGAAATCGCTCCAGAAAGTAAGATTTTTCGCTTCGTAACTGTTTCACGGTTTCAAACGCCGCTACTTCTTCGGCAAATAGTACCTTCATCATTTCCAGAAATAAGCTATCGCCCCTAGGTACCTGTTCAAAGTAAAAATACCGATTTCGCTCCTCCGGCGGAGGGGCTTCAGAAATGAATAGCAGTTTGATATTATCTGGTCGATACTTTTCGCGAGCCTCTGCAAACTTTGTCATTGGTCATTGGTCATTGGTCATTGGTCATTGGTTGCTAATACTTTATTCATTACTAATTGTTCACTGCTCATTGTACATTGTTATAACCTGAACCATTTTTGGTAATTTGCAGTATACTTTAGCAAATTGCTAGTTATGAAAAAAAGGGTGGTAGTCGGAATGTCAGGCGGAGTTGACTCCAGCGTAGCCGCTCATTTGTTAGTAGAGCAAGGATACGAGGTGATTGGCCTGTTTATGAAGAACTGGCACGACGATAGTGTGGTGATCAGCCGGGAGTGCCCCTGGGTGGAAGATAGTCAGGATGCCTTGATTGTGGCTCAAAAGCTGGTTATTCCGTTCCAGACGATCGATTTGAGCAAAGAGTACAAAGAACGGATCGTAGACTATATGTTCCACGAATACGAGCAAGGACGCACCCCTAACCCCGATGTCCTGTGCAACCGGGAAATTAAGTTTGATATCTTTCTGAAAACCGCCTTGCGATTGGGAGCCGATTTTGTGGCTACTGGTCACTACTGCCACAAAACGGAAACTATTGATGCAGAGGGCAGAACAACTTATCATCTATTAGCTGGTAAAGATCGTAATAAAGATCAGAGTTATTTTTTGTGCCAGTTAAACCAGGATCAGTTAAGCCAAGCACTGTTTCCGATTGGCGAGATGGAAAAATCCGAAGTACGCCAACTGGCTCGCGAATTGGATCTGGTAACCGCTGAAAAGAAAGACTCTCAAGGACTTTGCTTTATAGGGAAAGTACGCCTACCGGAGTTTTTGCAACAGAAGTTACTACCGAAGAAAGGAAAGATCGTAGAAATCCCGAAAGATGCAACCATTTTCGAGCGTCAGCTAGCAACAGCTTCCAACACAAAAGCTGACACAGAAAGTTTAAGCGAATTAGCTACACCATATCCTTATCATCCCAACTTGGGAAAAGTGGTAGGCGAGCATCAAGGTGCTCACTATTTCACCATTGGCCAACGCAAAGGACTAAATGTAGGCGGTAGTCCCGAACCACTGTTTGTACTCGCCACTGATACCGATGAGAATATTGTGTACGTCGGTCAGAGTGATCAGCATCCCGGATTGTATCGGCCTGCTTTGTTTGTTACTAATGACGAAATTCACTGGTTACGAGATGATCTACAGTTGACTGAAGGCGAGGAAGTCCGCTACCAAGTGCGTATTCGTTACCGACAGGAGTTGCAAGAAGCTACGCTATATCAAACTGCCGAAGGGCTATACATTGTATTTGATCATCCCCAAAAAAGCATTGCTGCCGGACAGTTCGCTGCCTGGTATGACGGAGAGGAACTGATTGGCTCAGGGGTTATTGGCTAGCCTTTACAGGGGCAATTTGATACTACAACTTTAATTACTAGGAACAACTTCCGTAAGCAAAAAAAACACCGTGCTGTGTTCTTTGTGCTATCATGAATAAAAAAAACTCCGGAAGCCCTGCTGGCTTCCGGAGTCCGGATATATGAGAAAAAAAATTGACTAAATTATTTTACAACCATTACCAGGTATTTAGAAGACTCCCAGAACTTCTCGGGATTGGCAATCACCAGTTCAGTTTTTTCCGAACCTTCATCAGTTTTGATCTGGTAAGAGTCAGACGGATGACTGGTAGCTAGTTTAATATTTTCGCTGGGTAGCGGGAAGCTTAGCTGCTCCCTAATATCAATCTTGGTAAACTGCTGGGCATCGTAACGGTCAGCCAGCGTGGTGGTACGCCCCAGACCAAGTACACCACCCTTTTTGTCAATCACTGACTTTTCCTCAAGCTCCTTGGAGGTTCCGGCCACAAAGTAGGCTGCGTGTAGTTCGGTTACGCGCTGCTCAATCACCGAGTCTTTCGCCAGATTAACTTTTTCCAAGCCAGCCACATTAATGTTCAGGGTATCAATCTTCATTTCCATCGCTACCAACTGATCCTTCAGCGTACCAATCTCGGTTTCCCTTTCCTTGATCTGCTGGGTCAGTTCATCCTTTAGCTTGGTAAGTGATTTACGAAGTTTATTATTCTTACCATAGGCTCCGCCTAGTTTTTTATTCAGTTCTTGAATCTT
Organism: uncultured Flammeovirgaceae bacterium; assembly: GCA_937884755.1. GTDB lineage: Bacteria > Bacteroidota > Bacteroidia > Cytophagales > Cyclobacteriaceae > Tunicatimonas. The sequence goes on from CAKZYJ010000385.1 coordinate 8,195, forward strand.
TTCACGGTTCTCCAGCAGCAGGGCATCAATTGCCTGAATATCGGCCACAATCTTCTTCTCAGCTTGCTGAGCGCTGGTTCCGGTTTCTTTCTGGGTAATCTCAATATTCAATTCCCGCTCCCGTATCTGGTGAAGGTTGTCTTCCACAGTAGCCAGCGACTCCATAAATTCAGTAAGGGCGGCATCTTTGTGCTCTACAGCGGCTAGTATCTGCTGACGTTCAGCTTCCAGAGCAGCCACCTGGTTCTCTAATTCTTTGTTCTGACAGCCAAACATGAGGGCTAGGGCAGGCAAGAGGATTGCGTATCTTTTCATAAGTTTAAAAATTAAAATTGTACTATTTTATCAATACTTATGAGAACTACGTGCCATCTTTGAGAAAATCTCAAAAACAGCCCAAATACCTATTCATAGGGGATTTACCTTAGTTCAAAACAACTTAGCGAAATAAAAAATGAGGAATTGCACCCCGATTCAGGGAAAAAATACTCTATATAGTTATATTTTGTCGCCAATAAAGTCTATGACTAAAAGTCCATATCCTGCTGAAAACTCTGCTCCTTAGTGAGGGCTAGAACATCCGCTTCCTTTGGAGCCGAGGGTTGGGCTCCCAACTTGGTAGTAGCCAGAGCCGCCGCAGCATTGGCAAAAGAGACTGCCTCACCCAATTTCTGCTTACGTGATAAGGCAGCAGCCAAAGCTCCGCAGAAGGTATCGCCAGCACCAGTGGTATCTCCCGGTTGTACCCGGTAAGCCGAAACCATTTTTTGTTCCTTACGGGTGGCGTAGTAGGATCCGCGAGCGCCCAGCGTAATGATAACTACCTCTACCCGTTTATCCAGAAGCGACTGAGCCGCCTGGGCTATCTGCTCATCGCTTTGCACCGGATGACCTACCAGCAGTTCGGCCTCAGTTTCGTTCAGCACTAATAGGTGTAAGCGCTTCAGCAGGCTATCTTCTAGCGGTTGGGCCGGAGCAGGGTTCAGCATTACCTTCTTT
>CAKZYJ010000386.1 GCA_937884755.1 uncultured Flammeovirgaceae bacterium
ATCTTCCTCCGATAAGCCTACCACGGGCATACGGTCAGCATTAGCTCGCATAAAATCTGAGTAGTCGCTGCGGTCGAGGGTTGATTTCATCCACTCCAACAGCGGTGGCTGAATCATTTGCTTTAGCATACCGTCCAGTAAAATCAAGTGGGAAACCTGGTCGGGATAAGTCCGGTAGTATTCTTTAGCAAAGATTACCCCGTTGCTATGAGCTACAATGATTGTTTGCGTTATTTGTTCTTTCTCCAGAATAGCATTAATTCCCTGAAGCCAGTTAGCCAGGGTATAGCCCGATTCGGGTTTATCGCTTTCGCCGTAGCCTAAAAGGTCAATAAAAATATGTTTGTAACCCTCCTCAGTCAATTCATTCTGGTTTCGCCAGATACTTTTGCTGGAATTAGCTCCGTGAATAAATAGTACCCCTTGCTGGCCCTGGCCGCTTACCGAATAACGCCAGATTCCCTGAGTAGTTTTCATCTCTTTTTGTTTTGTTTCAATAGGAGACGTTCCTTGGTTCATACCGTATAAATACGACGAAACAACCAACAAAATTATCATGATGTTGAATCGTGTTTTTTTCATAATTCGTTAGGTGTTTAACTGTCAAGTTTCTTTAAATGGGTATTGGCAAAGTAGCTCATTGCTTTCTGCATAAATTGGGCAAACATTGGTTGTGGTTGCCCTTCTATCGTAGTGTAGCGTTCGTCGGTTACGTACAATTCGCCTAGGCCAGCATATACCTCCAGTTGTTTGTTTTCTGGTACGGATTTCCCCCAGAATTTCCGAATTGTCTCGTAGTGAACAGCTATCAGATGCTGCACTTTTTCGCTCTCAGGGGGTGTATTATGAAGCAAAAACAATTCGTTTGTTATCTGTCTTAATTCTGCGTTCAACTTTCGAAAACCCTCCCTCCCTAGTTTAAGTAGGTCAGTTTCAGACTGCTCAATAGTCCTTTTTCCGTATTTTTTCGCGGCTTCTTTACGATACGAGGTCTCTACCGCTTTAGGTAGTCCCTCATATAACATTTCTGGTTTGTCCATAATGTCTTCTTGTTTTAGATGATCAATGGTCTTGTTGATCGTGGCGAGCAGACTTGAAATTCGCTTCCTTCGGCTAATTAAGGCTGATCTGTGGCTTTCTAGGGCATTAATCAAGTTGAATTCCGGTTGGTCAAGGAACGCACTAATTTGCTTTAGGGGCACATCGAGTTCCTTGTAGAATAGAATCTGTTGGAGTCGTAGTAGCTCCTCTTCATTATAATGCCGGTAGCCTGCATCGGTTCGCGCTGAGGGTTTCAGTAATCCTATCTGATCGTAGTAATGCAGAGTACGCACACTAATTCCCGATAGCTTAGCTACTTCTTTCACGCCATAGTTCTTCATAATTACTGCTGTTATCAATCAACAATACGAAGGTAAACTATGACGTAACGTTAGAGTCAAATACTTTTCAAACTTTTTTCCCAGATAAAAAAAAGCCGTATCGGGATACAACCCAATACGGCTTAGTGCGGATAGATAGGTTATCGTTAGATTACCTTCGTTTTCCCGGGCGTGGGTATTGGATATAATCCGTTTTCGTCGGGCATTACCGGAGGCTGGGCATCAAAGGCAAATACTTCGGGCATCAGGCTAACATCCGAGTTTAGGGCTTCTTCCCAGGTCACTACCTTTCCGGAGTAGGTGGCCATGCGCCCTAGAATGGCGGGCATGGTGCTTTTGGCTCCGTTCTCAGCGTCAGTTAGCAACTCACCGCCGTTGGCGATAGTAGCGAACAGTTGGTCGTGCTCCACCTGATAAGGGTTGGGATCGTTTTTGCCGCGGTGGCTCCAGATGGAGTTTCCTTTCAGGTCGGTGATCTCGGTCTTTCCGTCAGTAGTGGCGCGACCCTTGGTTCCCACTAAAGACTCAGCTACCTTGTTCATGCAGCCCTCAATGTGGCGGCACTGGCTGTTGATCATGGTACCATCATCGTAGTGGAATTCTACGTAATGATGATCAAAAATTTCTCCGTGGTCAGGACCAGTTCGTACCTCGCGGCCGCCCATTCCCTGCGCCATGACCGGATACGACTGCTTAGCCCAGTTGGCTACATCAATATTGTGGATGTGCTGTTCCAGAATATGATCTCCGCAGAGCCAGTTGAAGTAGTACCAGTTTCGCATCTGGTATTCCATCTCGGTCTGTCCTTCTTCGCGGGGGCGTACCCAAACCCCGCTGCTGTTCCAGTACACCTGTCCGCCCACAATATCGCCTATCTCCCCATTATGAATACGTTCCATCATGGCCAGATAGCTAGGTTGATAGTGGCGTTGCAGTCCAACTACTACGTTCAGGTCTTTTTCTTTCGCCTTTTTGGCTACTTCCAACACTTTGCGTACGCCGGGAGCATCGGTGGCTACCGGTTTTTCCATAAACACATGCTTTCCGGCATTCACCGCTTCTTCAAAGTGAATAGGACGGAAGCCGGGAGGAGTAGTCAGAATTACTACGTCGGCTAGGGCAATGGCTTCTTTGTAGCCCTCGAAGCCTACGAATTTATGTTCTTCGGGTACATCAATCCGCCCTGATTCACCGTGCTTCTGAGTCAGGTTATCGTAGCACTTATCGAGGCGGTCGCGGAAAGCATCGCACATGGCTACTAGCTTTACATCTTGGTCTACGCTCATGGCCTGGCTGGCGGCACCAGTACCCCGGCCTCCGCAGCCGATTACGGCTACCTTGATAGTTTCGTTACCCCGCACATAGGCGCTGGCCTCTACCGGCAATTGGCTAACTAGTAGTCCTCCGGCAGTAGCAGCCGCAGAGTTCTTTACAAACTTACGTCGGTTCATTGTGAGATTCTTGTTCATATTGTTAGAATGTTAAATTGTTTGATGGCTAGGAGCCTGGGGCAGGGAGCTTGGTGTATACTCTCTATTCCGAGCTTCTAACTGTTGATTTATTATGTTCATTATGTTTCGTTTTCCTTTTACTCCTGGCTCCACACCCCCTGCACCACGCCTTATAAGTCCTCAATAAAATTGATCCAGTACTTCTTCTGCATCTCAGCGGAAGGCGCTTCTTTGGGCCTTACTACCCGGATGCCTACCCAGCGAGCATTGGTATGCCACCAGCGGCTTTTGGGTATTTGTGGGTCGTGTATTTTCCAATTAGGATTAGAACCCAGGCGAGCGGCCGAACGCAGCATTTCCGGATCATCATCGTAGGTTCCACCCCGGGCTACCCGCGGATAAAGCTCCGTAGGTGCATTCCAGGGATTAATGGATTTCTCCCGATCCATGCTAGCGTAATACTCCGAATTATACTGATCTAATGTCCACTCGGCCACATTGCCGTGCATATCGTGAAGTCCCCAGGGGTTAGGTTTTTTGGTGCCAATTTTTTCGTAACCGCCGTCGGTATTGCCGTAGTGCCAGGCGTATTCGTCCAGTTGAGCAATATCATCGCCAAAGGAATAAGCAGTAGTGGTACCAGCTCGGCAGGCGTATTCCCATTCAGCTTCGGTAGGCAGGCGGTAGTAGTGGCCAGTTTTGGCACTAAGCCACTTACAGAACTGGCTAGCAGCGTACTGTGTCATACAGATGGCTGGGTAACCGTACTTACCCATGTTGAAACTCATGTCCAGGTAGGGAGGAGTTGGACGGGATACGGCGTCCACGCTAGGAATTTTGGCATTATCTATTCCGCCGTTTTCTTCCGCGTAGCGCTTTTCTAGTTCCTGAAACACAAATACCTCATAAATATCCCAAGGCATCTCGTAGGTGGACATCCAGAACGGGTCTACGGTCACTTCAACCTGTGGGCCTTCATCATCCTGGCGATACTCCTCCGAATCGGGGCTTCCCATCATGAACTTCCCACCGGGAATAGCCAGCATCTCCAGTTCGTAGCTGGTGCCGGGTACGGTGGTATTGTAAGCTCCAAAATCTTTGTTAGTAGATGCATGGTTAGTCAGGCGGGGTTGGGCAGCTAACAGCAATATGCTTCCGACGGTGAGTACGCAGTTGAAGTGGTTGAGACGAAATTTAGTAAGAGAACTAATTGGCTGGGTCAGCCTGGAGAACAGATTATGAATGTGCATTAATGGTAAAAAATTCAGTATCAGACTAATACTTCAAGTACAGACCCTTAATTTATGAATTTTTCCCGACGTTTTGGAGGGTAATACCTCTTTTTACTGTGATCTAGGCACTATTCGTAGTTCAATTGATGGCGATACAACAAAACTAGGTACGGTTAGCGAAGCTTGATGTAGACAGTTTGTTGTTTTTGGGCTATGGTGACTTTTGCATCGTTAAACGAGGGCGGACCCAGTCGACTGCCACGGGCATCGTTAGAAAAACCGTAGGCCTCGTACGGAATTCCGAAGAAGTTTTTATCTAACTCCTTATTCTCATTTTCATCGTGGTAGACGGCTACAGCATACTCGCCCGGAGGTAGATTGAAAGAAGCCTGTACCGTATCCTGTTCAATCGTTTCGATGGCATACTGGTGACAGGGGCGTTCCAGAAATTTATCTGGGGAGTTGAAAATGGCTACCTGTACTGCACCCTGCTTAGACTCCATACCCACCACCTGGATTAACAAGTTTTGGGTGGGCTCGATAGTTTGGGGTGCCAGCAAGAGGGTAAGCCAATTGAGTAGAAGAATGATCATAATGAACTTCTAGGTGCGGTTCGAGTATTCCTCAGATTTAGCAAGAAATCAGGAATACCGCGTATTATTAATACAATAATTGGTACCAAAATAGTGCCGAACTACACCGATAAAAAACAATGCTAGGCGCTTAATTCTACGGTTTTGCCGGTTTTAAACGACTCATCGGCCGCCAGCACTACCCGCAAACTATTAATGGCATCCTGATGATGTTGGGATAAATCCATATCTTCACTGATGGCCCGATAAAACAACTCCTGTTCCCGGTCGCAGAGTCCCTGATGATCAGGTTCATCGGCGGTGCTAACAATCTCGTCTTTTTTAGTGAATTCACCGTTTTGGTCGCGGTCGGCATAGTGCAGCTTTAGCGCATTAGTTTTGGAGTGGGCATCTACATCATCGGAAGCGCTCTGCGATTCCATAATGCTGACGCAGCCTTTAGGGCCAATTACATCTTTCACAAAAAAGGCCGTTTCGCTCATCATGGGGCCCCAGCCTGCTTCGTACCAGCCCACTGAGCCATCGTCGAAAGTTACCTGTAGATGACCGTAGTTGTACATATCGGATGCAAATTCGTTGGTAAGGCGGGCGACGATACCGCTTACCCGGATAGGATTAGCTTTAGTCATCAGACACATCACATCTACGTAGTGTACGCCGCAATCGACAATGGGCGACATGGATTTCATTAGGTTTTTGTGGGTTTCCCAGGTTTTACCGCTGCTCTGCTGATTGAGGTTCATCCGCATCACCAGCGGTTTGCCTAAAGTTTGGGAAATTTCAATAAACTTGGTCCAGGCGGGATGCACCCGCACAATGTAGCCGATCAGTAATTTTTTGCTGGTTTCGTTGGCAATTCTTACAATTTCTTCGCACTCTTCTACGGTATTGGCCAGGGGTTTCTCTACAAATACATGGGCTCCGGCTTTTAGGCTGGCGATGACGTACTCGGCGTGAGTATCGGGGTAGGTATTGACGGAAACCGCATCGGGTTGGGTTTCGTTCAGAGCTTCGAAAAAATCACTGAATATGGGCATGCCTCCGCCAAGTTCGTCGGATAGATTCTGACGACTT
>CAKZYJ010000387.1 GCA_937884755.1 uncultured Flammeovirgaceae bacterium
TAGCATCTCAGGATTGTTCTCGGTGGCAATAGCGAAATTATCCCCAAAGGAAGGTGCCAATTCGTTGGGGCCGTTAATCACGCGGGTACCAACCTCAAGGGCATTGGCAAAATCTTCTTGGTACATATACAGCTTGGTCAGAAACCCCCAAACGGTTCCCTGAGTGGGCCGTCCTAGGTTAGCCTCGTCGTGAGTCGGTGGTAGCAAATCCGCCGCACGGAGCCAGTCGGACTCAATTTGGCCGTAGGTTTCTTCTAAGCTAGCCCGCGGCTTATTGTAATTGTTCTCCCGCACATCTTCTTCTAAAATTAGGGGAACGCCCCCGTAGATGACCGCTAGTCGCCAGTAGGTGAAACCTCGCATAAAGTGTGCTTCACCCAGCGTTCGCTCTTTCAAGGTCTGATCCATCTCAATATCCGGTACGTTCATCAGCACGGCATTGGCCCGAGAGATAATTTCGTACTTAGGTCGCCAGCTAAAAGCCAGTTGAGCATTATCGGCATCAAAGGTAAACTCTTCAATGGCCTGATCTTCCCCGTGATCGCCCGCTCGCCACTGATCGTCCGATGGAATATCGAAGGTGTGTTCGGCGTGTCCGTAAAAATCGTGGTCTCGTAAGACCTCGTACATGGCGTTAGCCGCGGCCACCGCATCATCGCCATTGCGCCAGAAGTCAGCCGAAGTAGATTGTCCGTAAGGGGTTGATTCCAGCAAATCGTCTTGGCAACGGGCTACGAATAACATCGTTAAGCCAATCAGAGAAAATATGCTTAGTTTTTTCATGATTATCTAAAGTTGCTTCAGTGGGTTTAGAAAGTAATAGTTGCTCCCAGCGTCCAGGTACGAGCCTGCGGATACTGGGCGTAATCTACATTTAACTGAAAGTTCCGATTCGGATCATTCACGTCCAAGAATCCTAGCTCAGGGTCTAGTCCGGAATACTGCGTGATGGTAAAGACGTTTTGCCCCGTCACGTAGAAGCGGGCGCGAGAAATACCAGCCTGTTCAGTAAGTGTTTGGGGTAGCGTATAACCTAGCGTAATATTCTTCAATCGGAAGAAATCTCCTGATTCAATGAACAAGTCCGAAGTACGATGATTGAGATTATCTCGCCGGGTGGTCATCCGGGGAATGCTGTTACTGGTGTTGGGCCCGTTCCATCGGTTCACTGTTTCGGCGTACATGTTAAAGGGATAGGTTGGGTCAAGCCCTTGCATGCGGTCAGCGTTGTAGATGTCTACTCCAGCATTACCCAGGAAAAACAGAGCGAGATCAAATCCTTTGTAACCAACATTAGCGTTCAGACCGTATACCATCGCCGGGTGCGGGCTACCGATAATCTCCCGGTCTTCCTCGTCAATCAGTCCGTCACCGTTCAAGTCCACAAAGCGCACATCGCCCGGTTGAATTAACCCATCCGCTCGACGAGGGTCGTTGGCGATGCTAGGATCAGCCTCAATGTCGGCTTCGGTTTGGTAAAGCCCGTTAGTACGCCAGCCAAAAAAGGTAGCAATCGGTTCTCCCTCAAAGGTACGAACAATCTCCTGGTTGGGCCGGCCGTAGCGACGAGCCGCTAGGAAATTACCATCAAATAACTGAGTTACTTCATTTTGAATGAAGGAAGCATTACCGCTGATGCTGTAGCTGAAATCACCGAACGTTTTCCGGTACGAAAGTTCAATCTCTAATCCCTGGTTCCGCAACTCGCCCACGTTGCGGTCGGGCACACTAGCCGTACCAATAGTGCCAATGGTAGGTGGCGCCAGCAGCATATCGCGAGTATCTTTGATGAAGTAGTTGAAATTAGCCAGTAACTGATTTTCTAGCAAGCCTACCTCCAAACCAACATTGAGCATCTGGGCAGTTTCCCAGGAAATATCCGGGTTAGGAATCCGGCTTTGCGCCGCTCCTACCACTTCTTGTCCTCCAAATGAGTAACGTTCTCCACTTCTGATCAGGGCTAAGTACTGGAGCCGCGCTACGTTCTGATTACCCAATTGCCCCCAGCCGGCAGTAAGTTTTAGGTTGCTAATAAATGAATGATTGGCAAAAAAGGCTTCCTCTGAAATACGCCAACCCGCTGAGAATGCGGGAAAATAGCCCCAACGATTGCCATCGGCAAAGCGGGAAGATCCATCGGCCCGGAAGGTAGCGGATAATAAGTAGCGGATAGCGAAAGAATAATTCGCTCGTCCAAACCATGACTCTAGGGCATCGTAACTTCTTCCGCCCTGAGTTCGGTCGGGAGTATCCCCAGCACTTAGGTAACGCTGGTCAGGCGACTCATCGGGAAAATCTAAGGCACGGGCTGAGAATTCGTCAATGTTAAACGTTTGGGAAGTATAGCCACCCACTAGGTTCAACGAGTGGTTTTGCCCGAAAGCTCGGTTGTACGATAAGAAGTATTCCATCAGTAAAGAATAATCCTCTTGGTACTGACGCTCCAGTCGGTTTCGGTCGTTTTGACGGATTTGCTCATCAATAATGATGTCAAAATCGTGGCGATCGCGGATCGTAGCATCCAGTCCGAAGTTGGCTTTCAGGGTTAAATTCTCGAGAATATCAAACTCCCCCGTCAGGCTACCCAATAGACGGTGACGGGTGGTTTGTTCGTCTTCGGTATCTACCGTGAAAATCGGATTGTTGATATCGCCGAAATCGCCGCTGACTTGCGAGGAACCATAACCACCCTCATCGGTGCGCACCGGTAAGCCCGGATGGAAGCGAATCGCGCTCCATAGCACTCCGGTTTGAGCGGAATTTGTATTAAGAAAGTTTTCGTTCTGGGAGGTCAATTGCAGACTCTCTCCGATGCGGAACCGAGAGCCAATTTTATGATCGGAATTTACCCGCAGACTGTACCGTCGGAAAAAAGAATTTCTGACCATCCCCTCCTCATTATAATACCCTGCCGAAATAAGAAATGAAGAGTTTTCGCTTCCTCCTCTTAGGGACACATCAATATTTTGCACCTGTCCACTACCCAATAGTTCATCTTGCCAGTTAGTACGTTGCGTTTGGTACTGCGGGTCTTCCCAAATCGGGTTAATGTCAATACCGTCGTTGATGTAGCGTTCCCGCTTCAGCTCAGCTAGGGTTGGCGCGTCTAGCACATCAATGGTGTTGATGGCATTGGAAACTCCGGTGTAGCCGTTGACCGTAAATTCCAAATCCTGCTGAAAATCACCCCGTTTGGTGGTAATGATACTCACCCCATTGGCAGCCCGGGTACCGTAGATCGCTGAGGCTGAAGCATCCTTAAGAACTTCAATGGATTCAATATCGTTAGGGTTGACATCATTAATATTCCCAGCTGGCACTCCATCAATGACAACCAGCGGATCAGCATTATTAACCGTTCCCGTTCCCCGAATTCGGATAGAACCACCCGCACCCGGCGCGCCCCCGTTACGCACCACATTTACCCCGGCGGCCCGGCCCTGTAAGGCCTGAGAAGCTCCGGCTACGGGTAAGTTCTCGATCTGATTGCCCTTCACCGAAGAAACGGCTCCGGTCACATCCCGCTTTTCCTGGGTTCCATAACCCACAACGACTACTTCGGATAGTTGGGTGGCGTCTTCCACCAGGGCTAGATCAATTTGAGATCGTCCGTTTATTACTACCTCCTGGGCGGTATAGCCGATGTAGGAGAAAACCAGTACGTTGTTCTTTTCCGGCACTTCCAGTGCGTAGTAACCGTCCAGGTCGGTGACCGTTCCAGTGT
>CAKZYJ010000388.1 GCA_937884755.1 uncultured Flammeovirgaceae bacterium
GAAGGCTATACCGTCCGTGTTGACGGCGAAGTGCCTGACCCAGGTTATTACCCTAATATGAAAGGGATGACATTAGGTGATATAGTAGCAATGGCTGGTGGTGTGAAAGAGTCAGCATATAGTTCCAAGGTAGATGTTGCCCGTCCCGTGAGAAATTCCCAGGAAGGAACTAACGGTACTAACGCGGGATTTACCACTAAAACTTACCGTTTCGATATCAATGCATCCTTAGTTTTGTCTGACTCAGCGAGAAATTTTGAATTATTACCATCCGATCAGGTATTCGTCCGCAAATCCCTGGACTATGAGCCGGAGCAAACAGTGTATGTTACCGGCGAAGTGGCCTATCCTGGTGAGTATGCCATTACTAGTGAAGATGAAAGTATTGCGGATTTAGTACGACGAGCGGGTGGATTGACTCCTTATGCTTACCAGGAAGGGGCTAGACTTATTCGGCGCAACCCAGCCTTTTACGAAGAAAAAGCTCTGAAGGACGATGCTCTGCGCGACTCCTTACGCTTTTTACGCTACCAGCAGTATTTTCTGAATGAGTCCCAGCCATCGTCTACTCCTCGCCAAAACAGTATGACTAGCCAAACTGCTCAGCAATCGCTAATTGTTATTAATAAGGAAGATTTAGAGGATATAGAAGTTCCCCGCTACCAGTTGATCGAGACCGAAACTCATAGTATTGGCATCAATTTAGACAGAATTCTAAGTCGCCCCCGTTCTAAGTATGATATTCGACTTCTAGCTGGGGATACCTTAGAAATCCCTAAGCAGTTACAAACAGTGCGTATGAGTGGAGAAGTATTGTATCCGGTATCCTCACGCTACGATCGTTCTAAAAGATTTAAAAATTATATTGCTGAGTCTGGTGGCTTTACACGAGGCGCAGATAGAAAACGTTCATATATTGTCTACGCTAACGGGTCAGTAGATCGTACCCGTAGTTTTTTATTCTTTAAGAATTATCCTGGTGTGAAGCCAGGGGCGGAAATTATCGTACCATTGAAGCCAGCCAATACTGGTATAAGCCCGCAAGCCCTAGGAGTTATTGTGACAGCACTAGGGACTTTAACAACTACTGTAATTATCGTTTTAGATCGTATTGAACGAGAGTAATCATATTTACTATACGTGGATACACCTGAAGAATATATTGAAAATAAGCCCAAACCTGAGAATGGGACATCGGAAGGACAAAAGCTTGAGGGTAAATCTATCATCTCTCCTGATGAAGAGGATGAAATTGATCTACTCAAGCTTTTCCAGCAGGTATGGAGTAGAAGAAAGGTTGTGTTTATTACCATGGGTATAACCTTTGCACTTGGATTATTTATAGCTATTGTCAGTCCTGCTGAATACAGTACCGAAATAATACTAATGCCTCAAACAAGTGATCCTAGTTCGCTAGGAGGCTCTTCCAGCATACTTACCCAATTAGGTGGGTTTGCTGGGGTTGGCCTGGGAGGTGCCTCGGGAACATTGGATAAAACTTTATACCCTGATATTACTCAAAGCACTTCGTCGTACCTAGCTATAATGGATGAGGAGATGTATTTCTCTTCGCTAGACACTAGCATGAACTTATACTATTATTTTACCGAAGTTAATACCCCTTCTGTTACCGAGCACATCAAGCGGTATACGCTAGGGTTACCTCGGATGTTGATTCGGTTACCCATTAGCTTATTATCGTCTTCTGAAAAACCAAGTCTGGTACAGAATACGGATCAGGTTTTCCCAGATAACTTGCAAAAGGCAGAAGATCATAATACTCTAAATAAGTCAGATACTTTGTACCAACCCATTATGCTTACCAGTCTCCAATTAAGCGTGATAGCAAAGCTAGGGGAGAGAATTATAACCACTATTGAAGGAAACGGGATGGTTAAGGTAAGTGCTACTATGCCTGATCCTTTGGTAGCGGCCAAGTCTACAAAGTTAGCAGTAAATTATCTCACTCAGTATATTACTGATTATCGAATAGAAAAAGCCCAAGCCGACCTGATTTTTATAGAAAAGCAGTACGAAGACAAGAAAAACCGCTACAATGAAGCGCAGCAAATGCTAGCATCTATTCAAGATAGAAATTCAAATATTGTAACTGAGCGTGGGCGTATTGAACTGGAACGAGCTAGAACCGACTACAATTTAGCTTTCAGCTTATACCAAAGTGTGGCTCAGCAGCTGGAGCAGGCGAGAATAAAGGTGCAGGAAGAAACCCCAGCCTTTAAAGTACTAGAACCTATTCAGATACCCTTGCGAAAAAGCGCACCTAACGAAGAGTTAATTATAATATTATCCTTATTTGCCGGTGTAGCCCTAGGTTTTGCTATCATTATTATTCAGATCATCTATAATAATATTAAACTAAAACTTCAATGATTGACTTTCAATCTCTGAATGACCGCAAGATTGCCGTTATTGGTTTAGGCTATGTAGGCCTACCGCTGGCAGTAGAGTTTGGTAAGAAGTTCACGGTTATTGGTTACGATATTAACCAAAGCCGGATTAAAGAACTAAAAGTAGGGCTAGACGTCACCCGTGAGGTTACCTCAGAAGAAATAAGGGCTTCAGAAGGGTTCCAGGCTACCGATGAGCTGGAAGGGATTCGCGATTGTGATGTATTCATTGTTACTGTACCCACTCCTATTGATGAATATAAGAAACCAAACTTAACACCACTGTATCGGGCTAGTGAAAGCGTTGGAAAGGTGCTAAAACCTGGTGATCTGGTAATTTACGAATCTACAGTCTACCCTGGCTGTACCGAAGACGATTGTGTACCGATACTTGAGAGGGTAAGTGGGTTGACGTTTAATCAGGATTTCTTCTGCGGCTACTCCCCTGAGCGAATTAATCCGGGCGATAAAGAACATCGGGTACATACAATTAAGAAAGTAACTAGCGGGAGCACCCCCGAAGTAGCTGAATTAGTAGATCAAATATATGCCTCTATCATTACAGCAGGTACGCATAAGGCATCATCAATCCGAGTAGCTGAAGCTGCTAAGGTAATTGAAAATGCCCAACGGGATATTAATATCGCCTTTGTTAATGAATTAGCTCTCATTTTTGATCGTCTGGAAATAGATACTCAGGAGGTTTTAGAAGCAGCGGGAACCAAATGGAATTTTCTGCCGTTCCGTCCGGGTTTAGTAGGTGGTCATTGTATTGGGGTAGACCCCTTTTATCTGACCCACAAAGCCGAGAGCGTAGGCTATCATCCCCAAGTGATTCTGGCGGGGAGGCGTATTAATGACAATATGGGTATTTTTGTAGCCAGCAAGCTGGTGAAACTTCTTTCACAGAAAGGTAGTGCTATCCGCGATGCTAAAGTGCTGGTATTAGGTATTACTTTTAAAGAGAACTGCCCGGATATTAGAAACAGTAGGGTTATTGATATTATCCGAGAATTGCAGAGTTTTGGAATTAATGTGGAAGTATACGACCCTTTAGCTGACTCTGGGGAGGTTTTCCACGAATACGGGCTATCATTGGTAGAAAATCTACAAGATCATTATGATGGCATCGTGATTGCAGTAGGTCATGAGGCTTTCCACGGTATAGATTGGCAAAAGCATCGAGAGAGTGGTGCTGTTGTTTATGATGTGAAAAGTTTTCTAGAGAAAGAGTTAGTCAACAGTCGATTATAGGATGAAAGAGAAGGTTTTAATTACCGGTGTAGCAGGTTTTATTGGTTTCCACTTAGCGAAT
>CAKZYJ010000389.1 GCA_937884755.1 uncultured Flammeovirgaceae bacterium
TAAATTGCGAATATACGATTTTTTGTTAAATGACAATAAAAAGGTATAAGTTTTTCATTATTCATAATAAATCACTCTGAAAATTTAAAAAATCATCAAAATTATATTTGGTCGCTGCCTAATATTTTCTTGTATACAACAAATTTTCTTTGGTTTTACCGATAAAGTTTCATGAGAAATTTAATTGTGAGCAGCAGATCTGACTTCCCTTTGCTTGTGCGTGAGATCAATAAGTGAGAACTTTACCTTTTCAATTGGTGTAATTACTGAGTACTACGCCAGAACATAGAATTTTTACGATTGCAATGAGTGATACGCCGCGTTCGGTAGCATTTTATACGTTAGGATGTAAACTGAATTATTCGGAAACTTCTACCCTGAGTAGGCAGGTAGAAGCGCGTGGCTACCGCAAGGTAGGCTTTCAGGATGGTGCTGATATCTATATCATCAATACCTGCTCAGTAACCGATAATGCCGACAAAAAATGTCGAAAGGTAGTGAGGGAGGCGCTCAAGCATTCTCCCGATGCTTATGTTTGCATTGTAGGTTGTTATGCCCAGCTAAAACCCCGAGAAATTGCAGAAATTTCCGGAGTAGATGCCGTGCTGGGCGCTGCCGAAAAGTTTCGGTTGCTGGATTTGCTGGATGGGTTTCAGAAGAAGTCCCAGCCACAAGTGTTTGCTTCAGAAATAAAAGAAGCGCGACGCTTCAATGCTGCTTATTCCATGCACGACCGTACCCGTACTTTCCTAAAAGTGCAGGATGGCTGCAACTATCATTGTACATTCTGTACCATTCCGCTGGCGCGGGGTAAAAGCCGCAGCGATACAGTAGAAGCAGTAGTAGACAAGGCTGAGCAGATTGCTCAGACTGATGTGAAAGAAGTAGTATTGACCTGAGTGAATATCGGCGATTACGGAATCATTGATGGTACGCGGAAGAACCGCTTTCTGGATTTGGTACAAGTACTGGATAATGTAGAGGGCATTGAACGGTTCCGCATCTCCTCTATTGAACCTAATTTGCTTAGCAACGAGATTATTGAGTTTGTGGCCCAATCACAGCGGTTTGTACCACACTTTCATATTCCCTTACAGTCGGGTTCTAACAAAATTCTGCGGCAGATGCGGCGGCGATACCTGCGGGAACTGTACGCCGACCGGGTGCAAAAAATCAAAACACTGATGCCCCATTGCGGCATTGGGGTAGATGTAATTGTCGGCTTTCCTGGTGAAACCGAAGAAGATTTTCTGGATACCTATCAATTCCTGAACGAGCTACCGATTTCTTATCTGCACGTATTCACTTATTCGGAGCGGACTAACACCCCCGCTGCCGAAATGAGTGAGGTAGTACCCATGAAAGTGCGGCAACAGCGTTCTAAGATGCTCCGAACCCTTTCAGAAAAGAAAAAGCGTAAATTCTACGAGGAAAATCTAGGCAGCACTGCGACTGTGTTATTTGAGGAGGATGTAGAGGAAGGCCGAATGCACGGATTTACCGAAAACTACGTTCGGGTAAGCGCTCCCTACGATCCATTGCTAATCAATGAACTGCAATTTGCTCATTTAGAAGAGATTGCCGAAAACGGTTGTGTAACTGTATCTCCTGCTTCAGTATTAGCCTCATAAAACGGCTTCCTTCACAATTTTTTCTTGGAACAACCGCCTCCCTGTACTATCTACAAAACGAATAGCAAGTGCACCGTCGCTCAGGCTGATGTGAGCAAAGCCATTGCAGGCAGCGCTAAAGCGAGTGATGTCGTAGCTTCCCGTTTCACGAATTTCGGAACCGGCTCCTGATACCAGATAGTAAGTGGTGCCCAAAGGCTTGTGCAATTGTAAGTCGTGTTCGTGCCCGCTAAGGTAAAGGTCAACGTGGTATCGCTTAAATAGTGGCACAAAAGCGTCAATCAGTTCGTCGGCGTTGCCGTGAAACGGACTGGAAGAATAAGCCGGATGATGACCCACTACTATTTTCCACTTAGCTGAACTGCGAGACAATTCGCTTTCCAACCAGGCTAATTGCCGGTATCGGTCTTGGGCATAAATTTCGGGTCTTTCTTCGCTGTAGCATTCTGAAATAAATGGGCTAGTATCAGTCACTACGAATAGTACCTCCTCCTGATCTAGGAAATGACTAAAGGTATAGTAGTGGCTAGGAAAATTCCAGCGACTGCTAATGAGCGAGTAGTCGATTTGGGCACGGATGCTCCCGCCATAATCGTGGTTGCCTACCGCAATGTACCACGGAATCTGAAGTGGCTCGTGGTGATAGACACTCTCGAAGGATTCGATCCAGTGAGAATCGGCCAAATCCTCTACTCCCGCATCATAAAAATTGTCGCCAGTAGAAATAATAAATTGAGGATGAATTACCTGGGCGGTAGCCGCCATCTGATTAGCTGTTTCTCGCTGTCCCCACATGCCACGTCTTCCCCAATCGCCAATCACTAAAAAATCTAAAGGGTGATGCATATTTTGCGAAAGTAGTCATATACATTCGCTTCCGTTACAATTTCGTGTTATGAAACTATTAAGAATTAGACCTATCGTAGCAATCAGCTTCTTACTGAGCACCAATTTGAATGCATTACCTGGTCTGAGCCAATCACTCACACTTTCCGAAGAAAAAGCTCAATTGGGAGAAATCCACTATTCGGCCCGGGTGGGTGGCACAATTCCTACTCAGGGCGATACATTTTTAGTACAAGTACTATCGGAGGGCGATGTTCTTCGCCGAATACAGGTAGGAACGAACGAGGAAGTTAATTTCCAGGTAGTGCAGGCGTTGCTATTGGTAGTAGAAGATTCAGTCGGTCAAGCTCGAGAGCTGACAATAGGAAATGCAAATTCTGAGTGGAAGGAGAGCGTAGAAGTTCCGGAAGGGGCGGAGTTGGTGGGGATTAGCGGGGCCAGCGGTTGGTGGATTGACCAGATCCGGTTTCATTTTAGCGATGGATCAGCTTCCGATACCTTCGGCGGCACCGGCGGGGACACTGATTTTCGTCTGTTACTTTCACAACGAGACAAAAAATGGAAGGGACGCTGGTTAGGTTTCTGGGGAACCCATACTAACTATCTTGAGTCGTTAGGCCTTATTTTTTGGCCTATCGAGTAGGAGCACGACGGTCACTAGGATTATTTTTAGTAGTCTTTACTCTTTCTGAAACAGGATAGTAGCTAGAATGATTAGCACTGCCCCAGTTACTAACTGTACAGTGACTGCCTCCCCAAAGAGCAGAATGCCGTACAAACTTGCCACTACTACTTCCAGATAGGATAAATAGGCGAGAGTAGACGCTTTCATCTTTCGTAGGGCCTGAAAAAACATGCCAAAGGCCAGCAAACCGATGGTTAAAGCGAAGACAGTTACTAATCCGTAAGTTTCCCAACTCAAGCTACCTAGTGCCGACCAGGCAAACGGTAGAAAGATAAAGCCGCCCAATAGATTTTGGAAGAATACGATCTCAAAGCCAGTGTAAGCGTAGGATGTGCGCTTGAAAATAATGACTGTAAGCGCGTAAATGATCGCTGATAGTAGCATGGCTCCCATCCCGATCAGATCTTCGTTAGCTATAGTAAACGGCTGATCCGAAAAAATGATAACGATGCCTGCGAGTGGCAAAAATAGTAACCATTGGTTGCGTTTAGGAATAGACTCTCGCAGCCAGATTCGGCTGTAAATAATGGAGAAAACCGGCCAGGTATAGAAGATAACAATCGCATTCACAATGCTAGTGTAGGAGTAACTAGCAATGAAAAGGAACAGTCGCGCTGCGTTGAGCAACGACCCTAACAATAACCACTTTACCGAAGTACGAAAAAGTGTAACCCGCTTTAGGTAGGTAAAATATGCGAACAGAACCGCGGTAGGAATAGCCATTCGAAAAAACGTGAGTGTTACCGGCGGTAGATCAATGGTTTTAATAAATGCCCCAGCCGAACCTAAAATGATGATAGCCAGTACGGCCAGCAGGTAAGGATTCATGCTAGAGCATCCAGAGCCTCCACACTGCCGAAAGCAACACCAGGAGTAACGAAGCCGGAATAAGGTACTTCCAGCACAATGTCATTAATTGGTCCACCCGCAGGCGAGGGTAAGTCCAGCGGACCCACATCTGTATGGCTACCAGCAACAGTACTTTGCTAAACTACCTAAAAATGCCTCTTGCATGCCCTATCTTGGTGGCTGGTTTGCCAGTAGTCCAGTCGGCCAAAGTTGCCGATCCAATGTTAGGCAAAGGTGTATTCCAACTCCCCAAAAACAAGATAGCTCCCAAGAAGCTAACCAGTAGCATCATGGCGTATTCAGAAAGCATAAACAGCGCCCAACGAAAGCCCGAGTATTCGGTATGATACCCGCCAATCAACTCAGATTCTGCTTCGGGAAGATCAAACGGAGCACGGTTGCTCTCAGCCAGCGAAGCGATGAAGTAGATAATAAAAGCGAAAAACAAAATGGGTACCCGAACGATATTCCAACTCACAATACCTCCAATGGCCGTAACATCTATTTGCCAATCAGCTATCCCAAACAGGTACGTAGGAAGGTCAGTCACTTTCGGAGCTAAAACTCCCTGCAAATAAGAGATAAGTTGAAGATCAAAGCTCTGGGAGACAATCACTACGCAAAGCACCGAAAGCCCCAGCGGAATTTCGTAGCTCACAATCTGCGCTACCGATCGCAATGCTCCGTAAAGCGCGTACTTATTATTTGATCCCCAGCCCGACATCAGAATACCAATCACATCCAGCGACACAATTGCCAGCAGAAAAAAGAGTCCAATCTCTGCCGTAGAACCCCGGAAGCCCGAAGTAAGTGGTAGCACCGCAAACCCAGCAAATACCGCAGTGAAAATAACAATTGGAGCCACCAGGAAAAGTATGCGGTCGGCAGCTTTGGGAACGATATCTTCTTTCTGAATAAGCTTTAGTAAATCGGCGATGGTTTGGAGTAAACCATACTTTCCTACCTCCATTGGTCCCAAGCGATCCTGGATAAAGGCCGAAATCTTGCGTTCAGCGTATACGCCCACTACGGTGAAGGCAAGCAGAAAAGGAAGAAAGAAGAAAAAAGTAGACATACGGGCGGTAAATTACGGAAGTGACTCACTAAAATCCTACCACTAGCCCTCTGATTCCGAACAATTAGCCAATACAACTACCAAACAACACCTATTTTGCCGGGTTAGAATAGGAATTACTTTTTGTAAACATAATTTTTTGATATGAAGACGATGACAAAGAAAAAACCTATATCTGGGAGTATTTCCGACGGGTAAATGACGTGCTGGATCAGATAGTTCCGGATAAAAACCGGCCTGTGGTACTAGCCGAAAGAGGTATTGAGCAAAACCCTGATCAGGCATCGCCGGAAACGTTGAACCAAAAAACAGTAGAAGCACTACAGGACTATTTTTCGGAAGACAAGCAAACTGAAATGAATCGCTATGCGGCGCTGGCTGGTTCCGGAAAAACTTCCTACGATATTCATGAGATTGCCCCGGCTGCTGTTGATGGGCGTATTGATGCCCTGTTCGTGGTAGAAGGAACCCACCGCTGGGATCATATTAATCAGGAAGATTATTCGGCACAGTTGCACGATTCCCACTGGTATCCAAATTAGCCGTACAAACTATACTGCACGGTGGGCATACCTATATGGTAAGGAAAGAAGACCTACCTGAGGAGTTCGTAGATACGGACTTTGCTGCTATTTTTCGGTGGTAAAAATGTAGTATTATAGTGTTTGAGTGCTCATGCAATTTTGAACACTTGAACACCACTCTTCTGTCAATATGGCAGAAGCAGAGACAGGCACAGTAATTTGTCATAAGAGAAATAGAATTCGCGAAGCTATTGAACTAACGGCAGATAATAAGTTAAAGAAGTTGATCATCGTCGGTGATCGTATTCTGATTAAACCTAAAAAGGCATCCGAGAAAACCAAGAGTGGCTTGTTTCTTCCGCCTGGGGTACAAGAGCAAGAAAAGGTGCAGACTGGCTACGTCATGAAAACCGGCCCCGGTTACCCTATTCCGTTACCGGCCGAAGATGATGAACCCTGGAAAGAGCGCGACGAGCAGATCAAGTACATTCCCCTTCAGGCCAAAGAAGGCGACTTAGCCATGTTTCTGCAGAAAGGTGCTTTTGAGATCATCTACGAGGGTGAAAAATACGTAATCGTTCCTCAGGCATCCATCTTGATGCTAGAGCGGGAAGATGACCTTTTTGATTAAATCCGTCCATTCAGAATATGGAAAGGGTGCAAACTTGGTTTGTGTCCTTTTTTTATTTTTGCTAGGTTCGCCTTCATACGTTTTTTTTCGTTGTACCGTTAGCATTTCATAGCGCTACGTCCGGTTTATGAAAGTATTTTTTGCAGTTCTTCTATCATTTACCAGTTTTTTCGTCTTAGCTCAGGAAACTGATCCTGAATGGGAACAGGAGGGAGAAATTGACGATGCTGAGGTTGTTATCGAAAAAGATCGGGAGATTACGTTGCCTACAGCTAGCCGCCGCTACGAACCTATTCCTCCGGTAGAAATAGCTCGTCCTACCACAAATATCACGTATCGTTTTCAGGAGGTTGTGCCTACCTTACCTAGCCTAAATCCTCGGGTGCGTCCGCTCAAAATTAAGAATCCACCGTTAGACAAGCTGTACGGAAACTATCTTAAACTAGGGTTTGGTAACTTTTTGTCTCCTTACGCTGAGCTATTTACCAATAGTACCCGTAACAACGATTATGGCTTTGGGCTACACCTACTGCACGAGTCGTCTCGCTTCGGACCAGTAGATAATGCTAACTCAGGAAATAGCGATACTCAGTTCGGGCTAAACGGGAAATATTTTGCTCCTGGTCATACCTTTCGGGCTGATGTTAATTACCAACGCGAACGTTATCATTTTTATGGCTACAGCCCACTCGCCGAACCTATTCCCGAGCGTGACTCCATTCGGCAGGTTTTCAATTCAATAGTGTTTTCAGCGGGTATTTCGCGCGAGCAAATTGAGGCTCCTTTTGATTACGATGTACAAGCTAAGTTTATCTATTTAAGCGATGCGTACCGTGCATCGGAAAGTCAGGTAGAACTTAATATGGAGGCTACCTACACTATTTTTCCCCATTTGCAGGTAGGTGTAGAAAGTGATTTGTTTCTGATGCAGCGTAGCGACCGCAGTCCAGAAACACTGCAAGAGGGTAGAGCTAACCGAAATTTGTTCCGAGCCCGTCCGTTTCTAGTTTACCACACGGGAGAAGGGTTAGACGAAGGACTGTCCATTAAGGGGGGATTTACGGTTGCGCATGAGAACGATACGGCCAGTAATGCTGATCAACTCCACATTTATCCCTACGCATTGGCTACCCTAAATTTTGATGAATCGTTTCAGGTCTACGCTGGTATCGATGGCAATATTGAAGCTACTTCACTGTATTCGTCCACGCGTGATTACCCTTATTTGCTGTCCCATGTTCCTTTGTTACTCACTATCCTTCACTTTACCTTCCGGGGGGGAATCAATGTGCGTATCAATAGTTTTCTGGGGTTTCATGCCGGAGTGGCTGCTAACAACTACAAGAATCTATATTTCTTCACTAACAGTGCATCGGACTCTACTCGATTCACCATTCTTTACGATGAGGATAATGCGTTTCAGCTAAACCTATTCGGGGAAATTACCCTGAACAGTGCCGAGCGGTTCCGATCCAGCCTACGGGGCGATTTCTTTACGTACAGTCTGAACGATATTGCTGAGCCCTGGCATCGCCCCAATGTTACACTCAGCTGGCTTAACAGCTTAAACTTATACGGAAAGATACTGCTAAATGCCGAATTTCAGTTCATGTCCGGGTTACAGGGACTAAATCTGGCCAGCGGAACTACTCGCCAGCTCGACGCTATCGCCGATTTGCATTTTCAGGCTGATTATTTATTTTCCAACCGTTTTTCCGCATTTATCAAAGTAAGAAATATATTTGCACAGAACTACGAGCGATTTATGAACTATCCTTCCCGCGGAATTATGTTTATGGGTGGGGTCACCTATAGTTTTTAAAATATTAATTTAGCGGCTATTTGGTACGTATGTACTTTTATAAATAATGTTCTTAGGCTTATTCAAGTATGATCAGTTACTTCGCGTAAATGACTGATAACTATTGTTTTACCAAGTAGTAAGTAAACTAGTCCGTTATGGAAAACAGAGAAGAAACCGGATACCACTTAGAAGATACCGACGATTTCGGTTTGCCGGAATCCGACTTCCATCCCATTGATCGGGAAGAAGAAATGCCCCCACAATTTGAGGAGCCACGGTACTACGTTGAAGAGGAAGATGAATCAGGTAAGGGGTGGATTATTGCCGCTGTTATTGGGCTGATTGTGCTAGTAGGTTTGGCAGTTTACCTTTTTCTTTTTAATGGTATGGATCAGGTTGCATCCTGGTTTGGTGAAGAAGAACCAGTAGAGCAAGTAATAGTAGCCACTCCTGAGCCGGAGCCAGTTATTGAAGAACCTGTAGTGGAAGAGCCTGTGATCGAAGAGCCAGTAGTAGAAGAATATCCTTTAGCGCCTTACACTGGTATTGAACGTATTTCGGCACCCACTGGACGAACCTTTGTGGTAGTGGCCAGTTTCGTCGACTATGATCTTGCAATGGACTACGCCCGTCAGTTAGAAGCCCAGGGAATTGGTTCCAAAATTCTGGACCCTACCAGTCGGGCACCACTGATTCACCGGGTGGCAGTATCCGATTTTGAAACTTTCACTGAAGGGTCGGAAAACATTGACAATTACCGAGCCGAATACGGAGAAAATACTTGGATACTAAAATACTAGTATGATCCTACTGCAAATCACAACCGAAACCCCTACCGATACCACTGCTCTTACCTCTGCTGCCGAATCCGTTACTGTTTTAGACCTTCTGCTAAAGGGCGGCTGGGTTATGATACCGCTCATCATCTTATTTGCGGTTTCAATCTATATCTTCGTAGAGCGTGTCCGCACCATAAAGCGAGCATCCAAAGTACCTGAACAGTTCATGGAGAAAATCCGGGGACTGGTGTCCCGAGGCGAAATTAGCGCGGCTCGCGTCATCTGCTCTCAAACTGACTCACCGATCTCCCGCATGATTGAGAAGGGAATTACCCGTATCGGTAGTCCGCTTAAATCTATTGAAGGAGCGATCGAGAATGTGGGTAAAATTGAGTTGTACCGGCTGGAAAAAAATCTGACACTTATGGCTACCATTTCCGGGGCTGCGCCCATGATTGGCTTTTTAGGAACGGTGACCGGTATGATTCAAGCTTTTATTGCTATTGCTCAAGAAGAAGGTAATGTGAGTCCGCAATTGTTATCAACTGGTATTTACGAGGCTATGATTACTACTGCTACCGGACTAGCAGTAGGGATTATTGCTTATTTGGGCTACAACTATTTAGTATCTCGCGTAAATAAGGTAGTGCACCAGATGGAGTATATCTCCATCGACTTTATTGATTTGCTACAGGAACCGACATAGAAAGTCATTATCAACTTTCCCTTGTCCACTTTCAATTATGAACTATGGATCTACGCGCCCGGAATAAGATTGAGACGAGCTTCAATTTTTCCTCAATTGCCGATATCATTTTTTTGCTCCTGATTTTCTTCATGCTCACTTCTTCCTTTGTTACTCCTTCGGGACTACCGGTAAATTTACCATCAAGTAGGGCTTCTACCATTGTATTGCAGCGAGTAAACGTTACTATTACCCCCGATTTACAATATTTTGTTAATGAACGTGCGGTACCCGTTGACCAATTGGAAAGTGCCTTACGAGCAGCACTTTCCGAACAAGAGGGAGTGGTGGTGCTTAACGTTGACAAGTCAGTACCGGTAGAGTACCTGGTGAGGGTAGCGGGTATTGCTACTTTACTGGAAGCAAAAGTATCTATTGCCACGAAACCCGAAACCGCTCGCTAATTGTTATCTAAATAAGGCTTCTTCATTCTCAATTGTCGCGAGAACGCTTAAGAGATTCAATTTATAGCGAAGCCTTTACGTTATAAGTTATGGCAGCACTTTTTTTATGATATCACCTGAAGAAAAAAAAGATCGTCGAGTCGCCGCGCTAGTTTCGCTAGGGGTGAATTCTGTGCTGCTTCTACTATTTTTCTTTTTGTTAGCCTGGCAAGAGCCCGATCCACCGCTACCGGAATATGGCATTGAACTGAATTTTGGATTAGATGAAACCGGAGCAGGTGAAACTGTCCGTCCGGAACCAACTCCGGTGGTAGAAGAGGAAACTGTTGAAGAAGAAGTAACCGAAGAGGTGGAAGAAGTGCTAGAAACCCCGCCTGAACTTGGAGAAGTGCAAGAACCTACTGAACAAGTAGAGTACGAAGCTCCGGTAGAAGAAAGTCCGGACGTAGTAGAAGAGGTACCGGAAACTGCTCCTGAAGTGATAGAAGAGCCGGAAGAACCGGTACAAGAACCGGAGCCTGGCAGTTTGTATCCTTCCAAAAATACTAATCAGGGTGCTTCTGACCAACCAGTGGGAGACCAGGGTAAAGAAGAAGGAAAAGTAGACGAAAGAGCATTATACGGGGCTAAAGGACCTTCAGACGGGGCCTCATTACAGATGGCAGGCTGGAATTGGGATTACATTCCCCGTCCTCAGGATGATTCTAGCGAAAATGGGCGAATCGTTTTTCAGATCACGATTGATGACCGGGGGGAAATAATTAGCATCAGAACCTTAGAAAAGACAGTCAGTCCTGCCGTGGAGCGAGTTTACCGTGAAGCCGTGGAAGAACTAACTTTTAGCCGAACTGGCGATAATGTTCGGGCAGCGGCAACATCTACTGGAAAAATTTCCTTTGTTATTCGTTCCAAATAGTATATTAGCACTTCCGATTGTACATCGTATTAAAATAAAGTTCTTATTAATTTGGAAGGTATTTGTGTTTGTATTTCACGTAATACTTTTTTAAGTTAATCAATAAACTACTACTAATTTTTGTATGAGTAAGATTACCGTGGTGTTAGCGGATGATCATACAATACTGGCTGAAGGGACAGCAAGTATATTAAAGAATTACGATTTCATTGATATAATTGGGTCAGTTAACGATGGCGGAAAGGCACTCGAGCTAGTAGCTGAGAATGAGCCTGACGTACTAGTTTCTGATATATCCATGCCTGGTAAATCAATCTTTGATATCGTTCAGGAGATCACCAATAGCCAGTTAAAGACCAAAGTTCTCATCCTATCCATGCACGATACTCCCGACTATGTGTTCAAAGCACTGAATAGTGGAGTGAACGGCTACATTACCAAGTATACTGACCGTGATGAAGTGGTTAAAGCTATTCAGACGGTAGCTAAAGGAGATGAGTACTATAGTCAACCCATTACCCAGGTTATTGTAAAGGGATTCAAGGATAAGAAGAATCAGGAAAGCAATGATCAAAACCCCATCAACGTTCTTTCCAAGCGAGAAAAGGAAGTGTTGATGTTATTGGTGGAAGGGTTAAATTCCAAACAGATTGCCGAGCGACTCTTTCTGAGCGAACGCACTGTTTCTAACCACCGGGCTAATATGCTTCAGAAATGCCAGGTGAATAATACGGTGGAATTAGTAAAGATGTATCTAGACAATGTGAATAAATGGTAACCATTGGCGTTACCTTTCTTCCGTAGCTTTTTACGCAAAACCGCTCCATTTTCTTTCACCTTTATCCCTATTATTCGGGTAAAAACTTGAAAGAAGAAGTTCTCCATTATGTGTGGCAGCATCAGTCCTTTGATCGTGCTGGATTGCAAACGGTGCAGCAAAAGCCAATAATTATTCGTTCGGTAGGAACTCTGAACTCAAATGCCGGACCTGATTTTGCCCAGGCTCGATTACTGATTGGCGATCTGGAATGGTGTGGTTCGGTAGAAATACACATCAGGTCATCGGACTGGGACCGTCACGGTCATCAAAATGATTCTGCTTATAACCGAGTAGTACTGCACGTAGTATGGCAGCATGATCAGGAGGTATTTCGCCTTGATGGTACTCCCATCCCTACGCTGGAGCTTAAACAGCGAGTTGATCACTCGGTACTTCTTAGAAGTCAGTCTTTACTAGATAGTCAACAACCGTTTATTTCTTGTGCTTTGCAAGTTTCCCGAGTAGCAGAAATTACTAAAATATCGCAGATTGAGCGAGTCGCAGCCCAACGTCTGGAACGAAAAGCTAACGAAATTCTGAACCAGCTAGAAGCGAATGGTGGAAACTGGGAGGAGACGAGCTACCAATGGCTGCTTAAAGGCTTTGGGTTTAAAACCAATCAGGAGGCAATGCAGCAGTTAGCTTTAGCGTTACCGCTACGATGGGTTAAGAAGTGGTATGAAAATCAACTACAGCTACAGACAGTCTTCCTTCAGCAGGCTGGTTTAAGTAAATATGCATCTCAGAACTGGATCACTCAACCGCCGGAACTCACTCAAAACCGAATGAGTACGTCGGCGTGGCGCTACAGCCGTATGCGTCCGGCAAATATGCCGCATGTAAGGATCAAGCAGGTAACTCAATTGCTCGGAAAGTGGGAGGCAAATCTATCCTGGCTAGTACAGATGCTATCGGTTGACGAATACCTTAGAAAGTTTAGTCTTCTGGAAGGCAATGTACAGCCAATTGGAAAGGGGAGTATAGCGGTTCTGCTAATCAACACTGTGGTTCCACTGCTTTCGGCTTACGGCATGTATTATCGAGATGCGCAGTATCAGCAACACGCGTGGGAGTGTTTAAGGCAGTTACCCGCTGAGAAAAATCAGATAACCAAAAAATACGCACAGCTGGGTTTTCCTCAAGAGTCTGCCCTTGATTCGCAGGGGCTAATTGAACTTCATCAGCATTTTTGCTCCAAAAAACAGTGCCTGAAATGCAGTATTGGTTCGGAGGTTATGAAAAAACACCATTTGTTTGTTTCTTTATCGCCTAACCCTGAAAAACTAGCCCGCTGTGGATTACTCTGCTCCATAGTTGCCTTCATATTGGCATCATCTTTTTTTGGTACCACCGTATCAAAGAAAGACCAATGGCTCGTTGGTTTTTGCCAGCTTTAGGAATACGGCTTCTGTGTGGCTGGTCGGTAGGCCTGCTCTATCTCTACTACTATCCCGGAGGCGACACCTGGAACTACTTTTCAGATGGAAGCATGCTGGCTGACCTGGCACGGTTCAACTGGGAAAATTACCTGCTGAGCTGGTTCGATCCCCAATATTTGCCGGATTTACTGATGTACATCCAGCAGCCTCGGGCCTTGTTAATGAGTAAAATCATTAGTATAGGCTGTTTAGCTACCCAAGATAATTACTGGTTGATTTCCGCTTATATTACCACTCTTTCGTTTGCAGGTGTCTGGTATCTGGGGCAGTCATTAGTGCAACTATTCCCGAAGACCGAACAAGCAGTGAGTATTGCTTGGCTAGGATTTCCCTCTTTTGTGTTCTGGAGTTCAGGTATTTTGAAGGAAACTATTGCGGTAGGCATTATTAGCTTTTTAGTTGCCGAAGCACTGAGATTCTATTTTAGTATCGGGTCAAAAGGGTGGGGAACACGATTTTTAGGTTGGATTGTTGCTGCTTATGGTCTCTGGATCATGAAGTACTACTACGCAGCGGTGCTGATTCCTTTGTTAATTAGCATTGCTATTAGCGGAAGGACAGGCTTTGCTCGTACTTATTTGGTAGGCAAAGTGGTGGCAATATTTGGGACGTTGATACTGCTCGCCACTTTGCTACATCCCAACCTCAACTTAGACCGATTCCTCGGGGTAATAGTGAAAAACCACGATGCATTTGTGAGCATGTCTGACCCCGGAAATATCATCCACTTCTTCAATCTGCAACCTGCCCTTGGCAGCATACTACTAAACGCTCCAGTTGCTCTATTCTCGGCCTGGTTTCGTCCACTGTTATTTGAAACTAGTTCACCATTGCAGCATTTGGCGGGAGTGGAAAATCTATTGTTGCTAATTTTGGCGGTTGTTGCTTTACGGAAGGTAGGTCATCTCAGCCGTATCCGGCAGGAGATAAAGTTATGGTTGATAGCCGGGCTTATTTACGCTACACTACTGGGCGTTTTGTTAGCTTTGTCAACTCCTAATTTTGGTACCCTTATTCGTTATAAGGTAGCTTATTCTCCCTTCTTACTTTATACTATCTTGGTAGCAATCAAAAGCTCAACTAAGAAGGAGTAACGTTAATAGGTACTGAGAGTAGGTCGCGAAATTGTTCAATGTCTTCCTTCAAGACCGGATCTTTAGCATTGTAAAACCAGTTGACTTCCACTAATTTACCGGTTTTTTGCGCAGTTTTCAATCTTTTAATAAGCTCAAACAATGCCTTGGCCGAAGCGGTGTTAAAGTACTTTAGTTGGATATCCAACACAGTGTTATCGGCCGGATTCTGGACGTAGGTGTCCATCCACTGAAGCACCGGAAAATAAAAACCTAAAGCATCTTCTTCGTCAGATATACCCCGAACTGCCAGGTGACCGGTTTGTTGATCTAGTTGTATTTCGGGAGTGGTGGCCGTAGCGGGAATTTGCAAAGAATCCATAAAAAAATAGTCGAGTTAAATATCCCAGCTAAGCACGGTGAATGCGTGGCTGGCGTGGTGAATTGATAATTAAAAAGTACAACGAAGAGATTGCTTAAAAAGTAGCTCCGGCCTTCATTAATTTGTTAGCAAATAAAAAGTCGCGCAATTCCTGCACATCAGTATCCAAAATGGTCTTGTTGCTTCCTTCCCAAAGCTTGTGCCCTTTGTATAAAAACAGAATATGATCGCCAATACCAATCACCGAGTTCATGTCGTGGGTTACCACAATGGTAGTGGTATTAAACTCTTCCGTAATTTCTTTAATTAAATCATCAATCAGTACTGACGTTTGCGGATCAAGGCCAGAGTTAGGTTCATCACAGAAAAGGTAATCAACATCATTCACAATAGCTCGGGCAATGCCCACTCGCTTCTGCATACCTCCACTAAGTTCTGAGGGCATTTTCTTGTTAGAACCTTCCAATCCAACCCGCTTCAGACAGAAATTTACCCGGTCGAGTTTTTCGTCTTCGGGCATATCAGTAAGTGTATCCAGTGGAAATTTGACGTTATTTTCTACATTCAGCGAGTCAAACAGAGCTACCCCTTGGAAGAGCATTCCAATTTCTCGCCGAATTTCGGTTTTTAAGTCCTTATTGGCGTGGGTAAAATCCCGGTCGTTATAGTAAACCGTTCCCAGATCAGGACGAACCAAGCCAACGATACACTTCAGTAACACACTCTTTCCGGTGCCGCTGGCTCCAATAATCAAATTGGTTTGCCCCTTTTCAAATACCCCACTGATACCGTCAAGAATCGTTTTTCCACTAAAGGCTTTAGAAATATTCTCAATACGAATCATAATTTAATGATTGATGGATGATGAATAATATGGGTTATTACTCATCACTCATTGGAGTAAAACACTTACTACTACGTAATCCGCAACAAGCACAGCAATACAACTATTAGTCACCGCCTTAGTACTGGCCTGACCTACTTCCAATGCTCCTCCGCGAGTAAAGTATCCTTGATAAGCCGAAACTGTAGAAATCAAGAATGCAAAAACAACGGACTTTACCAAAGCCACAAATACGTTATACTGCTGAAACTCGGTACGTAGTCCGGCTACATATTCCTGACCGGTTACTACACCAGTAAACGTTCCAATGAGATAACCACCGTATAGTGATAAAAAGCCCGCTACAATTACTAACAAAGGAAACATCAACATTGCTCCTAGCACTTTAGGCACAATCAGATAAGAAGCTGAGTTAATACCCATCACTTCCAGGGCGTCTATCTGCTCGGAAATACGCATGGTGCCTAGTTCTCCAGCGATGTTAGAACCTACCTTCCCGGCTAACACCACTGATGTGATGGTAGGGGCGAGTTCCAGTACGGTCATGTCGCGCACTACCAGACTAACTACACTTTTAGGAATAAACGCACTAACCAAGTTAGCCGCTGTTTGAATGGTGGATACCATGCCTATAAACGTAGAGACAATAGCCACCAATGTAAGAGAATTAATCCCGATTTTCACCGCTTCATCAATGGTGCGCTTCACGTAGATATTGAACGCCTCCATCCGGCTGAACAAAGTGCCGATGAACAATAAGTAAGAGCCAATGCTTTTCATAAAAAAACTCAAGTGTTATTGTGTTTTAGTTTTAAAGTGTTTAGATGTTTTAGTACCGGGTGTTTATGCATTTATAAACTTTGCTCATGGTAACGCTCCAAAACCTAAACACTATAAAACTATAACACTAAATTGATAAATGGTTCTACGTAACTAGAAATTATACGTTTATGAAAAAATTAGTGGTAATTACCGGAGCCGGTAAGGGAATAGGCAAAGCACTAGCGCAAGGTTTTGCTGCAGAGGGCTTTTCCCTGGCACTTTGCTCCCGCACCGAAGCTGACTTACAGCAGTTGAAACAAGAGCTTACCTCAGCCCATCCGGAGATTGAAGTGTATATTCGCCCGACTGATGTTTCTAAAAAAGCTGAAGTACTGGCCTTTGCTGAAATGGTAACCGAAGCAGGAAATCCGGTGGAAGTACTGATCAATAATGCAGGAGTGTTTATTCCGGGTCAGATCCACCAAGAAGAGGAAGGGGCGCTGGAAAAGCAAATTGAAACCAACCTGTACAGTGCCTATTATTTACCCCGGGCGTTGCTTCCACCCATGGTGGAGGCTAAGCGCGGACATGTTTTCAACATCTGCTCTACTGCTAGTATCACCGCGTATACCAACGGTGGATCGTACTGCATCAGTAAGTTTGCTATGCTGGGCATGAGCAAGGTGCTGCGCGAAGAAATGAAGCCTCACAACATTCGGGTAACGTCTATTCTACCGGGAGCTACCCTCACTAATAGCTGGGCTGGTAGCGATTTACCCGAGTCTCGCTTTATGCCCCCTGAAGACGTGGCTGAAGTAGTACTCAACGCCTACCGTCTCTCCGAACGAACCGTAGTAGAAGAAATTTTGATGCGCCCGCAGTTAGGCGATATAGGATAAAATTTGATTTATTTGCCATAGCAACAAATGTTGGTGTTATAGTGTTAAAGTTCTATGGCGACCACCGCGCGGTGTTAACGTGTATTGAGTGCATAGTTCTGAGGACCTTTTCGAAGATCATAAACTATAACACATTAACACAAAAACAACATAACACTATTTACAATATGCTTGCTTCTGAAATCGCTTCCTTTCAATCGTACTGTCAAAGTCTGACGGAATATATTCGTCGACCATCCAGAGTGGTTGATATTGGTGGGTTACCATTAGGCGGAACCAACCCCATCCGGGTGCAATCTATGACTACCGTCGATACGATGGACACGGAAGGTTCAGTGCAGCAGTGCCTACGGATGATTGAGGCTGGTTGCGAATACATTCGTATTACGGCTCCCAGCCTAAAAGAAGCCCAGAATCTGGAGAATATCCGGAAGGAGCTGCGAAAACTGGGGCACGATACTCCGCTGATTGCTGATATTCACTTTACCCCTAATGCAGCCGAACTAGCCGCCCGGATTGTAGAAAAGGTGCGAATCAATCCCGGTAATTACGCTGATAAGAAGAAATTTGAAACGATTGAATACAACGATGCTAGCTACCAGGCCGAGATTGACCGCATTCGCGAGCGTTTTACTCCGCTGGTAAAAATTTGTAAAGAATACGGCACCGCCATGCGGATTGGAACCAACCATGGGTCGCTATCCGATCGGATTATGAGCCGCTACGGTGATACGCCGCTGGGCATGGTTGAATCAGCCCTGGAATTTCTCCGCATCTGTGAGGATTTGAATTACTACGACGTAGTGCTTTCTATGAAAGCCAGTAATACTCAGATAATGGTGCAAGCCTACCGACTGCTGGTACAGAAGCTGGACGAAGAAGGGTTGGAGCCCTACCCGCTACACTTGGGAGTGACCGAAGCCGGCGATGGGGAAGACGGACGTATTAAATCGGCTGTAGGCATTGGTGCCTTATTGGAAGATGGGCTAGGCGATACCGTTCGGGTATCGCTTACTGAAGAGCCGGAATACGAAGTGCCGGTAGCTTATCATCTTGTAAAGCGGTACGATGACCGGGCACCTCACCAGCCTATTCCTCCGATAGAAGAGATTCCAAAAGATCCGTATAGTTATTCCCGCCGCCGTACGCAGGAAGTAGCCAACATAGGGGGTGATAATGTGCCTCGGGTAATTGTGGATGTATCGGCCATCAGTGAATGGAGTTACCACGATTTGAAGCATGTTGGACACTTTTATCTGCCCGAACTGGATAAGTGGACCATGAATGACCAGGGTTGCGACTACGTATATACCGGCCAGCAGCCCATTGATTTCATGCTACCGAATGGACTCAAAGAGATTCGGGATGTTAACGTGTGGTACCAACACGAAGATCAGCAAAATAAGTATCCACTGTTTCGGACACTGGAGGAATACCAGCGGACTGATACACGCCACGCCCAGCTAAACTTTCTGCACATCCGGTTGGAAGATTGGGGAGAAGGGCTGATGCAAACCTTGAAAGATGATGCTACGCTGGTATTGCTGCTGGACACCGAAAACCAACACGCGATGCCTGAGCAACGGCGCTTTTTCTTCGGGTTACTGGAGCAGCAGATTACCACTCCGGTAATCGTGCTCAGAAAATATACCGAAGTCAACGATGAGCAGCTTCAGCTCCACGCGGCTACCGACGTGGGCGGATTACTGATTGATGGCTTGGGTGACGGAATTATGCTCAGTACTCCACTTACTGACGGTCGGGATGAGCAGCTAAGTCAAATTAAACGAAACAATAGTATCTCCTTCGGTATTTTGCAAGCGGCCCGTACCCGCATGTCCAAAACCGAATACATCTCTTGTCCATCCTGCGGTCGCACACTGTTTGATCTACAGGAAACCACCGCCATGATCCGGCAGCGTACTGACCATCTGAAGGGAGTGAAAATCGGGATAATGGGCTGCATTGTGAACGGGCCCGGCGAAATGGCTGATGCCGACTACGGCTACGTCGGTTCAGGAAAAGGAAAAATCACCCTCTACCGTGGGCAGGAAGTAGTAAAGCGCAGCGTTCCTTCCGAACAGGCCGTAGATGAACTCATCGAACTCATCCGCGAAGACGACAAATGGACCGAGCCAACCGCTATTGAGGAGTAATCAATGAAGCTTGGCTAGTGGTTTGTTAATTTCAAGGAAATAGGTAAGAAATAATGCCGTGACCCGGGTTACGCTATAGCCCTTATTCGGTAGCGAAAATATCGTTGTGATCTACGATAACTTCTAGGGTGCGGTCGTGTAGTTGCTGCTTGCGCTGATTGAACCAGTGCTGGCAGAGTTTTCGTTCTTCTTTGGTTAAACTTAGTTCGTTCAATGCATTTTCCATAAAGTGAAGAATATAATGCTGCATGGTGGTGCTTCCTCGCTTCAGATGCCACTGGCTACTTTCCTGCTCGATCATCAGGCGGTGTTGAGTTAGCAGGTCGAGCATTTCTTCGCAGCAGTCGGCGCCCATAGCAATACCGAAGGGTTGGGGACGCTTCATATGCATGTGATACCAGCGCACCACCTGGTGATCTTCTTCCATAAACGGATAAAACGAGGTTTCGTAGTAGTTAAGTGTAGATAGAAAGGCTACGTTATTTTGCGCTAATTTCTCTACCATCGCATCAAACTGATCAAAAGAAATCAAATCAAAGAAGGCATTTGCTACTAGTACATCGGCTTCTTCCAAATTAATCAGTTCTTCCAGATTATCTACATTACCGTTTACAAAGCGAATAAGCGCGCGTTTATCGTTCGCAATCAATTGGGCCTGATCCTCCTGCTCATCCCAGTAGTATCCATTTTTATCAGCAAACTTGCGCAACCGTTGGCGACAGGCTTGCACTAGTGAATCGTGCTGCTCAATTAATGTCCACTCCTGCTGATGTTTAAACTTATCAAAATAGTAGCAAACATTAGTGCCTGTACCCGCACCGGCATCGGTAACATGTAGCACTGATTCGTGGGGCTTGAAGAAGGATAAAAATTTTTCTTCAACACTAGCATTGCGGGCTTTCACATCACATTCGTAC
This sequence comes from uncultured Flammeovirgaceae bacterium, assembly GCA_937884755.1. Taxonomy (GTDB): domain Bacteria; phylum Bacteroidota; class Bacteroidia; order Cytophagales; family Cyclobacteriaceae; genus Tunicatimonas. Next base: position 20,182 of record CAKZYJ010000389.1, read on the forward strand.
CGATGGTTCAGCCAGACAATGGGATCGTTATAGTCAAGGTGCATAGTCAAAAAATTGGTCAAACTGCTGTATAAGCCATTCGGCACTTTGCTCCCACGTGTGGTATTGGGGGGAACGCTGCTGGGCTTGCTGGTATAAAGTAGTAAATTTTGTCGGTTCCCGTACCAAATTCAGGAAAAAATTGCTCAGCACCGCAATATCGTGGAAGGCGAATCCGGCTGGGTCAGACAAAACATGTTGCGCACTGTATCCTCCCTTTAGTAGTAGTACAGGTAACCGATAACTTCTTGCCTCCTGTATAGCCATTCCGAAAGTTTCCATACGGGCGGTAGAAATAAACAGATTAGCCGACTGATAAAAAGTGGGCATCTGCTCGGGAGATTGATTACCTGCTACTGTTACACAACTTTTTAAAAGCGGATGTTTCTGAATTAGCTGTAAGCACTGTTGGGCATAGTTTGGCTCAATATCTGTTCGGCCTATAATGGTAAGCGTAAATCGATCAGTTCGTTCCAACTGCTGTGTTAGGTATTGCAACCAAGGAAGAACGCCTTTGCGCTCTACCAGATTAGCCACCATAAGAGCTTTGATGCTTTCGGTAGTACGTTGGCGGGCAAATGCTTGATCATGAACAATATCTACTCCTGGTTCTGTAACTAAAATGGGTTGAGAGAACCCTTGCTCTAGCATATAATCTCGAGTGAAGTTACTAGTAGCCAGAAAACCATCAAACCATGTTAAAAAAGGCTTTTCCTTAGCCTGAAGTACTTCTGCTGATTGTCCTGGAGGCGGAGCCAGACTTTCCAGATGGTGAACGATCAGCAGTGAGTGCAACTGGGTAATACGAGTAGACAGTACATCCTGGATTTTATTCATTACTAGAGTATCTACCCAATAGATGCCAGGCTGATTTTTATGAACGGCCTCCCGGTATTCATCTACCGAAATAATGTTTACCACCTGCCCCCACTGAGCAAGTGCTTTGATTATACGGTCGTTATAGATATTTCCGCCGGAGGGCTGCTCTTTTTCTTCCGGCAATACAAAATACCAGGGGCGGGGCATGTGCTAGGCTACCGGAGCCTCATAAGTAGCCCAGGCTACGTGCGACTCGCCCAGTGTAACTTTAAGGCTGCCGCTAAATCGGTCGTGTACGGCCTGACTAATGGTATCGTGAACGTGTTTAGCCAAGAACTCAGTAGTAGTTAGTTTGCCTTTAAACTGTTCTAGCTCATCCAAGTTCTGATACTTCAGCGGAGCTAACGCTTTTTGTAGTTCTTTGGTAGCAATATCAATGTCGATGACAATACTGTTCTCGTCTAACTGTTCAGCTTTAAATTCGGCATCCACTACGTAGGTGGCTCCGTGTAGGTTCTGGGCCGGCCCGAAGGCCTCACTGTCGAAAGAATGAGCAATCATCATATGATCGCGGATAATAACACTATACATAAATTTACTGTTTGCTGTTTTGACGTTATGTAACAATATACGAACTACCACTTACCTCACCCAGACAGCGGGGGAGGGGGTAAAGTTATTAATTTGGCCTATAATGGTTCTTTATCCGGACTAGAAATTCTTTTACATCTTGAACGAACTGTTTAGGTTGTTCGTAATGAATGCCATGTCCCGTATTTTCATAAACGATGTGCTCAATCAGATCAGAGTGATTTGCCTGCAAAGCATGGTTCGCTTGCTCAAACGGAAAAATATCGTCTTGATGAGTCGCATCTAAGATAAGTACGGGTACGTTCAGGTTCCGAAAGATAATTCTAGGTTCTATTAGTGCCATAGAAGCGGCAAACAGTGGAACGTTAGCGGGACGAAAGATATTACTCATGATCTGCTCATTACTGCCGTGATGAAATAGATCGAATAACTTTGGGTTTGCAGCCCATTTCTCTGGTGAAACTTTTTTGATGTAGGATAGCCAGTGGAACTGGGAAGTAGTATCGTTTTGGTCATATAAACTGAAGAATGCCGCTTGTTCGCTACTAAATGTAGTATCAGCCTTTACATATTTTTCTACTTCGAATGAAGCTATTAGTTGCGTTAAACTGTCGTCATCTAACCTATGATAATTGTAGTTGGTAGCTACTGACCCACCGTCTTCTAAAATTAAGCCTAGCGTTCTTTCAGGGTAAGCATCGTAAAATGCAGTGCTAATATATCCACCCCTTGACCAGCCACCAACTACGGCTCGTTCAATGTTTAGTGAGTCCATTAAGTACTTGATATCATCGGCTATATGGTACAACGATACTTCTTTTTCTGGAATTGGGGTTTGTCCGTGGCCGTAGTAATCTATGGCAATAACGTAGTACCTAACTGCCACTAAGCTATCAGCGATGTACCGCAGTTCATACCCATTACTAAAACTACCATGCGACCAGACTAGAGGCATATCGGAAGAATCGCCCCAAGTTAGGTAATGCATTTTTACATTGGGCATTTGGATAAAATGCCCGTGTTCACGCTCAAAAGCCTCAAATTCTCGCTTAGCTTGTTCAAAAATTTCTTCCTTGGTGTAACCACTCTGGTGCTGAGCTAAAGTGGTATGAGTGTGAAAAAGGGCGAGCAACAGAAATAGACTCTGTATTCTTAGGAGCATCACTTTTATGAATATAATGCTTTTCAAACTACGTAGTAAAAGCATTCATGATGCGAATTACTCGTTCTCCAACCTCACCCGGACAGGGGTTCTCTTGTTCGCCTCGGAAGTAGCGCACTACCTGCTCGATCATCGGTTGCTGAATGTGGGGTGGGTGCTCAAAAGAGAAAGTTTGACGCTTGTCGCCCTGCTGAAGATGAATCTCGCTGCCGTAGAAGGTAAAGGTAATCTTTCCTTCGCTACCAATAATCTGTACTTCTTCCTGGGCAAAAGCTTCGGGAGCTGAGAAGCACCAAACTCCCTGAAATAACATCTGATCCTCAAAAACTATAGAACCGTTTACTGTATCGTCGGCGGCGTATAACTGAGCTTGGTTAAGAGCATTTCCCTGGTAGGTGGCCGGATTACCAAAATAGTTTAGCATCAAATCAATCTGGTGAGGGGCAATATCGTGAAACAGCCCTCCCCCCGATACCTCAGGTTGTACCCGCCAGTTGGTTTCGGTTTGGGCAATAATAGAAGAATTGGCTGGTTGCAGTATGCGCAGTAGCGCTAGCTTAGGCTGGCCAATGGCACCGTCTTCTAGTAAACTCTTCACCTTCATAAAAGCTAGTAACGCCCGCCGGTAGTGGGCTACTACTAGCTTGCGTCCGCTTTTAGCTACTACTTTATTAATAGTTTGACATTCATCTATACTCATCGCCATTGGCTTTTCCAGATACACGTCCTTTCCGGCTTCCAGCGCCATGAGGGCGTAATCCAGGTGAGAGTCGGGAGGAGTGGCAATATAAACGGCATTAATATCGGCCTGATCAAGCATTTTAGCAGCATCGGTGTACCACTCGGGTACTTGATGACGGCGAGCAAAGTCAGCCGCTTTTTCAGCATTGCGGCGCATTAGGGCTACTAACTTCGAATTCTCTACTTTCTGAAAGGCCGGACCGCTCTTTATTTCGGCTACATCGCCTGCGCCAATCATGCCCCAGCGGATTATCTTGTTACTCATATCTATTCTTTATTGGGGAAGTTACGAAATCCAAAGAAAGGATAGCCCTTAACACAATAATTTTAGGGTATTTCGTCGTACTTTGATAAAAACTACAATACTATGCTGTCACACATAAAATTGAACAAACCAACCCTTATTCGCTGGAAAGTGTACATTGACCGAGCCCGTATGTATATTGGCTACATTCAGTTCTTTATGATCGGAGTGGTGTTTATGGAAGCCTTTCGGGACCAACCCTTCGGTCAGTTGATTTTCCGGTATATTTATATCTCTATTCCCATCCTGTTTGTGCTATTCCTAGCTGGTTCCGTTGTTATTGGCTACCTGGATTCTCGCTTTGGACTGAGAGAAGAAGAGTTACGGAACTTATCTAGCTCCAATCCGGTGCTGCGCGATATTCAGCAGGAGCTAAAGGAAATCAAACAATCGGTACAGCATTTGGAGACCCAAAACCCCTCGGAAACGTAAAGGTTGGTATGGCTATCCGTAAAGATTTTCCCCAGTATTATCCCGAAACTCGTCAGCAGTGGCGCGATTGGTTGGCTGAAAATCACGCTACTTCCGACGGAGTATGGTTAGTTTACTACAAAAAAGATACCGGTAAACCCACCGTTACCTACGATGAAGCGGTGGAAGAAGCCCTTTGCTTTGGTTGGATTGACAGCGTTCCTAATAAACTGGATGCCGAACGATTCAAGCAGCTATTTTCGCCTCGCAATATTAAGAGTCCCTGGAGTAGGCTGAATAAAGAACGAGTGACTCACCTTTTGGAAGAGGAGCTTATGACTGATGCCGGATTAGCCAAGATTGAGGCTGCCAAGCAGAATGGTTTCTGGACGATCTACGACCCGGTAGAAGCATTGGAAATTCCCGATGATCTTCAACAGGCACTGACGGCTAACCCTACCGCCGAAGGTTACTTTAAAGCCTTTGCTCCCACCTATAAGAAAGGAATTTTGTGGTGGATTATCAGTGCCAAACGTTCCGAAACCCGGCAGAAACGTATAGATAAGACTGTAGCGATGGCCGCACAAAACCTGAAAGCTAACTTTGACGGATGAAACCAGTTTTACTTACATCCCGCTTACGACTTATCCCATTTTCACAGTCAGATCAGGATCTACTGCACCAAACATTTACTGATTTGTTTGTACGAAAATTTCTGTGGGATGATGAGATCATTCCCGAGTCTCAAACTAGAGAAATTCTAGAACAAAACGAGCAGCATTTTCAGAATGATCATTGGGGCTTATGGAAAATTGCCCAGAAAACCGATGAAGTGTATATAGGATTTGCCGGTCTATGGTATTTCTTTGAAGAAGATCAACCACAATTACTGTATGGATTACTACCCACCGCTACTGGTCAGGGTTATGCTACTGAAGCCTCTCGAGCTATTGTTCATTATGCTTTTCAGGAGCTGGGTTTTTCGTACCTAATTGCTAGCTGCGATGTTCCGCATACTGCTTCCCGTAAGGTGGCCGAACGCTTAGGTATGCAATTTGTAGAAGAACGTACGGAACAGGATAAACCTACGGCATTCTATCGATTAGAAAAAGCGTAAACCTGCCTAACACTACATAGCCGACTAAAATGAGTGTTTTACAGTCAAAATGGTTGGGTTATGAAATTAAGTGTGTTGTTTTTCGGAAGTTGGTTGATGGTGCTAGCCTGCTCATCGCGGGTAGTCGATGAGCTTAGTTTTAACTTTATTCAAAGCGGCAAAGCCTCCTATTACGCCAATTCCCTGGCTGGTAACCGGACGGCTAGCGGAGCTGTATACCATCCTGATAGTTTAACGGCTGCGCACCGCTACCTCCCGTTTGGCACTAAAGTAAAGGTGATCAATCCGTCTAACCAGCGAGAAGTTACAGTTACTATTAACGATCGCGGTCCGTATCATCCTCATCGTATCATTGATCTGTCCCGGAACGCAGCTAAACAGATAGGAATTATCCAGGTTGGAGTAGCCACAGTCACCGTGAAAGCAGAACTATCTCCTTCAATAGCGGATAAGTTGAAAGAAAAGATCAAGCAGAAATAGCCCACTCCCAAACATGGTCACGCTAAAGTCGCTTATAAAGATGAGCTTATCATCGTATTCTGGATGAGTAGGGTCCAGCACCTTAAACGACAGTACCTGTTCGCCCTCCCGTTCAATTATCTCTACGTGGTGACAGTGCAAAGCCGAACCGTAGGCACCCGTATCTACTTTAGGGGCTACATCAAAAAAACCAGTTCGGGCAAATCAATTTTATCTTTTCTACCAATAGTGATCATAGATCGGGAAACCTGCGCGAAAGAAAGCTACTTTGCAGATGAAATATTTATTTAGATAAAAAAATAGTAGTATCCAACCCGTGATTAATCTCCGGTTTACTATTCATTTTCAACTTCGGTAAAATGCATTACGCCCTCTTTCGCTTCAATGTTATTTTTCGCTTAGCACTAATTATCGGACTAGGGTACGCCACCGTTTACGTCGTTACTCAGACTCACTTCTGGCTGGTATCCATTTGGCTGTTGCTAGCCATCATTATTACGATCTTTGAGCTTCTACGCTACATTGAACGCTCGCACCGCGAGTTAGAGAATTTGGTGGTTGCCATCCGGCAGGGTGACTTCACCAACACCTACCAAAGACCAGCTTTTGGCTCGGGTGAGTTATTAGCCCACTCTTACAATCAGCTAGTAGCTACTTACCAGCACCTGCGACAGGAAAAAGAGAGTAACCACCAGTACCTACAGAATGTAGTTGAACACGTTTCAATAGCATTAATTGGATTAAGTCAGGAAGGCCAGATTACCCTGGTGAATCCGGCGGCTAAGCAATTACTGCGTCAGCCACTACTTTTGCAATTATCAGATGTACAAGCTATCAACGAAAACCTATTTGAAAAAATGAAACGGCTGGAAGCTGGTAAAAAGGTGATCGTAAAAGTGGTAATTGACGGACAGTTGATGCAGTTGTCCCTTCAGACTTCAGAATTCTACTTACAGGGCGAATACTTTAAGCTCATCTCCTTGCAAGATTTACGTCGCGAGTTGGAAGAGCAGGAGCTAGCCTCTTGGCAGAAACTGATCCGGGTGCTCACCCACGAAATAATGAACTCCGTCATCCCGATTACCAATCTTAGTGGCATGATCCGGCAAACATTGTTACAAACCCAACAGGGAAATATGTTGCAACTACAGAACTTGGGCGAAGAAGACAGTCAGGATTTGCTGGAAAGCCTGCGAGTAATAGAAGAGCGTAGTCAGGGATTGGCCAACTTTGTGAAAGCTTACCGTAACGTTACCCAGGTGGCTCAACCAAACTTCCGTCAGGTAGCGATAACCGATCTGTTTCAGCGAGTGCATACCCTGTTCAGTCCCACTCTTCAGCAAAGCGATATTGCCTGGGAACAGAAAGTTATGCCGCCTCAGTTATCATTCACCATTGATCTGGAGATGATAGAACAGGTGCTGATCAACCTAATAAAAAATGCTACTGAAGCTTTGAGAGAAACATCTCATCCTACCATCTGCCTAAACGCCTACCGAACCGAAGATAATGAAGACATTATGGAAGTTTCCGACAATGGCCTAGGGATAGCTCCTGAGGTAGCGGATCAGATTTTTATTCCCTTTTATACGACTAAGCCCGATGGCTCTGGTATTGGTTTAAGCTTGTCGCAACAGATTATGCGGCTGCATCGCGGAGCTATTTCGGTGCGCTCTTCAGCCAATGAGGGGACGACTTTTACATTACACTTTTAGCAAAAAATCCAGTATACTTGTTTTTTACACCTACTGACCAACAACCTATGCGCTATTCCATCTATTTTCTACTGATTACTTTCTTTCTCTTTCATTGTCAGCCTCAGGCCGAGCAGGAAGCCCCCCCAGAATGGAAACCTCAGCCGGCTTCTATCATGACTCGCTGGGCCGAAGATGTTGCCCCCAACAATGCCTACCCCGAATACCCCCGCCCCCAGATGGTGCGCGAGCAATGGATGAACCTCAATGGACTTTGGGAATACGCCATTACTGACAAGGACGGTAGTATGCCAGTAGAGTACGAAGGAAGTATTCTGGTTCCATTCCCCATAGAATCGTCTCTTTCGGGAGTAAAGAAAATGGTGCAGCCCACTGAGAAATTGTGGTACCGCCGTACCTTTGAGGTTCCTGCCGACTGGCAAGCTGATCATCTGCTGCTTCATTTTGGAGCGGTAGATTGGCAGGCTACTGTTTGGCTGAACGGACAGAAAGTAGGGGAACACCGGGGTGGTTATGATCCGTTTACAGTCAATATTACCGGAGCCACCTCCGTGGCTAGTGAGCACGAGTTGATCGTAGAGGTTTGGGATCCGACGGATGAGGGAAAGCAGCCTACAGGTAAGCAGACGCTTAATCCACGGGGAATTTGGTACACACCAACCACCGGGATATGGCAAACCGTTTGGCTGGAACCAGTTCCCGAATCACATATTGAACATATAAAGCTTGTACCGAATATTGATGAAGAAACGCTTACAGTTGAAGTCCAAACTAATGATGAGGCTTCGGCAGCTAACGTTAGATTAGTGGCGACTGATGGTGGGCAGGACGTAGCTAGCGAAGAGGGCAACGATAACTTACCTATTTCTTTAGCCATAACTTCCCCTAAACTATGGTCTCCGGACAATCCTTTTCTTTATGATTTAACGGTTGAACTCCGGGACAGCAATGGCAATGTAGTAGATCAGATACAGAGTTACTTTGGTATGCGTAAAATAGCGGTGGATAAAGCCGATGATGGCTACAACCGCCTTTTATTAAATATTGAACCCTTATTTCACATCGGCCCACTAGATCAGGGTTTCTGGCCCGATGGTGTGTATACCGCTCCCTCGGATACGGCATTAAAGTACGATGTAGAGATTACCAAGAAAATGGGCTTTAATATGGCCCGTAAGCACGTGAAGGTAGAACCCGCTCGCTGGTACTACTGGTGTGACAAATTGGGGTTACTGGTTTGGCAGGATATGCCCAGCGGGGAAGAACGCGTACGCCGTAATGGGGAAGAAATCCAGCGTACCGCCGAATCGGCCGAACAGTTTGAAACCGAACTACAGGAGTTAATTGATGATTTCTATAATCACCCTTCTATCGTTATGTGGGTAGTTTTCAATGAAGGGTGGGGGCAATACAATACCTCTCAACTCACCGATTGGGCCAAAGAATATGACCCCACTCGCCTGATCAATTCGGCCAGTGGGTGGCTGGATTTAGGTACCGGAGATGTAAGCGATATGCACAGCTACCCTGGTCCCGATATGCCCGAAGTTGAAAACGCTCGAGTGGCTGTACTGGGTGAATTTGGCGGACAAGCCTTAGTTGTACCTAATCACTTGTGGGTAGCGGATTTATCTAAAGCCCCAACTCATTTTAAAACCTCCACTTCCGCAGATAGCCTATTAATGGCTTACAGTGGTCTTTATCTCCCTCTGGATTCTCTCAAGCAACAGGGGCTAGCCGCTGCCGTTTACACCCAAACCACCGATGTAGAATCAGAGGTAAATGGACTAATGACCTACGACCGAGCTGTCATCAAGATGGATTTGGATACGCTACAAGCTATTCACGGAAAGTTATATGAGTAGCAACGTACTAATGTCTTCCAACTTGAACCAGGTATTTATTAGGTTAAATCGAGTTTATGAAAGAATATAGGGTAGTTGTACCTGAAGAAAATCACCAAATTCTAGAATTTATACAAGATGATTTACCAGGATTCGCAACTATCAATGTTGGCCTAAGAGAATTTGAACCTAAAGAAGTATTTGCTTGGCACTGCTCCATAATGTTGCAGTTGGAAGATACAGTTGAAGATGGTCTGCCATCAGCAGATGAAATGCAAATAATTGAGGAGTTTGGTGATTGGTTAGATTTAGAGATCAAAGGAGATATTCCTATTAAGCCAAATGCGCTATTTTTGGCTAGAGTCACATGGAATGAAACCCAGGAATTAATCTGGCGAGTATTCAACCCTGATAAAACCGATATATTTCTACGAAAGTTGATCAGAGATGAAGACTATGACAGAAGCTTTGACTACAGAATTGATTTAGATAAAGAATGGAAGCTCACGGAGTGGTATTTAAAAAAGTACTAGAATGGCACTTGGAGCAATTTAACCTAAAAAAATACCTAACCCAGCCTCAATGGTATTGCAGTGAGCATCTACGATGTCGGCCATGCGTTCGGAGTAGCCGCCGCCCATCGTGGTAACTACGGGAATTTGGTTGTTAGAGCAGGCTTCAAATACTAGTTCATCGCGACGGCGACAACCGGCTTTGGTAAGTGATAATTTGCCCAGCCTATCCGTAGCTAACACATCTACCCCCGATTGGTAAAAAACTAGTTTCGGTTGTTGACGGTCAAAGAGCTTGGGCAAAGCCTCTTCCAAAACACTTAAATACGCATCATCGTCGGTGCCGGTAGGTAAAGCAATATCCCAATCCGACTGTTCTTTCTTTAGCGGATAGTTGTCCTGGCCGTGCATACTGAAAGTAAACACTGCCGGATCATCCTGAAAAATGACCGCATTTCCGTTACCTTGATGCACGTCCAAATCAATAATTAAAATACGTTCTACCAGTTGCTTGGCGAGCAATCGCCGACTGGCAATGGCAATATCATTGAGTGTACTGAAACCTTCTCCTCGGTCAGCGTAGGCATGATGGGTTCCTCCCGCCAGATTAACACCAAGTCCCACTTCCAGTGCCGATTCTGCGGCAGCAATAGTACCAGCCACACTATTCCGGGCTCGCTTAACCGAAGTTTCGGTATTCGGCAAACCAATACGTCGCACCATGCGTGGTGGTAATGATAGCGTTTTTACTGCTTGCCAATAGTCCGATGTATGAACCCGCAAAATATCTTCTTCGGAACATAAACCCGGATCAACCAATTGACTTTCCTGAATAATATTTTGATACACTAACTGCTCTTTGGCTAAGATGTACTTATCTATCGGGAAGCGATGATGTTCAGGTAAAACATACAGATACTGATCGGAGAAATAAATTGGAATATCGGTCAAGGTTTCCAGTTGATGGTTAGTGCGCCTTGTACCGGAACCGAGTGGTAAGGAATATGTTTTTGTTCGGCTTCCTCCGCTAGCTGTCGGGCTACGTAGTAGCTGTTGGTGCCATCAATAATTAGCTGATCATAGCGGAAATAGCTGCCGATCACCGAAAGATTGCGAACAGAGTTTTTAGCTACAATCAGATAATCCACGTGGATAGACTCCCTTAGCCTCTTTCGGGGTAGCTTTTCGTGAATTACCGCTACTAGCTTTCCCTGGAACTCAATCAACTCAATACCCTCCAGCGATCGTCGTTGTATTTCATCTCTGGAGACTGAGCCACTAAGAAACTTTGTCTTTACTCCTTTTTGAATATGATTGGCTAGTACGTGGTATTCGGCACTGCTGTTCCATTCGCCTAAATGTAGATTATTGAAGCCATTCGTAAAATCCAGATGCGTATCATCTTTAACGTGGTAAACAGTCATGCTAACCTCCTGACTTTGTTGGTAGAAGTTTATTACTTGGATGGTAACGACGAAAAGTAGTGATACTACTATCATCGTAAGGTAGCGTAACTGACGATAATGGAATAATGCCAGCAGAAAAATAATCACGAAATACAGTAGCCAAGTTTGTAAGGAGGAGATGGAAATTCTTTCTACTGTACTTCCCGGTAGTTGCTGAATGAAGGATACCGAAGCGTTGATGAATTCAATAAATGTTCCTAACAGCAAACCTACCACTTTAGCTAAAGTGGGAAAAGCTAAGCCGGCGACTAACGTCATCAACCCAAGAGGAAGCATAACCAATGCTGCTGGTATGACCACAATATTTGATAACCAAAAGTAGGTCGGAAACTGATGGAAATAATAAAGGCTAAGCGGAAATGTTGCCAGTTGGGCGGCAATAGACACTGCCGTAAGTTGCCAGAAGTAATTTAGTAGCTTATTGTAGGGGTTTACCCAAGCGGCTATGCGTGGCTGCAGATAAACAATTCCAAACACTGCTAAGTAGGAAAGCTGAAATCCCACCGAATATACCAGGTAAGGATTAATCCAGAGTAAAAAGAAAGCTGAACAAGCTAGCGTATTGTATATACTGGATTGACGGTGAATTGCCGTTCCAACGATAACAAACGTGAACATAACCGCTGCTCGTTGTACCGAAGGTGAGAAGCCAGTTAAGGCTGCGTATATCCAAAGGAATAGAATACATACCAAAGCATGAGTAGCAACCCCAAATTTGGGTAGTTGACTAAGTGGCTTAAACAAAAAACTAACAATTAGGTAGATAATGCCTACATGTAAGCCCGATACCGCTAGTATGTGCATGGCCCCGGCCGCTGCGTAGGCCGTTTGCACTTCTTGTTCCAGATGTCTTTTCAGTCCTAGGGTAATGGCTAGCGCAATGCCCTGGGCTTCTCGGTTGGGAACATACTGCAATATAATTTCCCTGCACTGATTTCGCCACTTACTGGCAATACCCTTCCAGTTAGGCTGAGTGTTTGAGGCGATCCTTATCGAGTTCTCTGCTCGCAGATACTGCTGGTGATAGATACCCTGATATGCGAGAAACTGCCGATAATCAAATTCTGCCGGATTTTTAGGTGATTCAATTTCACGAGGCAATCCCTTTACTAAAATGCGGTCGCCAAATTGTAGAAGTTGGCTGCTATCAGTTTTTGGTTGGTACACAATTACCTCTGCTGTTAGTGGATTTTTTTGTCCTTCAGTTGAAAAGACAAAATCTATATCGAGTGTATTTTTATAGGAATTTTTCTTGGGTTCAGGATAGTCTATAACTGTTGCGACGTAATAATCAGCCGTATCAGTAAAGTGAAGTAGGTGATCATCCTGACGGGATTCATCGGTTTGCTGCGTTCTCAATATTCCTAATAGCACTAGAATAGTTGCTGCTACCAGCGCTACCACTGGATGATAGCGGGAGAAGATGACTTTGGGAAGTAAGAAAGTAGCAACGCAATAAGTAAGAAACAGACTGACCAAACTCGCTATTGCCAGTTCGGTGGTCACGTATTGGGCTAGCGCAATTCCCAAAATGAAAAAGGGAGTAAACCGTAGAAAAGGATAAGGCAGCCACCGAAACATCTGGTAAAGTTACCTTCTAATCAGCAACGCTACAGTGGTAAATAGGCCAGAACTATTTTCTGTAAGAAAAAGTAGATTATTTCAGTCAGGGCATCGAGGCAGCTAATCCTCCGTAAACTCGGTTGCTAGTTGTTCTGAGCTGATCGTTGGTTCCGGTTGGTAGGCAATGCGACGGAAGCAGAAGTATTGTAGGTTATACTTATTGCCAGTAGAAGCAGTGAAACCCCAGATCACCTCAGTGTTACCATTAAAAATATCCTCTACAATATTCTTGTTACCCTGATACACCACCGTATTGTCCAGTCTCACGATGATTTCGTAGGTTTCCGGATTCCAACTGAAGCGAAAATTATGCATTTGGTCGTCTTCCAGATTAAAGTTCTGATCTTCGTTATTCCAATACTCAGTGTGATAACTACTTCCGTTTTCTAAAAATGCTACATTATCTCTAAAAGGGTCATTCTGAAACTCATTTTGGTAGGTATCGAACTCAACAGCGACTGAGGGAGCTATAAAATTGCCGGATACAAAGTTGGGATTAAAACGGCCGTAGCCAATACCTTCTCCCACTGTACCAAAGGCCCTAAACTCACGAGGATCGTCATGGATAACAAAAGCAATGCCGTCAGCCCCCAGTTCGTCTTTATCTCCTAAGTAAATGTCAAATTCAATTTCGAAGTAACCGCGTAAGTCTAACTTACTGGTACTGTAGGCAATGCCTTCGGCGTAACGCTCATTGGGAGTGAGCATAATACATCCGGAGGGCATGTAGTCTGCTGTGCCAAGTAATTCAAATTGGGCTACTACTGTCTGGCTGTAAGCAGCAAATATAATGATAGTTAAAAATCGCTTCATCGGGTTGGTAGTGGATTGATTCTACAGTAAGTTACTTAATAATTAACGAACAGACTCACTCTTTGATTTAGTTTTTTGTTTAAATTATTTTTATATAAGTTGAACATTTTATGCACTTCATACTTATTAGTCTAGGCAGTTAGATCAATTTTTTTACTTAATCTTATATTAAAATGGCACAAGAAGAAACAAAAACATGGCCTGAACTTGCCATAGGTTTGTACGACAAATTAACGGGAAGAGACGCGGAAATCACCTACGAGTTTGATGATTTTGATCTTTATGTACCCAGCAAAGCTAGCGGAAACGGAGACGCTGATCACGCTCATTGGAAAATGAACGGTACTATTCGGGTACGTACTACGAATAGCAAAAATAGCTAAAACAAAAAGAGTGAAAAGAATTCATCCTTTTCACTCTAATTTTTTCAACTACTAGTTTATTTCTAACCTATGTCTGATACTTTTGGGGAAAAACCTATTGAGGTTGTTGCTGATCTTACGCTGAGTAGTAGTAACGGTGATGTGCGGGTTTCTAATGATCACGAAGGTGACCTTATTATCTGCTTTCCCAATCAAAAGTCCTTTTTCAGTCTGCTGAACGCTCGCTGGCCCATGCGTCCTGGTTGGAATACCTTAGTTCAACTCAACCGATCTTTTTACAAAAATCGGCAGGCCATTATCATTCGGGTGCAAGATCAGCCTTGGCTTACATTAGGTAGATTTCCTCGTCCGCGCATAAACTACCGCAAGGTAGCGGCTCCTTACCTGACGAATACAACTTCGCTCAAAAACATTATGTACCTATTAGCCGCAGGGGTTGGAGCGACTTTACTGTATTTCTTGTTTAGAAAACGAAATTAAATCCGGCTCGGGCGTTGATTACTTTGGCGTTACCAACATCGGCTAATGCTAAAATATTGTCGGTAGCGAAATATAACTGTAGCCCTTTCGGCCCGGTAGTCATAGCTAGTCCTAATCCTAAGTTATTATACGATCTAGCTTGTAAAGAATAAGTAGCAGCAGCCTGTAGCCAACGCCCAACGTCCTGCTTAACTCCTACTGAAAGGCTCCTTCTTGACGACTGATAGAAATCAGCATAGAGCGTAGCTGAGGCTATAGTACGAGTAGCTAGCTGATAATGACCAGTCAAGTATACTTGCGTAGGAAGACTAGTTGAGTAGGTGGTAGCTTCTTCTTCAAATTCGTAGATATCGGCAATTGAATCAGTGAGCTGCTGCACATCAATATTAAACCCTTCGGTAAGCAAGTTCTCGTTATCAACCCCGGTAAAGGTAAAGGTGCCGTTGGAAGAGATAGTTTGCGCATCTTCTTTCCAGGAAATCATTCCCAAATTAATAACTGATGCTGCAAACGAAATCTGATCGTTAAGCTGATAAGTACCTCCTAAGTCTATGCCGAAACCACTATTACCCATATTGGTAGCATAAGCAACGGCATCGTCTTCCATCAGGGTAGTACCTGAGGTATTTACCCGAACGTTGGCATTCGTGGTTATGGCGTATAATTCCTGTTCGGTTCCGGTAGTTAATGAAATATTAGCCTCTTCTGTTTGAATATTAGCAAGGCCAAATAAAGCTTTCACTCGGGTTCCTACTACTAACTTATTGTCAGTTAAGAACGGACGGTTAAAGCCAATTCCTATCTCCCGGTAATGAATTCCGTCGGTTTCGTAATTTCCCAACTGTAGGGTTTGCCCTGGCTCATTTCCCTGAACGGCAAATTGAAGGATACTTTTGTCGTAGCGCTGTCTACCGAAAAAGTGCTCAGTAACGTTTAGTGAGAAACGATTCTTAGCTGCTTTAAATGAAAGCGCGAATAGATCGATATCACCACTGAAGTGGATGTAGTCGTTGCCACTAAGATTTAAATTCTCGTATAATCTCTCTATATCTAATATTCTCTGTCCGGTTTCATCCTCCTCAATATTAGCTGCCAACTGGTTGTAGGTAAAACCAGAGTTTTTGAGGGACAGATGAAAAGAGGATGCTACTGAAACGTGTATATTGTTACGAGGAACAAACGCTGGATTAGTGTGAGATGCCTGAAAAACATTATCTAGCAAATGTAACGTCAGTTCTTGCTGGGCATATCCGCGGGAAGTTGCTAGTAAGATCACTAGCATAGCAATGAGGGAGTAATTATATTTCATGGATATTGTGGTTCAATTATTCTGAGTCAAATGAAGCCTGAACCTGCGCTGCCAGGCTGAAGCGAATTGAGTAGAATGAGTATAGCTTAATTCGGTTACTCTCTTCACTTACACTGTTAAGATTTGCTCGTACCAGTAGTTGAGTAGCCTCTCTGATTTTCTCAAATTTATCCTGGCCGATAGTAGCCGATAGCGGTAAGTCTCTATTAGCAGCTAAGGTTTCGCCAGTGTTTGAGTTAATAATCTCGGCAGCTATGAGTAGCTTTTCTTCTCCTTCAAAAAGGCTAATTGGCTCTCCATTGCCATCGTTTATGATACTGCCGTTGCCATCTAGGAAAAAAACTTGCAGATTGGCATCAATTGGAAAGTCATTTTCCGTCTTTAATAGCATCTTCAACTCCTTCACATCTTCTAGTTCGGAAAAAGACACGTCAATGGAGTCTTCTAACGTAAGATCAAAGCCAGCCTCCAGAGGTAACTCTAACCCAACCCCCACTTCTATCTGGCTATTCGCAGAAACGAAGCTGGTGTCATTTTCTCCACTACTCAGCGCAAAACCAAATCTGTAGGCTAATCCGGAAGGGATATTCTCAAATGCTTCAGTGATATTTGAGGTTTCGTCGTTAATTTCATATGTTTCTGCCTCAACTGTAGCATTACGATTTTCCAGATACGGAATGGTGAAGCCTCCGTCAAAGAACTCGTATCCTGGAGAGTCTCGCAGTCGAACCACATTACCATCAATCTGTCCGATGTACAACTGGCTAAAATCAGGAGATACGGGCACACCATAAGAGTTTGTAAACGATAATGTCATCCGAGGATTAGTAGCTATACGACCATCTACTACCCCATTTAGTGCTTGAATTTCGAGCGTATCAGCACCTATTGGAACTTGTATTCCGGAAAAATTTCCCGATATAAACTCAAAGTCTAGACCATCCAATGAAAAGTTAAAATTTATCTCATCAGTAGAGTTGATAGGTTGACCTGATCCAACAATGCTGACTTCCATACCATACCCGATCTCACCGTCAGATAGATTTATACGGTATCCGGTCAAGTCTACTTCTTGCTGACTGTTACCTGACCCATTCCAGTACGGAAGAATAAAGTCAAGAACTAATTCCTCCCCATCTGGGCTAAGTATATTTGGGAAAGTAGCTTTAACTTCAACATCATGTTGGTAGTCAGAGCTAATGGTAATACCCAGTGTGCCCTGACTACTTTCAATATCATAAATAGTTAAATCGTTAAGATCAAAAGGAATAGAGCCGTTAAACGTAACTGGAGGAGGGGTAAGATTAAACATAGGAGCATCCCTTTCTAATGAAAAAGACTCGGCAAACTGCTGGCTTGGTAATTCCGGAAAATACTCTCGAACAGGATCGGACTGTACTCCTGTTTCGTAAAAAAGACTATAAGATTCATCAGCATTTTTTCGTAGAGCTCCCGTTTCACCATCAGCTTGAAGCATGTCTTCTACGGTAAGCGTAGTGTTAAACAACGGAAGTGATACCTTGGGAGAAGGTGCTTTAACTTTTACATCGCTAAAATCTTCATCTGGAAGACAGCCACTGATGCCAAACATACCTACCAAACCGAGTGATAGGATCATTCTCGACTTCTTGATCATAACCTGTTTTATTGTGGAAAAACTTGAAAGCAATAAGCTTGAAATGTTTGGAAAAAAGTAACCCTTCGTTTTTATTACCGCACACAGGTAGGTTTCAAGTGCTTATTTGAAACAATAAAATATTTCGTTGAACTTTTTTTATAAAATTGCTCATAACGGTATTGCGTGTTGGCAAGTAGAGTTATTTTTACATTAAACTGATTATCAAATATTTGCGATTGAATATCATGCTATACAATCAATAATTTGGGATGATAACTCAAGATTACTAACCTATTATGATCAATATTGAGAAGGTATGTAAGAATTACGGAGACAAGACGGTAATCAACCAGGTTTCGTTGGAAGTAGCTGAAGGACAGACATTGGCACTATTGGGCACTAGTGGGTCGGGAAAGACAACTTTACTAAAAATGATCAACTACCTGATTCCTCCATCGTCAGGAAATATATACATAGCCGGTCAGGATAATTCTAAAATAGATGTAGCTAACCTTCGTAAACGCATTGGCTACGTAATTCAGCAAGTTGGATTATTTCCGCATTATACCATCCGAGAAAATATAGAGCTAGTACTAAAACTAGAGGGGCATAGTCAGGAAGATCGGCAGAACCGTAGTGATGAATTATTAAGATTAGTCGGATTAGATGCAAGTGTTGGCGAACGTTACCCCAGCGAGCTAAGTGGTGGGCAACAGCAACGAGTAGGAATTGCTCGGGCTATGGCGAATGATCCGCCACTAATTTTGATGGACGAACCCTTCGGGGCATTGGATCCAATAACCAAACAAGCGCTGATTGGTGAGCTACTGAATAAGCAGTTATTTAAGGAGAAAACAGTAGTGCTCGTAACCCACGATGTATTTGAGGCTATTACTCTGGCCGATACCATCTGTCTGTTGGATGCCGGAGAAATTCAACAGATTGGTACACCTAAGCAACTTTTATTTTCACCCTGTTCAACTTTTGTAAAAAACTTCTTCGATGGCCAGCGATTTAGATTAGAACTACAAGTTACTACGCTGGCCGAAATTTGTCCTTTTATTTCATCAAGCATAGATACTAAGAATCCGAACCTTAGCCATTCAATGGAACAAAGCGTTTGGGAATTGTTAGAACAAATAGAAGACCGGCAACTGGCGGGCGTAACTATAAATGGTGATGAAATGAACACCAAGTCGGCTACGCCCGAGGCATTAAATCAGGCATTTTACGATTTCAAGAAAAGTGAATTCAGCTAGTTCTATTCGGTGAAACGGGTGATTTCACTGAGAGTGAAAGGGGCTGACTCTAGCATATTGCTCTCTAAACCAGTTCGATCTCTAATCACCACTCCTATCTTTAGACTGTCATTTCGGAACAAGGGCTTAAATATGAGGGAGGGCGCTGAAAATTGGATAGTGCCCTCTAGAGGCTTAGTATTGGAGAAATCATCTTTCAATGGAGGAAACCTTCCGCCTAAAGGAGCCCGACAGATAGAAGGGTCTCCAAAATCAACAACTTCATATACACCATCACTTACCCGTCTTGATAAAGTCACCTCAAAATTTCTTACCAGGGGGTTAGGCTCTATCCAAATTGTATCAGTTATCGTATCATTCCCAACAATTATAGGGTTGTTACCTTGGGGAAAGATAAAATCAGTACAATTAAAGGGAGGCTGATTACCATCATTAGGATCAAACTTAATAGGATCTCCATTTATGTCACGACGAATCGTGAAGGGGTCAAAAAAAGAACCTTCTCGAGCAGTTAATCCTAAATTCCCATCACCATCTTGAAAATTAACTCTGATTACTAAGGTATCAGTAGCACCAGGTGGGTCTACAAAATAAAAATCATCAAAACTGATTAAGGCAGGCCTTAAATCATAATCAGGCTCCTCAAAGCAGGAAGACAACCCTAGTAGAGCAATGAAGGGAATGACCAAAAATAAAGTCGGTTTCATACTGCAGCAACGGTGGTGATCACACTTAAATAATTAATATAACGCACAAAGTTGGTTTTTGATATAAGCTAGTTTACTTTTCTTCATGAGTTTTTCCCGCCAATTTAAGCGCCGTATATTGGATATTAGTACTCATTTGTTTGAGGAACGGGCAATGGAGCTGTTTCATTGGCAGGCCGAACATAATTCTATCTACCGGACTTATCTCTCTTATCTAAAAGTAGCCCCAAAAGAAATAAAGCGTACCGCAAATATACCCTTTCTACCTATTGAGTTCTTTAAGTATCATCCGGTAGTTACGGGAGATACAAGTCAGCATCAGGTTGTTTTTGAGAGTAGTGGAACTACTGGACAAATTCGTAGCCAGCACTACGTAGCAGATCTGCCTTGGTATCAACAGATTTGCCAACGAGCATTTGAGCAGCGGTGGGGGCCACTCACCGATTATCACATTTTTGCCTTACTACCTTCTTATCTGGAGCGCAATAATTCTTCGTTAGTGGCTATGGCTGACTTTTTTATTAAACAGAGTCAGTCCGCATATTCTGGTTTTTATTTAAATGATTTAGAACGGTTGGTACATCAGGTAGAAAGAGCCCGTCAAACTAATCGACGCGTATTACTACTGGGTGTCACTTTTGCCTTACTTTCTTTAGCTGAGACGTATTGCTTACAATGGCCCGAGGTACTGATTATGGAAACCGGAGGTATGAAAGGAAGGCGAAAGGAAATTACTCGAGCTGAAGTACATGAATTACTTTTTAGTGGCTTAGGAGTAACCACCGTAGCTTCTGAATACGGAATGACGGAACTTCTCTCTCAAGCTTACGCTCAATCTGAAGGTCAATTTACAACCTCGCCTTGGATGAAGATTCTCATTCGGGATACCTATGATCCTTTTTCTCAGGCTCCCGACGGACGACAAGGCGGGATCAATGTAATTGACTTGGCGAATGTAGACTCCTGTGCTTTTATTGAGACTAAAGACCTTGGTAGAAGAGTAGACGAGAAGACCTTTGAAGTTATGGGGAGATTTGATAATTCCGAAGTGAGAGGTTGTAGTTTAATGGTTTAATTATTTATTTTTTCATATTTTTATTTACATATGTACTATTTTTAGTATATTTGTAAAAAAGTATAGATATGAAAAATACTAAATTATTACTCGTTGCTATCGCAATTATCGGATTTTCCTCTTGCGCACCACGTTACACCTGCCCTGCTTACGCAGTGAAAGAAGTGAAGAAAGAAGCACCAGTGGAGAAAGTCGATCAGGAGCAGATGTAATAACTCCTACCGAACGGTAGTTCAAATGAGTATTACGCTACTCAACAAGGCTATTAATTACGTTAGGCTACGAACTATTTGGGATACTCGTTCTTCCGGAGTTTGATTGGCAATACCAATAGTATCAAAATCGCCGCGAAGCGCTTGAAGCATCTGTTTTTCTAGCGCTATTTCATCCTTAGTTCGATACCCTTGTTCGCGGAGCAGATCAAGCAACCCTGCATCCCTGACTTGACTTTTCAAGAAGAATAGTAGAGAGGTCAATACCGAGAAGATCAGCCAGCGGCGATTACTAAGCAGCGCTAATAATATGCCACCCAGCGAAAGCGATGCAGCACTTTTATCAATTAGCTGCTCAACCGAAGTCTCCCGATCTAACTGGCCGATTCGGTGTTCAATAAATTGGGGATGATTGGCGTAGTACAGTAGCCTTCGGTTGATTTTTTGACTATCACTATCTTCTGACTCAAAGGTGTGAGGAGTGTCTATTCCGTTGCTAGTAACATTTGTTTCTAACATGGCGCTTTGGGTTAGGTTGAAAAATTCTGAAATGATTTAAAACCACAAAATAACACTACTTTCCTGGGACATTCAACAAAAACCTTAGCTAAAATAGTGAACTACTTCTGAGCGCGCTTAAAAACTGGCGAAATGAACCTTTGGTTAGTATCGCCAACTGCTTAGATCTGCTCCCTGAGGTGCCCCTTCTTTTATCCTTTCCAGAATTTTAGGAACGTACATGGTATTGTAGCGCAAGCGGGAGATGGCATTGGGTAGTTCCGGATCGCCATTCCAGCAGTGTTCCGCACCATCGCCATAAGCAACCTCACCATCGTAATGAGGGTTTTCGGTGTTCACCAAAAACTCCTCCATCAACATTACGGCATTGTTTAGGTAATAATTATCCATATCGCCGCAGTAGATATGAATTTTTCCTTGAAGATCAGGGCCCAGTTTATCCCAGTCTCGCTCAAGAATGTACCGTAGATCATAGTTCTCCTGCCAGTATTCGGCTACGCTAGGGTCAATAGTACCTGTGCGTTTATCCCAGATAGGTTTTGGGTATCCATTGTCACCCACTGGGGAGTAAACCGCTTGCCAAATGTCCCACTGCTGCCCCGAGCGGCTATTAGTCCCCAATGCTAACTCGCGGTGGTTCATGTCTTCCAGTGTTGTACTTACGTGACCTAAATAATCGCGCCGACCTGGGCGGAGAGTTTTTTTGTATTTACTAGGAAGATAGTAAGCGTTAGTATCCTGGTAGATATCTACTACCGTGTATGCCCGAAAGTCGATAGGGTCGGGGCAAGCAGCAAAACAACCGTTATATTCTTCGGGGTACATCACTTGCGCGGCTAGTGCCTCCCAGCCTCCAGTAGAACCGCCGTAAAGAAAACGAGCCCAGCCCTCGCCGATACCTCTGAACTGTTCTTCGATGTAGGGAATCAACTCATAGGTAATAGCGTCACCGTAGGGTCCGAGATTAGCGGAGTTTACGGCGTAGGAATCATCGTAATATGGATTCTGATGCTGAATTTCAATAATGATCATACGAGGAAAATCTGGCCCCGTCCAGGTCTGATAAAAATCATAGGCTTCCTGCTGCTGAATGCGGTTGTAGCCCTCCAATCGGAAGCGTTCACTGTAGTCAGGGGCTAAGTCTGGGTCAGGTGGCTCCTCCCGGAAGCCCCGGAAAGTCTAGGGATCATGCCCGAGATAGATACATATGGCGTAACGAGCCTCAGGGTGTTCGTTAAACCCTTCAGGAAGCAAGATATTGGCTCCCAAGTACATGGGTCTTCCCCAGAACTCAGTGAGCAGATCGCTCTGCATAGTTGTATGCTTAATGTATTTGGTATCTTCCGGCTTTTCAATGGGGGGAATCTCCTGATCCATCACAATATGAAAGGTTTCATCGTTTTCCGGATCAAAGGTGATTTTCTGCGGAATACTGTATAGGTTACCCGGCGAACGGTTCCAAACCTGGCCCTCTCCCTGGTCCATCGGAAGTTTTACCGTATACCCATTGGCTAGATTAAAGGTTTCGTACTTATGCAATAGTGCCTGCACATAGTATTCACCTGCGGGAATATCAGCCATGCTTTTCAATGGATAACCAAATACCGTGTCACCTACATGGGCCTCTTTTTCCGGCTCTAAACCATCTACATCTATTCCAAACACCAATTGGGTATTAGGCCCATCCTGAATTTGAAAGCGTGGCTCGTTCTCGGTATTGTCAGAGATTAGAATAAGCAACCGTCCGTCTAATGGTTCTTCATTCAATGACTCAGGAAAAGAAACCGCAAAGCGCCCTTCGTCCCCGCAAGCAGTGAGAAAAACGATAACGGCTAAACACAGATTTACGCTAATAGCATTAGAGAGAAATTTCATAAAGCAGGTAGATGGTAGCGACAATAGTTATTACAGTAAAGCGATGAACTCCGTATTAAATCAATCGGCTATGTTAAACTATTTTTTGCAAAAACTCTAATGCTGCCTACAAAAAGCAAAATTGCGGTTGAGAAGGCTCCAGAAAAGAGATCCATCACTGTATTATTCCTATTCGCTAAGAAGGGAAAGATCATGCTTAAAACCCAGTAGAACAGCTTCGCCAGCAAGCGATTGACTTGCTTAGGCTATTTTTAGTTTTTAACTGTTAGAGTCGTGATTAGTTGAGCTGAGCCCTTGAATGTGGCAGTAGAGTACAGAACGGTAGTTGGCTCCTTGATTCTAAACGATGGAGAATACCAGCCCAAAATAGGGTCTTCTTGCCCTCGTACTTCTTTGCTGTGTAGCAATGAGTCAAATTGCACTTCTACACTTCTAGTTTTATCGTGTAGGAGAATATAACGTTGATTATCGGCTTTTTCTACATTTACTGAAGGATGTAAGTGTAAGGGGATCTCCGCGATATATTCCTGAGAAGTTTTAGCCACCAAGTCATCAGTAATGGTGATAACCTCATTCTCCTTATCAAAAATGAGGGTACGACGATGCGTCACTCCCATTTTCTGTTATCCGTTATGTTCAGCTACTATTTTATCTTTTTGTCCACTGGTTTCACTACTAATGATCTTAACTTTATAATGATTAATCCACATAGTAGGCCCAGTACTTTGGGCTTGGTTAGTCTGATTAACTCGAATAGTATTATGGGCCAAAGTACCTATGAAATAGTTTCGCCATTCGGGATCGGTGTGATAGGTATAGGTCCCAGAATCAGTAATTATCGGATATCCATCAATGTGTAGGTCAAACGCTAGAGCATCGGCATGGCCATGTGCTGCGATAGATAAAAAACCCAAAGGTGCAGCGTCCATATGAACGTATACCTCTTTTTCTTCTTGCTGCTGGCGTAGAAAAAAATGCCCCTCTTCTGTGTATAATTTAGATGGCTGTTCAACCGCTACCGACTTAACACTCTCAAATACTTTTTTCCCATCCTCACCGAACAATATTGCATTTTTATTGTCCCACCCTGAGCACTTACTCTTCCAACCAGGCTCTTGAAATAGCACTACTCCCGAAGTAAGGAGGGATTTAAAATTGTCCGGATGCCCATCTTCCAGGACAATAACTTTTCCATCGTCTTCGTCACCGTAGTACGGAATATTACCACACATATCCATCATCTGATAGATATACTCAATAATATTTTTTAACTGATTTTGGTAAGCCTGAGAAAAGCTATTAGCTGTGTTTTCGGCAATAACGTAAGGGATTAAGAAGAAATCGGTGATAAATTGAATATACTCTGCCGCTTCTTCTTTATTAACTCCATTGGCAGAGTGTTGAGTAACAATCTCTTTTTCAAGTCCTTTCTTCGCATGGCTCAGCCATTTTTCCGATTCAGAAAATTTCCAGAAAGAAGCCGCAACAAATAGACCGGCGTACTCACTAATCAAGTGATTGTTAGCAGAGGAGTAATAAGAGGGATTTTGGTAACTATACTGGCAATGCAGGTAGATAGTAGGTAGCCACTTAGACTTTACAAACTTCTGAAAGTCATCATCTGCATTCATCAATGAATTAACATCTAGTATTTCCCAGCAAAAAAACCATACAATAAGCCGAATATTCACTTCAATATTGCTGTACCAATTGACTCCTATTAAGTAAGGGTTTTCTTCGATCCAGGATTCAATGGTTTTTCGAAATTGTATCAGGAATTGGGAATTTCCCGTATGGCGATACCGCAACGCAAGCAATGGTAAAAACTGTAGACGATTAATTTCCCATACGTGTTTAGCACTACCGTATTCACTGGTACGGATATTAATATCCTTAGCAAATGTCTTTGGAAATCGTCCTTCTGATGATATGTCTAGATGCCAGTCAATAAGTTGATCATAAGAAAAATATTGTCCAAAAACTGGAATTGAATGCTCAGTCATTAGAGGACTGGTTTCACCTATAGGTAAGATTGATTTTCGCCATTGGAGTAACTTAGCATCTGATGGAAAGTAACCTTGCTGGGCTTTTCGTTCTTTACGTTTCTGCCAAAATTGGGCAGTACGGTAGCCAATTTCTGGCAAAGACATAGTTCGTAGGCGATGATAGTACCAATAGAGAAGCATACACAGTTAAGATCAATCTTTTATCTATTGTTCATTTACAAAGCGAAAGAATATCTTTTTGAAATAGAGTGCAATGAGATATTTTACCGTAAAGATATTTTTGGAAAAAATATAAGGCAGCACTAACAATAGTAAACTATTTCTACCAAAGTTGGAGGCTATAGTAAGCTGATACCAGCAAAGGGTGAAAGCAGTTATTTACGGCCAGCCTTCAATAAACAGGTGAACAACCTAGTGGTCGCTCACCTATCCATTGTCCTACGTCTGCATTCGTATTAATAAATACTTGGTAACTCTAATTTTGGCAATTATGAAATAGAAATGGTACTGCTAATAAACTAGTTTATGGATTTGGTGTTATAGTCACTTTAATTCTCTCACCTATAGGCCGGTAAATGAATCCATCTTCCGAAGGGTCGATATCATTTGTAGTCACTCTGCGAATGGTATTATCGGGGTCTGGTTCGCCTGAATTAGGAGCCAACTGCCGTAAAGGTTGACTCAAACCAGCTCCAGGATACTCGTTTTGCTCAGTACCTACATCATATGTCACCATCAACTTACTTGCGTTACCGCTGAAAGGACGGCCATTTTCAAGAAATAAGGGTATACCGTTTTCTGGAGTTGAATAGATAATATCATTACTCTGCATCATTTTAAGTACAATAGTAATATGATCGCCGGGCAGAGTGTTTTCCAAAGAAAAAGAGTAACGTTGGCCTGGTCCTAAATTTCCAGGTTCGTTGGCCTGTAAAGGAATACTGAAGGTGCCACTAGTTTTAAGCTGTGAATCCTGGGATAAAAAAGAACCTAGTTGTTGGTTATCGCCATCTTCTGCTAGACTTTCCAGACCTTGCCCACGATCCACAGTTCCAGTAACCAATACCGGTCTCACGTCGCTATTGTGTACAGCAAAAACTCCGGGTGACAGTGGAACAAACACACCTTCATTAAGAGACATTGTAGCGTCTAACGGGGCAGGATCCCCTAATTCTGCTAATTCCTTAAGTCCATCAGTTCCGGCACTCCGAGTAGTACTGAAAAAAGGTGTACTAGCTGAATGTATTCCGTATACACCTGGCGATACTGGAATAGGCGAAGTAGTAGTACCAGAAATGTTCTGAACTCTCACCGTAAATAATTCCTCATCGTTACTAATAGTAACTCTAATAAGATCCGAAACCGCCGGAAACTGGTCACCATCATACGCACGAACCGCAATAGATTCAATCTCATCTTCTCCCGTTGCGTTATCTTTAGTTCCTGCATCCCAAAGTGTTATTTGATTTGTGATGTCTCCTGTAATAGGAACGTTATTATCATTGTATAGCTTTAAGCCATTAGGACTTGTCGCAAAAAATAAATCAAATCCAGCGTTTAACTTAGCTATCATAGATAAGCGTGTGGTATCATTCGATGCTATTACCGGACCTGCGTAGAACGAAAACTCATATGTTCCTCCTTCAGCACTTTGTGGCTCAGGAAGAATAGGTCCACTCTCAGAAGAACCTACGGGTACATTGAAAACTGAATGTTGAAAAAAGCGAGGGTCTTCGGATACATTCTCAATAGTAACTGTAAAACCATTTGTACCGTCACTCACTGCCGAAAGATTGACTACCGAATCAATTATATGTATAATTCCATCGTCAAAAACTATGTCTGATTCAATGAATGAAGCATTGTTTACTAGTTTTTCCTCACCGTCGTCTGAGATTGTTAAAGTAGCTCCACCTAATGTCACATAAACTTCTTTATCCAACATTTCAGCAAAAGTAATAGAGCCAGCTACTACGTGAGATTGCAATATATTACCTAAGTCAGTAGCCCCCTTCTTACTTATTAACTCTTCTATTGTACTTACTTCCTGATCAACCAATAGTGCTTCGAGAGCAGCATTATCAGGCGCAAATACAGTGTAGGGGCCATTACTATTAAGCGACGTATTTAGTCCAGTATTATCCACTAAGCCTGCTAGACTGCTTAAATCGTCACGACTACCAATAGCATCAGTAACCTTTTCTTCAAAAATAACCCGAACATTACTTGAAGCATTTTGGCCCTCACCATAACCTATTTCCAATGTAACTACTGTCTCCCCCTTAGATAGTCCATTAACCAGAACATCTAAATCACTTCCTGAATTAACGGCAGTAAGATCAGTTATGATTTCTACTTTAGCCACAGATTCATTGCTACTACTAACCGAAGCAGCAGTAATTTCACCTAGAAATTCTATAGAAAAAGAAAGTGTAGCTGTAGTATTGATGCTTAAAGTTGTATCATTTGGCGGGGTAATGGTAGGCTCGAGGGATATCACCTCATCATCATCATTTCTACATGAAAAAAGAATAATCATCAACATTGCTACTGCAGCGTATAGTCTAATGCTCTGTCTCATACTTATAGCAAATTTGTTCAATAATTTAAAATAGAAAAATATGAATAAGGCAAACGCATAAGTCTTGAAATAGTTAATTCTGGTAAACCGGTTTGATTTTAAAGAAGCTATACTGATAATCACTCAACAACATAGCTCTGGCTCGGACTACCAGAAATGTTATATTTTAAACTCAAATCGTCTGCTTGATAAATAATATATACTTTACAAATATGAACATTTTTTTTATATAAATTATAATTTTTAAAGAAAAAGTTACATAAATAAATATAATAATTATAAGTCATTGGTCTAGCGATTTAATAGGAAAAGCTATAAATAAGCTGACTCGTAATTAAGCGGGTACAACATACGATAAATTAAAATCGAAATTTTTGATTAACCCACTTTAGGCAATAGTCACCTAATAGATGTTTTTATCCTTTAGTTTAGTCAGACTGAGGATAAGGCTATATTACATCAATTACAGGTTAAAGAGTTAATTCGTAAATGCTGTAGTCAAACTTTAGTTATTTGGGCGTAGTATTACATCAGTTACGTGTAAGACTAGTATAAAGATCAATACAAATGCCAGTTATCTTTTCTGAACAAATTTCATGCTTAACTCGCCTTACATAAAGCTGTCCCATCTTCTGCTTTTCTTGCTTTTCGTTCAGCAATTAATTATTTCTGTTAGGTCACTGGACTCAAACTGCTGGTTGTTCTAGCACTATGTACTCCACATTAGAAGTTCCTCCACTATAAATTATATCGTTAGCCGTAAGTGCACTTACGGCTAACGCGTTTATGATAGATTATATGTTGAACTGTCTGACGGTGAAGATAAGTTGACCCTACAAGGTAGTTCCTTCTGATGTGACGATCTTATCGTAATCTTTCCTATCACTTATGGCTAAAAACGACACATCCTATCTTTGAGATACTATCTTTTTTGCAGTATTGATATATGTATTAAAATCATTCCGACCTTTAAACTTTTCAACCTTACCTACTACAAATAGCATCGAGATGTTAAACTTTTCTCTTAATTTCTTTTGGGTCAAGTAGGGCTACTCTGATTCATATCGAAACTATTAAAGGTAGCAACGCTCTTCGATATTAGTGCTCCGTATAATCTAAGTCTAGCATGGGAGTTCACTATAGCAATATCTGAGGATGAAATGATTAGCTCTTTCTTTAAGTAGGCTGAGTTAGTAGCTTTGATATTTTTTTGGGCATCAGCGACAATTACGTTCAAAAATTTAGCTTTATGGCAAATAAGTACAGGAATTAGGCAGTCTGAGGCCATCAAAAACCAGCTTTGCATAATGTCCGGCTGAATCTCTCGTACAATTTTTGCACCCTCACCAAAAATACCAACATCTTTATTGTACCTCCTTTTCAAAAAGTGAATCTTGATATCAAGCGAATATTAATCTTTGTACTGACTACATCAGATAAAGCGATAAGTTCACAGTAAATTTCACGACTTACTAATACTTGTTAATAACTCTGGAAGCATTCTTTCTTTACCTCCATTATAAAAAGAGTCGGTTACGGTTAGAATTGTCATTAAGATGTTGTGTTCTTTCTATAATAATTTATATTATATATATAATTTTTATAATTTTACGGATAAAACTATTGTATTTGCTAAAATAAAGCTTTAATGGTTAAATTTGTGAAATACACTTGAGTATAAATAACAATGGGTATCTTTTATGTATACATTGGGATCAGCTTTCTCATTACATTTTTTATTGTAAGAAGAACTCGTCCAGCTTATCCGCTGATAACTTTTATTATATGCTTCTGGATATTTGTGAGCGATGTAGCTAATATGGATGGTATCAAGATTTCTCTCGGAGCGTTTGATCTTCAGCCTCTAAGGTTACTCTTCCTCTTGTTTAGTGGTTTTTTAATTATAAACCCATTTGTAAAACAATACAATAGAAAGTATCAACCCGAGTATAGAATAGTGCCGGTTTACGAAAAGTACATGCTCGGGTTTATTGCGTTGGCCACGGTTTCCTACATTTTTCATCATTCTGCAGATATTGTTACGCTCTTTGTTTACCTAACTACGTTAGCCTCCTTTGTTGTAGTGTATTTTGCTATCAAACGAAGCGCAGACGAAGGCATGAAAAGAGCTATATTTCTCTGTTTGATGACTGTTGCCACTATCTCGTGTATTGTTTGTGTTTTTCAGATGGTCGTAGATCAGTCTTTTTTTAGGGTAAACCCAACTTACAGTAGAAGCGCTTTTGCCGGATTATTAAGGCCAAGTGGAGTATTCAGAGACGATTACATGCACTCCTATATTGTCTTTTCCGCTTTAGTGTGGTTATCATTTACGATGAAAAGGGGATGGACGAAAAATATCTTATCTGGGCTTTTCCTCTTCGGGATTTTCATTGCGTTTATGAGAATGGGATATGTAGTGACTACCTTATTTGTAGCTCACGCGATGATCTACGCTAGCAATGTTAGCTTTAAGCTGAAAGTATTAGTGGTGACCCTGGCTGGAATTTTTGGTGTATTTGGTTACTTCTTAGTTGCTACCAGCGGAATTATGGATTCTTCCATAGCTCAAGACAGAATGATGGATGAGGGTACTATGGAACTAAGGTATGAGCTATATGAAAAGGCTATAGAAGTGAGCTTTAGTAGCTTTCAAGGTATATTAATTGGTTATGGTAGTGTGGAGAGTCCCGTCTACTATGAGGCAATGTATGAAGTTACTGAACAGGAAGAGTGGGCACTAGGAGAAAGGGGGGGCTGGCATAATTTATTTATTTCAACTCTCTTTTTTAACGGATTTCCTACGGCCTGTTTGCTCTTTATTACTCTGGTTTCAATCATTAAGTATTTCCATAAACTAGTAGATTTATCTAAATCAGAAGAATACTATATACCCTTTTACATTTGTGCTGGCTATGTGATTGCTAACGTAACTTTATCGTTAGAGCTAACAACTCCTTTTGCCGTTTTTCTATTTGTTTCAGTAGCAATTATGGTGAAAAGTAGAAAAGGACAAATTCTTAATGAAAGAACCTATGAGTATGCTACTGAAGCCAGCGATAGATAAGATTTCGAAGGTAAAGGATTCGCCAATGGCGAGACAGAGTGCTGCGATGTTTACATCCAACATTCTCGGTCTTGGCCTCGGTATTGCAGTAAGTATACTGAATACACGACTACTTGGTCCTGAAGACTATGGAGATTTGAAATACCTCCTTAACCTGTTTGCATTAGGTGTTGTCTTGCTAACAGGTGGATATTCTTACACTGGCGCAAGAGCTATCGCACTAGAGGCTTATAAAGATATTAAAGGAAAATTAGTCGGGGGACTCTATGTAATAAATTCACTTATTACAATAGTATACGTTATATTTTTAATTATCTCGTCCTACGTAATAGACAACTATATTAGTAGCGATAGCGATGTAGGGCCAGTTATAAGATTGCTGGCACCTCTACTTTTTGTGTTTCCTTTTCATAGCTTATTAGAAAAAATTCTGGAAGGTGAAAATAGAATATATGATCTATCAATCTTTAGAGTTGGATCAAAAGTGTTTTATATCGCCACATTACTTAGCTTAAGTGTTTTCTTCTCGGTAAACCTCGTCTTAGCTCTCACTATTCATTTAGTATCTTTATTAGCCGTCATTGTTTATGTCTTTATTAGAAAAGTTCCAGACTTCCATAACATTAAGTCTAGCGTTTTTAAGCTTAAGGAATTAAATAGAGAACATGGCTTTCAAATTTATATAGGTGCTCTTGTTGGAAATGGGAGTGAATATCTCGGTAGTATAATTATTGGTGCTTTTATGAGCAACATTAACGTGGGCTATTACGCGCTCGCTACAACTGTTGCAACGCCATTGTTCATGATTCCACAAAGCTTAGGCACCGTCTTCTTTAAAAAATTTGCTAACTCCAAAAAGATTCCTACATACGCTTTTATCGCAACAATTTTCGTTACTCTACTCGCCTACTTAGGCTTTAATTTGATTATAGAGTACGTTGTATTATTTGTATATTCTGAAGATTTTTTGCCAGTAGTAAAATACACAAGGTTTTTATCGATTGCAATTTTACTAAAAGGGTGTGGTTTTTTTATCAATAGATTTTTGCATTCTCACGGCTTAGGAAAAGAGTTAAGAAATGCTTCTTTTTTGCGAGGAATTATTAATGTACCAGGGTTCTACTTTTTGGTTAAATACTATGATGTATACGGCGCCTGTTTTACTATGATTTTATCTAATTTCTTAGTATTGATTTACTTAATAATCAAATATAGAAGATATACTAAAAGCTTATAACTTAAAACAGTATCTAAGCAACATGAAAAAAGAGATAAAGACACTCATCTTCAACAAGCTTTTCTTGTATAAAGTGTTTATGAGATACAAGAATATAAACGCCTTGTTCTATAGAAAAAAGAATACATATGAAATTAAGGATATCATTGTTTGTGGGGTTCAAAGGTCTGGTTCCACCTTATTATTTAATATTATTAACGAAGTTCTGAATGAACAAAAGAATAGTGTTGATTCATTCTTCGAGGAAGAATTAAAATACAAAAAGATACTTGCGAATGAATTATCGACACTTGTAAAGAAGAATCATACGTATCTTCCTATGGTGGCGAGAAGAGTAAGAAGCGGAAAAAGCATTGGTTTCTTTACTCATAGAGACATTAGAGATGTAATCGTATCTTCAATACAAAAAGGGTGGTTGAGTGATATTAATGAATGGGTAACCAATCTGCGTATTAGATATATGATTAATAATTCAATTTTATACGCCACCACTCCAAATATGCATATTTTCAGCTACGATAAGCTGATGAATTACCGGACAGAAGTTATTAGCGAAATTGCTGATGTTTTGAATATTCCACTTTCCGAGGAAGCCATTCAGAGGATTTCAGCAAAGACATCTATTGACGTGACAAGAAATAAGCTTAAAGAAATTCCCTCTGATGTAAAGCTGGAGTACTCAGACCAACTGCATAAAAACCATATTGCGGATGGTGTAATTGGAAAATGGAGAAACTTTTTGAGTGAAGAAGAAATAAACTTTCTAACCGTATATTGTCAGGACTATTTATCTTTTTTTAGATATAAATCTTAGCTTATATGAATATTAAAATTGTACTTAATCAACCATATCCAAAAGGTATGGCGTCTACTCACAGAGTTCATTTATATGCTAAAGGAATGGCTAAGCTAGGGCACAACGTCCAGATACTGGTACCAATACCACATTCCTTTAACGAAAAACTTGGGAATAAATCTACTTCGGGTTCTCATGAGGGTATTTCGTATGTCTATCCATCTGGTACTTCTGTTAGAAGTACCAGTTTCATAGCTAGAAGACTGCATGATCTTCTAGGGGTCTTAAATGCAGGTTGGAGTATTATAAAAAGTAAAGAAAATACCGATGCTATAATTTTGGTAAGTGTAGTATCTTTCCATATTATTTTCTTTAAAATAATATCTGCTCTAAGTGGCTCGGTTTATCTAACCGAATGCAACGAGTACCCGTTTGCATTTTCATCTGGAAAATCCCTTAAGACGCAAAAATGGTATCAGAAATTTTATATTAATTGGATCATTCCGCAATTTGATGGACTAATCGTGATCTCTAATAACTTACTTAATTTTTATCAAGAAAGAATTAGAAATAAGGTACAATATGCGCTTATTCCTGTTTTAGTTGATGTCGCTGAGTTTGCATCGGTTAATGTGGATAGAAAAAATATCGTAGCCTACGCCGGAAATCTATCTGACGATAAAGATGGCTTATATACGCAAATTAGGGCCTTCGCTAAGGCTAGTCAGCAAATAGATGATCTAGAATTTTACATTATTGGCAATGCTCAACGTCCATCTACTAAAGAAAAAGCCTTAGAGCTAATTCGCGAGCTAGGTATTGAAAATAAAGTTAAATTTACTGGCTTCGTTAGTAGGAAAGAGTTAGTAGAGATATTTAGGAGCGCATCTGCTCTAATGCTTTTTAAGCCAAATAGTATACAAGCTGAGTATTGTTTCCCCAGTAAAATTGCTGAATATTTAGCAGCCCAATCACCTGTAGTCACTACCTCGACAGGTGAACTTAAAAACTATCTTATTCATGAACAAACAGCTTTGCTATCAGCTCCTGAGGATCAAGAAGGGTTAGCAAGAAACCTTATTAAGGCACTATCAGATTCAAATTTAGCAGAAAAAATTAGTCAGAATGGATTCGAGGTTGCCCAAAAACATTTTGACTATCAAGCTCAATCTCGGGAAATCATCACGTTTATTTCTAGGATAACCAACCAAGATTCTCAATCAATCACCAAAGACAAAGAACTAAAAACAGTTTCTTCCTAGTCGTCCTTAAAAAGAATCGAATTCGTACTGATAGGTTTTGTTGCTAGATTATTTGCCTAACCGAGTTATCTGAAAGCCCAATACGCGGTTGCCACTTTTTTGCTAAGGCCCTCCAATATATAGGGGGTGAATTTGTCTCTTAATAGCTTAACCATTATTAAGACATAGGTCTAGATAGTGTCGAAAATCTCACTTATTGTGGGATATTCTCGTATAGTCAGAGCTACCTAAAGTCTATTATTTATAGGTGGTAAACTCAGGGATAACATCACCTCACATACATCCATTACCTAGGTTCACTTCTTAAAGAAACTGTATACACCTCTTTTTATAGATGGGTTTAGCCTGATTGTTGAGACACTATACCACTTGGTAAAACCGCACATTTTGGACGCTTAGCCTTCTGATTTGAATCAGGCGTAGTATTAGCTGAGCGATGAATTTTCCGCGAGATAGATTCTGTGAAATAGGTAACTTTAGTTGTACGATTTGTCCGCTCTTCAATGCACGATTTACAGGGAATAACCGATTTTGTAATGCTTAGAAATCGGTCATTTCCCTCCTTATGTTTAATCATGAGTGGTCTAATCCCCCGAGGCTCTGCTTATTTCTCATACTTTTAGTATTCAGTTGTTATACAAAAAACCACTCAAAACGAGTGGTTTTTTGATAGAGGAGTGTTATTTCAGCTATAGATGCGTTATTACTTTTTAAGAATTTTTAAATTCTCTTCAATCTTCCCGTTTCGGTATGCTCTTAAAATATAGTAACCAGGTAAGTAAAGCTCCTTTGTATCAACTTGTATTTTTTGAGCTCCTTTTGTTAACTGATAGGTTTGACTAGTTACGCTTTTTCCACTAAGATCAAGAATTTCAACAACAAATTGGGCTTTTTCCGATGTACTCAATTCCATGAATAAATCCTTTTTAAACGGAATTGGATATACGCTGATAATACTGTCCTTTACAACGTCTAATTCTTCAGAGAGATCGCTCTTAAAGCCTGTGCTTTGATCATTATTTACTTTAGCAGTACTCTCAGTACGGGCATTACTGGGTTTATTTCTAAATAAAACAGAAGAAGGGACTGTTCTTTTAGATATGCCTGGTCCTTGATAGCTTACCTTCAGCACCTCTTGCTTAGTGCTTTCAAAGAACTCTACCACAATTTTATGGTAGCCAGGTGATAAGCTAACAGAGCCAGATCGCTCACGTGCCGAATGCCGCCCATCATTATCTACGATACGCCTACCGTTAATAGAGAGACGACTACCATCGTCAGAAGTAGTGTAAAATCTGTAACTTCCTTGTCTTGTAATTCTGATGTACCCTTCAAATCTAAAGCCGAAGTGTTCGCTTCTCAGACGAGGAGACAAAGTGAAGCTAGACACAGTACCCGTTTTGCGAGCTTTTAAGTTGCCAAAGCTAGGTATCCGCGTCCAACTTCCTTCATAGTAAGTATAGTTTATTCCCGCCACTGCATTCGTGGGTGTAGGATCAGGCTCTGGCTCTGGATCTGGGTTGTTTTGTGGAGGAGTATTTGTTTCTTCCTTAGAAATAGTGAATCCTACTTCATCTGAAGCTTCCTTGCCAGTTATGTCTTTTACAGTAAGTCGGAATCGAAAGGTTCCTGGTACGAGATTACTCAATACCAGTTTTTCAACACCTTCGTCACTCATTTTAATACTGGGACCTGATACTTTTCTCCAGCTATGTGATGATATACTAGTAGAGGTTGTAACACCGGCACTAATCTCTATCTTGTTGACTGGAAGTGTATATCTTTCCTCAGAGCGTAAATTGACCGATAAAGTGCTAGCTCGAGCTGATGATTTACCATGCTGGTAAGCTCCGATATCTGTTGCCCCCGATACTGAAACCCCATTTAGTCCTCTACTAAAACCCGAAATTGATGTTCCCCGGTCAATGGCTGGAGACGATGATTTAAGACGATAGTCACGCGAAGAATGGTTTGCAAAAACCTCTGAAGCAGAAGCGATCACATCGTTCCTACTTTTGTATTTATCTTCTCTGACCCCTCCGATTAATAAATTATTTTGAGAAGCAACAGATGTATTAATATTTAGATTACCTTTTTGCCCCCAGAAAATATTATTTCTGATTCTGCTTCCTTGTGAGCTTCCGATAAACAAAGAATGATTTTTTCTACTGATAGCAGTATTGTTGTATATGTCAACATTATTACTGCCGGTGGGCACTGATATCGCTTGCCCGTCAACATTGTATATTAAATTACCGTATATCTTTATTTTATCGCCACCATTGGTCGTAATACCTATTTTAAGCGAATTAGAACTGTGGGTTAAATCATGAACTATATTGTATCTAACAGTTACATTCTCGCTTTTGGCTGTGCCGCCACCAGCTTTAATTCCATTTCCTGCGACGATAGATCCAGAAGGTAATTTAGATATATCATTATTTTCAACTATTATATTAATTCCACCGAAAAGATCTATACCATCGTCTCGACAGTATGTGATTTTGTTTCCTCTGATAACTAAGTTACGAAAATCACCTCTACGAGCAGCGATACCGTCGTCTCTTGCGTTCAAGATTGTATTATTTTCTATACGTCCTGCACTTCTCAATCCGCCATAACCATAAATACACTGGAAAAAACCGGAAACTTGGTTGTTAGTGACCAAAGTGCCACCCGGCAATCCACCTTCTAACTGACCTGAGAACACTATACCGCTGTGGCTCCTGTTAGAAGAGTTACCCTCTACCTTGCAATTTGTAATGATATTGCCTCTAGAGTTTCCTCGCACTGCTATACCATTACCGGTTGTAGGACCAATTACATGAAGATTCTCGATTTTGATATAACTCTTCACGCGTATATTTACAGAATAAGATCCTGACTTTGGGCTAATTATAGGAAGTTTACCACTACCGTATGCACCAAACACAATATGCTTCCCTGAACTTCCACTAGATCCTGGTCGTAGTTCCTCATTCCATCGGTCTCCTTTCTTAAACAAAACCTTATCGCCAGGACGAAGACTTGTTCTATTAACTTTAGATATTGTCTTCCAAGCTCTGGAAGAAGATAAGCCATTATTGCCATCATTTCCTGAACTACTCGAGACATAATAGATACGACTTTGTGCAACTATTATGCTGCTATACAAAACAAAGAGTATGATGGTAAAAACTTTTAAGTAATACTTTCTCATGTTAGATAATAGTTTAAAAAGAAATTTTTTCTTCCCACTCTATGCAAAAGTACTTCCAGAACTAAAGTTTGTGTATCAGATTAATTAAAGCTTCAATCCTGCTTCAATTTTTTTTTAAACTATACTCAACAAAGATTTATTATTAGACTTATACTTATTGAAATAATACAATTGTATAAGTATTAATATACAAAAGATTAAAATTTTCTTATATTTTATTGTGAACTATTTCCTTTATTATTTTAATAATTCCTTTCATCAAAATGAAAAGAGTCGCCATAACCCTATCACATTATTAAAGCAGATTATATCTATAGTTATATTTTTGTCAGTCTTTTTACGTGTAAGTTTGAAGACATATTGTCACCTTTATTGATAGCTTCTAATAATACCGTAATTAGCAGTCAGTGATTTTTTTCTAAACAATAAATTAGTGAAATTCTTGTACGTCAATTGAAGTGAATATGGTATTAAAATACAGGAGTACAATTAATACTTTGCTATGATAAAACTGCCAGCAGTAAATAATGAATTCTCGTTTAGGGGACTTTTCATATTGATAAATAAGCAATGTCACTTTTCAATTTAATAGCCTGTTCCAAAATAATTGTATATCAAAATCGTAACTCTCCGCATAATTACGTCAAGTCTCAACGTATAGTTTAACAAAATTCTTACGCTAGTAATCAAATCAGACATACAATATCTATTTGACAAGATCTATTAGAAAGAAAGCAAAACTGTTTGCAGCCACATCAAGGAGGCTAATGGTTTACACACATAATTTATCTGATATATCTAGAATCTAAGAATAACCTTGCATCAGAATCCGGCATACCCAAAACTGAAACCATAATGAAATAGAATCCTGGTGTCTTGCTTGTAAAATCCATGGCATACGTCAATGTCAAATTAAGAAAGAAACGCTATGAATTTTATTACGCAAAGTAAGACAGTGTGTGGATACCTATTTTTATTATTATTAATATCTCAACAGCTATACGCTCAACCGGGGGTAACAGAGGCGGTGATACGGGATGGTCGTAGCAATCTGCTAG
>CAKZYJ010000390.1 GCA_937884755.1 uncultured Flammeovirgaceae bacterium
ACCCCATCCTTATCTAAGAAAGGAATGATCATCAGTTCTGATTGGGAAAGTAGTTTCTCCATTTTGGTGGAGCCGCTTAACAGGGCGCTCATGATACCCTCCAACACGTAGCTACTCATCATTTCGCAAGCATGGGCTCGGGCAAGAATTACAATTTTACTGGTTGGCTCCTGTTCGAGGTGGCTAATTATTAGTTTTTCTACATCCCGCCCTTGGTTAGACTGGCAAAGTGTAGAAATTTCTATCCTTTCATCCTCTCGATAAGGCTCAATGAAATGCTCAAAGTTGGCCAGGGTGTAAGGTGGAGCCAGAGCAAAACGCACCGCTTGGTCGGGTTCTGTAAAAGTGAAGCTAAAAAGATTATCGTTCAGATGCTGCTCTCGGGGTATCCATTCCCACGTCAGGCCGCCGTCGGTAGCATAAGCTGCTCCCATATTGGTTAGCACGTTGGGCTTGGTTGCTTTAAAGAACCAGGTCTTGGGTTCATTGCTAACCGCGCGAAAATACCAGTAAAACCACTCCCCTTCGGTATCTCTCAGGTCGGGCCTGAAGTATACGGTATCTCCTAAAATCTGCTCCACAATCACATTACCCCCGGCAAATTTGGCATCAATCACTATTTGGCCCCAGGAACCATGAGAAATAAGAAATACTGCGAGAAGGATTTCAATTGTTTTCATTACTGGTGTACTTCAGAAGTTTCCGCCATAGACTGCTGTACCTGCTGATGCAGGGATTCTGTTTTCTCGGCATACCGGGCAGCAGACTCCTTTCCGTAGGTAGCAAAGGATTCTTCAATAGCTGAAGAATCTGTTCCTAATCCCTGATCACCAGACTCTTCAATCCACTCGTCCATGGCCCCTCGCAAACTATCTAAAACTACTTTATATTCAGCCTTTTCTGTCAAATTTTTAGTCTCAAATGGGTCACGCTGAATATCGTAGAGTTCTTCGTAGGGCATAGTAGTTACTAAATTCTGCTGGGCTTCAGTGAGTTGCCCCTGCTCGTGCATGATGTTCAGTAAGTGGTAGATGGGATGGTTAGCCTTACGGTAGGCAGTAGCCGAGCTATTGACCGAAAAATCGCGATGGTAGTGCCGGGAGTAGCGGTAGCGTGGGGTACGCAGGCTGCGGCTACGGAAGTTGGTTTCACCAATGCGGTTGGTCGCACTAAACACCACCTCGCGAGGTTCGCCTCGGTTGCTTCCGAAAATTACCCGGCCCTGTATTTCATCCGGAGGGGTGATACCTAGCAGAGACAACGTGGTAGCAGTAATATCCAGCGTGCTTAGTAACTCATTAGAGACCTCTCCCCGCACATAGCCAGACGGCACATCCATTCCTTGTGGTATCGAAAGGATGAGCGGGACCATCAGTCCTGAATCGTAGTGGTAATTCTTTCCTCGGGTCATAGGACGGCCGTGGTCGGAGAAAAAGAATATGATCGTATTTTTATCCAAATCATACTTTTTAAGGCTGTCTAATATTTGTCCTACCTCTTTATCTAGCCGCTCAATACTGGCGTAGTAATCGGCAAAATCACGCCGACTCACCGGATGGTCGGGGTAGTAAGGCGGAATGGAGATACTATCCAACGGAAACTGGCCGGGAGTAGCCGGCGCAAAGCTGCGGTGGGTCATGGCAGTACTTAGCTGAGCGAAAAACGGCTGCTCACGTCGGGCAATATCTTTCCAGTGATAGGCATCAAACTGCTGATCCACATCCGCCCGAAACATCCAATCGGTTTTGCCCTTGCCCGGATAGTCCTGGATATTAGCACTTAGGTAACTGGCTTCCTGGCTCAGTTGGGCAATGGTTTTTATTCCTGGTGGCAAAGCTGGCCTTAGATTTTCGGGATAGCGCATATGATAAGCCCCGATAGTTGTCTGATACATGCCGGTGGCTAGGGCGGTTCGGCTGGGCGAGCAAACCGGAGCGGTAGCGAACACATTATTGAATCGCATTCCGCGTCGGGCTAGTTCATCTAAGTTTGGGGTTTCTACAATGCTATTGCCGTAACAGCCCAAATCAGGAGATAGGTCTTCGGC
The DNA here is from genome assembly GCA_937884755.1 of uncultured Flammeovirgaceae bacterium. Classification (GTDB taxonomy): domain Bacteria; phylum Bacteroidota; class Bacteroidia; order Cytophagales; family Cyclobacteriaceae; genus Tunicatimonas. The sequence goes on from CAKZYJ010000390.1 coordinate 2,048, forward strand.
GATGATCCAGAGGATATTTGGTGGTGCGACTGTATGAGATGAGCTAGGCTCTGGTTGAGCGAAGGATAAAGATACCGCCAAATAGGTGGCTATTCCGATAAAGATTATTCTTACTGTAACCATACTTATGATAATACCTTGAATATTAGCGACCTTCAGGATGTTCTCGGAGACTTCCCAATCCCTGAGCGAAATATACCTCGGGACGATGCCACACTCCGGTCTTCTTGAAAGTAGGTTCATCGTAATCTAGGCTCAGGTCACAATCGAAGCGAGCGATTATTGAGTAGCCTTTCCCTGGCGTACCCGCATTTATAAAATGACATAGTCCCCAGGTAACCCCTCGCCCATACTCAGTATTGGTAAAGGCATCAGGCGCATAGGGAGCCGCCGCCGAAGGAGTTAATGATAGACTGGCAGCCACCTCAAAGTTTATCCCGTCTTCGGCATACTGCATCGTCTCCCGTTCGTTCCCATCTTTGATGGCTAAAGCGGCTACACCTTCTTTGAAAGGAAAATAGGTGGTCTCGTGACCAGAGTTAAGTACTGGATTGAGAGGATGCTTGTCAAAAGGCCCAAGGGGATCATCAGCAATGGCTAGACCATGCGCCACCGCATACTGATCACGCACATCGGGCCATTTGTTGTAAGCAGCCTTGTAGTAAAGGTAAATTTTTCCCTGGTAAACAATAGGCTGAGGGTCGTGGGTAGCATCCTGATCCCACTCACCTTTTTCGCCAAAAGGAATAACGGCATCACCACCGTTTGTCCACGGCCCATCGGGTGAATCAGCGTAAGAAACTGAGACCGGACACCAATCCCCACGTAGACCACTAGGTTCATCAAAAGCCTGATAATACAGGTAGTACTTCCCCTCCCATACCAGGATGTCAGGAGTAGCTACTGAGCGCCATCCGGGTTGGGGCTTGGGTGGTCTCGCTACGGCTACTCCTTGCTCTTCCCAAATAAAGCCATCTTCGCTGGTGGCGTACCAAATATCAGCTAAATCCCAGTCGGTAGACGGAATTTCATCCGTTGCTTCAGCGGCACGGTTCCAGCCAATAGGCGGTACGTTGGTATGTCGTTTAGTGTACCAGATATAATATTTTCCATCTACCAAGATAGGCCGGGAAGAATCACGCCGGGATATGGTTCCGTTGCCTTCGCCGTAATCAAATCCTTGCAAACGAGTATATTTAAATTGAGAGAAAAGCTCATTATCGTGAACCCGAGGCGCTGGGTAATTGAACATGCGCTCCATAGCTGCACTCATAGGAATGTCCGGTTTTTCGGTAGGCATTTTGTGAGGAAATACCTGTTTGGTAGTGGTTTCTGAATTGTTTTCTACTTCTGCTTTAGGTTCTGAGCAAGAAAAAAATGCGCATACCACCGCAGAGGCTATTGCCATTTTCTGGAATATACTGTTGAGTTTCATGGCTAATCTGATAGGTGTTTTACATTGCAGATGACAGAAATTGTAACGACAATCTAGTCTAATTACTCACTCTTAGTTATTTTGAGAGGAATTTGAACATTGAACGAATGGCGTACATTGTTGCTATCTATTGTATCGGCAGCACACAAGAGCGCTACTGGTTCGCCATTCTCCATGAATACCTGAGGTCTCTCGAGATGATCAAATTGCTGCGTTTTTCCATCCTCCCAGGTAAAAATTCGCTCTGATATTTCAAAATGCTTGGCGGGTTGCCAATCAAATCCATCTTCTGAGTCGTAATGCACTAGCGAGAAAAGCCGTTGATTTCCCTCGTGCTTTATTCGTTTTACGATGGCTCGGTACTTACCGTCTTGATACCAGATGTAGGGATCTTCCGCTGGAAACCGCTCACCCTCAAAAGTGAAAGTAGGTTCGCTGTGCTTCTTAAACGGTCCCGTCGGACTATCCGAAGTGGCGATCATATGTACGATGGGTCCGCCGTTGGGAGTAGGAAACTTTTTCCCGACCGCCTTATATACCATCAGGTATCCTCCATCGAGACGCTGGCAAACTGAAGGGTTCGAAGTCATCAGAGCGTCGTGGGCTAGGCTATCATCGTGCGTGATGTCTAGCACCGGTTCATCAAACCGTTGCCACGGACCATCGGGGCTTTCGGCTACGGCAACTCCAATACGCTGATTGTTCCGATGTTGCCAGTTTAGCGTGGGTTGTCCCGGACTACTCACAACCTCACCTTCACCAGTATTTCCCATATAATACAAATAATACTTGTCGCCAAATTTGTGTACAATAGGATTATGTGTACACCAGCCATCCCATTCTTCCTTACTTGTTCTTCCTAAAGCAACGTCTTTAAACTCAAAGGGGCCAAACGGACTTTCAGCCACCGCGTGGGCTATTTCCGAATCAGTTACCCAGGCCCAGCCCAGTCGTTTCGGCCACCGGGAATAGTACATATGATAAAGTCCGTCTTCACCCTTAACCAGTGATCCACCCCAATTTCTGAGGCTATCGTTTATGAAAACCGACTCTCGGGATACTTTACCGAATTCGATTTTGTAGTCTTCAATGGTTGTGGGGTTCTCCGCAACCGCCTTTTCTTCGGTAGATTCTTTTGAGCTACAGCCCATGAAAATCAGGATAAATGCGAACAGATATATGATTTGCTTAATGAATTTGTTTTTAGTGTAGGGAGACATGAGGTTTAGCAGAAGAAAAATTCAGTATTGTAAATAGTAGCTTTTGTGTATTAGCTTATTGAACACTCACCGTACTCACTTTTTGATGCCAACCCAAACCGTAGTTAACTACTAGTTTTTCAGTAGGTTCGGTGATCTCCCAAGTCGCTCGAAAACAGGAAGTGTTCTTGCCTGTCTCGGTAAGAGTTACTGGCGTGCTTCCATTTTTATGATGAATCACCGCCTGTGCTTGCTCCGCCACTTCTGAGTCAGTGTTTAGGGGGGCAGTGAGTTCTATACCAATAGTTTTACCCTGCTTAACTTGGTCAATCTCGGTGGAAAATTGAGCGTCGTAGATTTTCACCGAAGTATTACTGCTACTGAGATAGGCCAAGCCGGTATTCCAGGCGGTGTTGAACGTTACCCAGCCTTCAGTATGGCCAGGGTCACCTGCCCCAGGATGATAGGGATAAACAGTTTCTTTAGGTGAACCGTCAAGTACGCCCCGGGCGGTTTGTAAAATGCCAGCTCCACCCTGCCACTCTTTGTGCCAACCCAGTTCCACTCCCGCAAAATCGGTAGTGGCATCAAAGCCAAAATGTCTTCCGGTAGGGTTGCGCCCAAACATATGATCTACGTAAGCGATTGCCAATTCCTTTAGCCGCTGTTGCTTAGTTTTATCCTTTAGGTGAGGCATCACCGCTAGGGCAGGAGCTGGAAAGCCCGCGATATTCCCCACTTCATTAAAGCCATTATCTGCTCCCGGTCGGTCAGGCCAGATCGTTGGAATAATCCATTTTTCGTCAGAATAGCGTCGGTAGTCCCAAAGATTGTCAGAGCGCCGAATCATCTCATCTGCCCAGGTTGATATTTTCTTGTTAATACCTTTTGGAGCCTTTTCAGGATAATTTTCTAGAAAATAGACGAGTGCCGTGACCGTTATGTGTTCACCCTGCCGTTGCCCTTTGGTCGTGAGAGGGTCAGTCCAATCAAGGTTATCCAACAACCACTGGGTTTGATCGTAGGCGGTCTGAAAATACTTTTCGGTATTGTCTCGTCCTTCCCGCTGGGCTACTTCGTACATCATCAGGTTAGGAACAATGCTGTGACCCGGTGGAAACTGCCCCTTCCCGGTTCCAATAAAATCATACACTTGAAACAGGTTACCCGAATGTTCAATATCGTGCCACTGCCAGCGATTGATCGCTTCATCGCCCCAGATACCAAACAGATAATCCCGGGCTTCGTTGTATACCGACTGAGGAATGTATTCTGATAGCTCTGGATAGGCGTACAGAAAATAGGCCAATTGCTCTTTGAGAAGGGTATGATTGACTTTCCCCCGCAAGTAAATGTCTACTGCCCAATAAATTAGCCGGACAACTTCAGGAGTATTTTCCGGTAACTCTTCTCGCACTCCCAGGTACAAACCCTGAACGGGCATTCGCTCTGTAGAGAATGCTTCGGGGTTAGCGAAGTATAAATTAAGCAGCGACGGAATCTCCATAGAAAACTGATGACTATCACGCCAAGCTACCCCCAGATTGGGGCAATCGGCGCTACTATCGGTAGGCGAATAACTGCGAGAATCGCCAAACCAGCAGCGCACATCTACCATGAAATTAATAGCGGGTTGATAAGCCACCTGCTCAATTAGCCCGGGACTTACCCAAAAAGGTACGGAGTATCCGTTTGCTGCTTCTCTCTCTACTACGATCTGATACGTACCCCAAGCGTCAGGCTGAAAGGCAGAAAAGTCACCAATATTTCCCTGAATAGTTCCCTCGTATAACGAGGCATTATCCTCAGCACTGACTACCCGAAAGGACGTACCGTCGGGAGCAAGTGGCGCAGTGAACCGCTTCGGTAGGTCGGTATTGTAACCAACTTGATTAACCAGCACGGGTTGAGGGTCGTGGGCAAAGATTTGTACTTCGTAAATGCTCAATTGCTTTCCGTCGATACTTCTCAGCCGTATCTTCCCTGTCTCGGTCGGTTCAAAAGCAATCACTGGATTATCGGCAGGCAAGTGTCCTAAAACTTGCCATTGCTCACCTACCCAGCCCTCAGCCACCACGCTATCGGCTCCTTTTACCAAAGGTAACACCACTTGACTGATTGTGTGTGTTTTATCTAGTAAAATTTCCAGCCAGTGATTACCCACCGTACCCGCTGACTGCCAGTAGCTTTCGGGATTACCGTCTACCGCTGCTGAGGCTGGTTCCTCTTCCGAAGACGCACGAACTTGTTGACCTAGGGCTAGATTAGTGACCCCAATTTGGCTAGCGGAGATAGTCTCCGCTAAGCCAAACAGTAGTAGGAAGGAAAATAGGAAGGTAGCAGGTTGTTGAAGCATTTTTTGTTCTGATTAGTAATTAGGGTTCTGCTCTAGCTGCTTATTCACATCAATATCTTTCTGCGGAATAGGCCAGAGATAGTCTTTGCTAGGTTCAAACACCCGCTGGTCTACCGAGCGGTATAAATCCTGGGAAGCGCCGTAAACCGGATGCCCGAACTGGTTAATTTCCGGTACAGTACTTAGATCAACATATGCTCCTCTTGGGCGACCTACTAATGTGCCGGGCATTACGTGCTCAGCAATGCGCCAGCGACGAATATCTAGTAGACGAAACCCTTCGTCGGCAAGCTCTATTTTGCGCTCCCTTCGAATAATAGTTCGTAACTCTTCTTGGTCGGTAGCCGTAATGGCCGGATACTCGGTGGTAGCCGATGGATCAACTCCGTAAGCCCGTGCTCGTACCGTGTTGATAGCATCTAAGACTGAAGCGTCAATCTGCCCTAGTTCTATTTTGGCTTCGGCGTAGTTCAGTAGTACTTCGGCGTAACGGATCAGAATAAAATTGAGCTCTGAGTTCGCTCGGTCCTGGGGTAAATCATCTTCACTAGTATATTTTTTCCAGAGATAGCCCGTAAAGGTAGCAAAGGGGTTAGTAACATCCTGATTTGCCACTCGTTGAGCCGACCCATCAATAATTTGCCAAGTTTCCGTACTATCGGGATGGGTTTCAAATACATAAGTAGCAAACAGGCTCTGGGGACGAATGATAGAACCATCTAAGCGAGGGTCTCGGTTTTCAAAAGGTTGAGCAGGATTATAAAGCGGCGACTCATTGATAGGAAGTCCATCAATACACTCATAGGAATCCAACATGAATTGGGAGGGAACGAACCGACTCCAGCAACCAGTATTGCGAGGCCCTTGCTCTCGAGGAAAAGGGGTTTGGACAAACCCTACCAGAAATGGCATGTCCATGATTACTTCTGATGAGCGTTGTCCAGCGTAAGTAAAAAGATCTTCATAATCAGGAAATAGACTATAGGTCTGGGCATCAATAACCATTTGAGCAGTTTGAGCGGCTACCTCATACTGACCATCCATCAGGGCAATGCGGGATTTCAGAGCCAAGGCTGCTCCCCGGGTTGCCCGCCCTTCATCGGAACCACCCCAGGTGTCAGGAAGCACATTAGCTACTTCGTCCAAGTCAGCATAGAGATTGGTTATAATTTCTGCCTTGGGAGTTCGGGCTACCTGAGCTTCTTCCAGATTAGCTGGTAATTCAGTAACGTAAGGCACATCACCGTATAGCTCAATTAGCCAGGAATAATAGTAAGCTCGTAGGAACTTTGCTTCCGCCTGTATTCGCTGATATAGTTCTGCAGAAACTACCTCCGCCGCCCGATTCATATTGGTCAGTAAATTATTAGCCCGATTGATACCTTCGTACATCTGCTCCCAGGTTTGGGAGAACCCTCCGGTAACTGAGCTATGAGCCCCCCGAGAGAACGATTGCAATCCTGCGAAATCAGACCGTAGAAAGCCCAGATCAGTAGCATTGTCTAACGCCACCGGATAGGGTAGCCCCCCTGTCCGCCAGTAGAGACTTTCATAAACCCCATTTATTCCCAGTAGAAGTTCTGATTCGTTGGAGAAGAAGGTTTCGTCAGAAGGGGCATCGAGCGGAAGTTTTTCTAATGCATCTTCGCAGGCTATAGTAAACCCCAGCAAACAGATAGAAAGAAGAAAGTATTTTATCGTTTTCATAGGTCAGTCAAGTTAAAAGGTAATGTCTACTCCAAGAGTGAAGACTTTAGTGATAGGGTATAGCCCTCCCAAAGTATTATTAGGAATTTCAGGATCCCAACCGGGAGCCATATTGTCAAATGTTAGCAAGTTTTGCCCAGAGAAGTATACGCGCAGATTATCCACGAAAATATCGTCCATCATAGTCTGTGGAAAGGTATAGCCGAAGGTCAGGTTACGCAGCCGAAGATAGGCTGCATTCCATACCCAGAAATCGGACGTTTCGTAGTTGTTATGGCTGGTGGTAGCCACTAAGCGAGGGTGGGAAGCATTTGGATTATCAGGTGTCCAATAGTCCAGATGCCACTCCTGAATTTTCCCAGCATTCTGGAAAGCCCATACTGCATCACCTCGCAAGAGTAAGTCGCGTTTACCTACTCCTTGTGCAAATATCGATAAATCAAACCCTTTGTATCCTGCGGATAAGTTTAGTCCGTAGGTCAAGCGAGGGAAGGGGTCACCAATAATTACTCGATCATCAGGGTTGATTGCTTCGTCGGCTTGGTCAGGAATACCGTCGCCGTTCGTATCTACCGTTGGCTGGTTTACGTAACGGATATCACCAGGGGCTAAGGCACCAAACTGGTTAGGAGCATTATCAACCTCCTCCTGACTCTGGAAATAACCATCCGATTGGTAGCCGTAGAGCGCGTTAATCGGATCGCCCTCCTGAATAATACTGTTATTGCCTATAAACGGGCCTGCTCCTCGCAGATCAGTCACCTCGTTTTTCACGTCAGATACATTGAGATTGATGCCGTAGGAGAAGTCACTAACTTCATCGCGCCAGCCCACAGCCAGATCCCAGCCAGCATTACGAACTTTACCAGCATTTTGGAACGGAGCACTGAGCCCTATTGTCTGCGGTACTGGTAGTTGCAGCAGAATATCTCGTGTATTGCGAATGTAGTATTCTGCCGAGATAGTAAGCCGATTAGCCAACATCCCCAGGTCTACCCCAAAATTAGTGGTTTCGGTAGTTTCCCAGGTAATGTCTTTGTTAGCCAGTGCTGTTTGAGCTGCCCCACTGTTCGGGGTACCTCCGAAGAGAAAGTCTCTCCCCAGAGTAATTGTGGAAGCAAATGGGTATAGAATCGGATTATTATTGGCATCTACTAATCGTTGATTACCTAGCTGCCCCCAAGAAGCTCGCAGCTTCAGGTTAGTAATGAAGTCAATTCCGGAAAAGAACCTCTCCTCTGAAACTCTCCATCCGGCTGAGAATGCCGGAAAAATACCGTATTTATTTCCCTCGGCAAATCGCGAGGAACCATCCCGCCGGACGTTTGCCTCCAGTAAGTATTTTCCCTTGTAGTCATAGTTCAAGCGGGCAAAGTAAGATTGTAAGCCCCAATCGCTGGCGGTTCCTGAATTCTGTTGGTTGTCTTGCGAACCTACGTTGAGCTGAGGAAAGTCTTGGATAGGAAAATTGTCTCGGGAAGCTCTAAAGAAATCATTGCGATATGTAATCAGTTCATAGCCGACTAACCCCTTGATAAAGTGATCTCCCCAGTCCTTCTCGTAGGTAGCAATAGCATTAAAGTTATGCGTAAGTTCCCGAGTATTTTGCTGAATGAGGGAGTTACGAGCGGGTTCTTCGTATTCTAAATCCTTGGTCTCAAAGTTAAAAACTTGGTACTGGCGATTGAATTCTTTCTCAAAGGTGTCAATATACTCAGGAGCGTACATGGCCGACACCGTTAGTCCGGGGATGGGCTCATAGTTTGCTCGCAGTATAGCTCGCATATAGTTTTCCGTCTCATCGTTAGAACCTCCGTCAAAAACTCTAGCCAATGGGTTTCCTCCGTTCCAACCGGGACCCCATGAGCCGTCGGAATAGCGAGCGGCAAAGATGGGAGGAATCCGGAATACGTCTCGGGTGATGGCGCTTAGTCCAGTGGCTGGTTGTTTCTGGATTCCTTGACGTAAGTTCATATCAAAGTTAAAGCTTACTTTTTCCGAGACTCGCAAGTCGGTATTAATCCGACCCTGGTAACGCTTGAAGTTGAAGTTCGGGATATTTCCGTCCTGATCCATGTATGATATGGATGCAACTACCCGGGCTATATCACTACCACCCGATACACTCAGGTGATGGCTTTGTTGAAAGCCGCTCTCGGTAAATAGCTCGTCAATCCAGTCAGTATTGGGGTATAAGTCGGGATTACTTTGGTAGCCCGCCCGGTACTCATCAATAAACTCCTGGCTGTACAGTGGGTCTTGCCCCAAATTCTGGCGAGCCAGGTTGTAGTTGGTCATATATCCCAGTCCATCTAGATAGTCAGGAAAGTTTGTTGGAGTTTGCCAGCCACCGTTACCGCTGTAGCTCACCTTGAATCCGCCAGCCTTACCCCGTTTGGTGGTAATAAGAATTACTCCATTGGCAGCTCGGGAACCATAAATAGCCGCAGAAGCAGCATCCTTCAACACTGAAATATTTTCAATATCCCGAGGGTCTACCCCGTTCATATCGCCGGGCACACCGTCAATCAATACCAGTGGATCAGAGTTACCTAGTGTGCCTGTACCACGAATACGAATTGAGGCACCGTCATTACCGGGTTGACTACTGTTTTGTAGTACCGTAACTCCCGGAGCAGTACCCATCAAGGCCTGAGAGGTTTGCATCACCGGTTGCTTGGTGAGACGTTCGGCATCAATAGTTTCTACTGATCCGGTTAGGTTTTCTTTCTTTTGCTCACCGTACCCTACCACTACTATTTCCTGTAGCGATTGGATATCCGGGGAGAGATTCAAATCAATAGTATTTCGTCCGTTAATCTCTGCTTCCTGGGTAGCGTAACCAATGGAAGAAAAGACCAGTGTGGTCACTCCCTCAGATATGGTCAACCGATAGTTTCCTTCAATATCGGTAACGGTTCCCGATGAGGTTCCTTTCGCCAGAATGTTTACTCCCGGCAATGGTTCATCATTTGCTGAATCTACCACCTTACCCGTAATGGTTTGCTGTTGGGCCATGACTGCGGTACTGGTAAGCAGCCAGATGCTGAGTAATCGTAAGAGTTTCATATGCGTACAGTTTTAGGTTGTTGAATTGATTTATTTGGAGTAGAAATAGACCGCAAACAATGCAGCGGGTACATCCGCCGAAGGGTGATTGAGTTCTAGTGTAATCTGCTCAGTCGTTACCACTTCGTCTAGCGTAATGCGATTGATTGTCTGGTGATTGTTCTGCTCTTGATACAGTACCTTTCCGTTGCCATCGTAGAGGGTGTACTCTTTCACGCAGAAGGGCATTACGCTTTCTGGATGCCCTAGTAGGCTTGACTCCAGGGGATGATCAAAGTCAGTATCAAAGTGCAGTTGAATAGTTTTAATGGTCTGTGGTTGCTCCCACTGAAATTCCAGGGTAGGATTAGCATCTAGTGGATTCGCCACCCAGGCATTGCTGCGCTGATAGGGCCGAGTAAAGCCGTTAGTAAGATCACCTACCGAAAATGCTTTCAACGCAGGTGAAGTCTGCATAGCGAGGTTGTGCCCGTCGGGTCGCCGTTTGGGAATCCAGAACTCAAAGGCATCAATACCCAACCCTTCAGGTGGCTCCTGCTTGCCGTAGTTAGAGACCGCCTTGTTAATTGTATTGAATACCGAAAGTACTCCGGTTACCCGCTGCCGGCTGCTCTTCACCTGAATCTGCTCATTTCTCAACAGGGTGATAAAAGCATACTGATCTACTTCTAGTTCACGCTCAAAATTTAAGGTGATGTACTGCTCGCCGGAAGACAGCTCAATCTTCAACTGCCGCAGCGTGATTTCGGGAGTGTAGTTCTCCGGTTTTTCGCTGATCCGCAGTTCTGCTACCAGCGTAGTAGCCTCGTTAGCGTGTACCAGTAGTCTATACTGGTAGTTAGTTCCAGCGCGCAAGGGCAGCATTTGGGCAGATCCATCTCCTAGAGAAGTCCACGGTCCGTCGTAGGGTAATTCGTTTAGTTGATAGGTGCTAGATGCCTTCACCTGAGCTTGATGAACCAGGTTCTTTTCATCAGCAAGGGGAACACCAGGAATGCTCTGCCCTCGCTCGTTCAGGCGTTGCTGTAACTCCTGCATTCGGTCAGGTAGCAGCAAATGGCTAGGCATTACACCTTGTTGGTGGCAGATAGCGGCTGCCATGCCTACCGCCTGCGCTCCGTGGGCACAAGTAGCCATTACTCGCGATGAGCCAAAGGCTACGTGGGAGGCACTGATGATTCGCCCTGCCAAGAACAAGTTTTCAATATCTTTACTATAGTAGCAACGGTAGGGAATCTGGTACACGCCTTTGCTATGCCACTGGTTACAACCCATTTTATCGCTGTAGATACCATCGGCTGGGTGCAGGTCTAACGACCAACCACCGTAGGCTACCGCATCAGCGTAGGTTCGCTGCTCAACTACATCGCGCTGGTTGAGTATGTAGTCGCCGATAAAGCGGCGGCTTTCTCGCTTGCCTGGGATAGTACCCACCCACTCGAGGGTCAGGTTTTCTGCCTCGGGAAATTCTCCGCTGTTTTTCACGTGGTGCCAAATACCGTAAACCACTTTCCATAGCTCCCACTTAATTTCTTCAGACTGATGAATAGTATCCATCCTACCGCCGTACTCTACCCACCACAGGCGACAGCCGTCATTTTGCAACTGATAATTTCTGATGCGAGGCAACTCCCCAGCGTTTTGTAAAGCAAAAGAGGGAGCTACAAAATTTACTGGCTGTCCTATATCCTTCGTATAAAAATAGATGGAGTGCCCCAGTAACTCGCCGTAGTCCTCAACATCAGGGGCAAAACCTTCGTCAAACTCATGGGCGGGCTCGGCTCCCATACGGAAGGAAGCTCCGGCTAAAAAAGCAACAATACCATCACCTGAAGCATCGCAAAATAGTGGTGCCTTCAGCTCATACTGCGTACTGTTCTGGCTACAGAAGGCTCGCAACATGCTTACCTTTCGGGCGGATGTTTTCTCTACTCCGTAAACCGCCGTATTCAGCAGCAAAGTAATGTTTGGCTCTTCGTGAATTTTTTCCAGAAGGATCGTATCTAGTATTAGCGGGTTGCCTTCTTTGTTACGATAAACATTCTCGAGTAGTATTTCATCAATTACACCACCTTCCCGCGACCATCGGTTGTTGTTACCCATGTGGGAGGTAGCCCCTAAAATCCAGAGGCGAACTTCGCTAGAGGCATTTCCGCCTAGCACCGGACGGTCTTGCACTAATACTACTTGAACTCCTTCGCGGGCAGCCGTTAATGCTGCACAAACTCCCGACATTCCTCCTCCTACAATGACTAAGTCGGCATTAAGAACCGTAGATCGTTCGGTGCGTCCCGATTCAATGAACTTTTCTTGAATCATGCTTTTGTTCAGTAAGTGATTTTTGATTCTTTTTAACTTTGTACGCCAGCAGTGCTCCCACCGTAAGCACCAGAAAGCCTACCGCACTAATTAGTGTTTGACCATGATCAGCCAGCAGTCCCAGTCCGGTAATCAGAACCCCAACAGCGAAAATTCCCAGAATAATAACCCGAACACCCTGCTGGTTATTGGCATCCTCATCTTCTGCCTGCTCGGGAGAGGTACTCGAGGATTTGGTAGGAAAAATAACGACCTCGGGTTGGTTTTGTAGCCGATAGTATAGCTCGTAGCCTACCAGAATTAGGATAGGTACGGAAACTCCGGTGATCATTTCTTCGGCTCGGCTAAGTGAGATACCTACCGACTCTCCAAAGAATTTAAGCCCGCTGTTGATTATCAGACTGACAACAGTGGTCACGAGCGCACTCTGCCCGGTCTGAAGAGCCGAGAATAACGACCAAATAGGCGGCAGATACAACGCTGCTCCGGTGATAGCTCCCACGGATAAAACCACTTCAACAATCCCGCCCAATTGCGGAATTAGCAGTGCTACCACCACGGTGATTACTCCGAATAGAACTGTTGCCAACCGAGCCACGTACATCACTCGCTGGTCTGAGCTTTTGGGGAAGAAGTGGCGATAAATATCATTGGTGAAAACTCCCGCAGCAATGTTTAGGGTAGTGTTCACCGAACTAGAAGTGGCAAAGACCATCCCTCCCAAAATCAACCCCAGCATTCCAGCGGGCAGTACTGCCTTACAAATCATCAGATAAGCTCCCTCGTCGGCAAAGCCTTCTAATCCGGGGTTCAGAATTCGGTAGATCATGGGGGGTAACATCCAGATTACCGGACTGATCACGTACAAAGCTGAAAAAAGCCAACCGACTTTTTTTGCTTCTTTCGGGCGAGCCACGCTGGTGTACCGCTGCACATACGCCCAATTACCTCCGATGAATACCAGATTATACAGACCAAACGCCAACATAAACCCGAAGGTGTACTCTTCATTAACCAGATTGAAAAAGTTATCGGGTGCCTGAGTCACGAAATTATCCACGCCGTCAATTGCTTGAAAAGACAGGGGAATAACGATCAGCACGGCAGCAGTGAGTACGATAAATTGTAGCACATCGGTGACGATAACTGCCCACAATCCACCCGCGGCGGTATAGATCGTAACCAGCCCGCCAATAACCAGAATACATCCGGTTAGCGGAAAACCCGTAGACACTTCCACGATTTTAGCCACCGGATACAAAAACGCTCCGGTAGTGAACATGGAAATAAACAGAAATAGATAAGTATAGATTTTTTGGGTACGGTAGCCTAGCCGTCGAGTGATAAACTCCGCCGCCGTAACTGAGTTGGTTTTTCGCCAGCGGGGCGCAATAAACAGCCCGATGAGTAAGCCTGCTATTGCCATCATCCACTGAATAGTGACGGATACCCATCCGTTAGAGTACGCAATTGAACCCCAGACCACAAAGGTGCCCGCTGAGAAGAAGCTCATGAACAGCGATAGACCGCTAATCCACCACGGTACTGCTCCGCCCGCTGCGAAAAATGATTTAATGTCTTTCCCAGTTTTGGTAAACGAGATGCCGATCAGAAATACAATCAGCGAGAAGATGATTAACGTCCAGGTATCGAGCGGTTTCAAGTAGGTCTTTAGGTGTTGTAATTAGTAGTCGTTACGAATCTACCATTTACAAACCCTGATACGCGTAGATTTTTAGAAAAAGTTTTCGGTAACGTTTTCGGTAACGTTTTCAGAATTCGGTTACGTTTCCGAAATTACCGGACACAACGCCTATTAGTATGAAACACATTACCATCAAGGATGTCGCCCGCCAGCTTAATGTCTCAATATCAACGGTATCGCGCGCCTTTAATGATAAGTATGACATCCGAAAAGAAACCCGAGCCAAAATTCTGCGGGTAGCCGATGAAATGGGGTACCGACCTAATCCGATAGCCCGCAAGCTGATTCAGCAGAAAACGCTTAACATAGGAGTGGTAGTACCGGAGTTTGTTAACAGCTATTTTCCCGAGGTAATTATCGGTATTCAGGAAGTGCTACTCAATAGGGGTTATCAGGTGTTGGTGATGCAATCGAACGAATGCTATACCACTGAGTTGAAAAACATTAAAGCCTTAGAGGACAGTATGGTCGACGGCATGATTATCTCCCTATCATCAGAAGCACATAATAACGATTACTACGTTCGGATGATTGAAAAGGGCTACCCAATTGTCTTTTTCAATCGGGTAGATGAGAACATTCCTGCCTCTAGTGTAATTTTTGACGACTACAAGTGGGCTTATTTTGCTACGGAACATTTAATTAAGCAAGGCTGTCGGAAGATCTATCATTTTTCGGGATACCAACACCTGAGCCTTTCGCGTAACCGGATTAAAGGCTACCGCAAGGCAATGGATAAATTCTGTATTCCGTACACTGATGACTACATTATTGAGACGGGCTTTTTTATAGAAGAGGGGCAGAAAGCTATGGAGAAGCTATTAGTTGAAGGAGATGTCCCTGATGCTATTTTTGCAACGAATGACCCAACTGCAATTGGAGCTATGAAAGCCATTAAAAAGGCAGGGATGAAAATACCGGATGATATTGCTCTAGTTGGCTTCTCTGAATCGAAGATGGCGGAAGTGGTAGACCCACCCCTCACTAGTGTAAGTCAGCCTACGTTCGAGATCGGAAGAACTGCCGCTGAACTACTGCTCCGGCAAATCAATTCTGAAGGCTTTGCCGCTCCCCAAACTGTTACGCTAGACGGAAAGCTGAACGTGCGGGAATCATCCAGTGCCAAGAGTAGGTAGTTAGCATAGACGACCACCAGGGATAATAACAGTGGGAAACAACAAATGCAAGTCCGCATACCGCTTCGCTTCTAGAATATTAGGAATTTTGTGTATGCCACGAGGAATAGAAAACCGATACACACTAATGGCTCAACAATTTAAAAACTGAACGGATTAAGTTAGCCAACACTCTAACTACGGCCCGACTGTCTGTTCTACCATTAGCTGACGTACCTGCTCAGTACGCGCCAACATTCTAGCAATATCCATTTTCTTATCGCCCCGGTACCAGTGCTCCCACTTCTCACCTTCGGAAGCAATCTTCTTAGCCTCCTCTACTCGCTTGAGAAATTCAATTGCTCGCTGCAAATGCGTACTGGCTGCCATCCTATTTCCTTCATCTACCGCAAGGCGAGCTAAAATCACGGCTTCTAGCCAGCGATTAAGCCCTAGTAATATCTTATGCTGCGCTACCAGATTAGTACGGAAAAACTGCAGCGAATCTCCGGTAAGTTGATTTTCCGCTTGTTCCAAACTACCCTCCATCCCTTCCAGGCTTTGGATTTGCTGCTGAAGTGGCAGTAGTACTTCGTCGGTTGGTAAGCCGTTAGCAGGATGCATATCAGATAAATGGCGGCTAGCCCAGGTAGATTCTACGGTAGGCTTAGCTTCACGCGCCAGTAATTCCTGATATTTCTCGGGCTGCTTAAGCTGCATTGTTAGCCGACTAAGTACCTTGTTACCGTACGAACGGGTTTGTCCATCTAGTAGCAAAGGCACTTTCGCTCTTTCGTGTACCTGGTAGCTATCAAAAAACCGTTGGTAGAGGTTCTGTACCGATTCGGCCTGCGGGCCAAAGTGGGTAGTAAACCACTGCTGCATAAACGCATCTACCTCAAACGAATCCATGTTGTATAGCATTTCAGCCGAAGCTTCTATACCCAGAATAAATTCCCGCACGTTGGATACGTTCATGATGGCGTAATCCGAAGCCTGATGCTCCACCGCTTCCTCAAACATCTGATAGGTTTTAGCCGGAGGTACAGCCTGTACCAGATGCGGACCCGATCCCCACAGTTGATGATGATAGTAAACTCCGTACTGGTTAGCCGGATTACGCTGGGTTTCGTAAAAGTCAGCCTGCCACCGCCAGCCGGGACTATTGTCGGCAAAAATGATGATCATACTGTCGGGAAAGGTAAGATGCCCGGCCTGGTTAAGTCCTGCGCCTTCGGCCCAAAGAGTAGTAGATAAAAGCGGAGTCTCTCGCTGATCCAGCGTATCAACAATTTCGCTCTGTACCTGAATGGCTTCCGAGATAATACGCCCCCGGTCAGCATCCGATTGAGGGACGCCGGGGTCAGCCATCCACATCGGACGGTCGGCAATACCGCGTAAACCAGTCTGCCAGATCACGTTAGGGTACTTGGCCCAGCGCCGGGCGTATTCCTGCCAGGTCTGAATAATCTTATCGCGCTCGCTGAAGAAGGAGAACAGTGGTTCTTCACCCTGATCTTTCCAGTAGTTCTGATAACCAAAGGCACTTACTCCCAGCGGTTCAATATGGTGCATGGATACAAAGAGCCCGCGCTTAGCTGCTTCCGCCACCAGTCGCTCTTCGGGCGGATTGCGGATGTCCACAAAGCTAGCCGGGATAATCAGATTTATGCGTAACCGCAGTGCTGTTTCCAGCACGGGCCGGATTACCTCCGGATGGACTACCTGACTATAAAAGCGATAGTCAATATTCCGGGCTCCGCCCCCGTTTTTCCATTCGGTCAGTAAATCCTCATCGTTGATAAACCAGCCCCGAAATCTAAAGGTAGGCTCGTCCTGTGTAATCCGCACTTCTTCCCAAGCGAGCTGTTCACATTTCGCTGGTTCCAGTCCGCTCCAGTAGTAGGTAGGGTCTACGCCGAGGTAATCTTCTACAAAGTGGTAGATCGCAAACATAGTAGCTCGCTCATCGCTACCCGCTATCAGCAATTGTGGCTGACCGTTGATCGATATGTTCCGTACTACGTAAGCTTCCCATTTTCCGGCTAGCGTATCCAGGTCAGGGTATAGCTGTAGGGCTTCGCTTCGTTGAGCTTCATCAGCCAGATTGAATACCAGCACCTGCGAAGCGGTGCTATCAAAATTTTCGGAGGTAGCCAGTTGCTTTCCGGTGATCTTCACAAGGTCCGATTGTAAATCATCTACCGCCAACCGGATAGGATTGGTGGTGCTCGCCGGGAGGTAAATGCTTGCCTGGCGTGTTTCATCTACCAGTAATAAGGCAGGATCCGCATCTTGGCAGGCCGCTATCGTACTGATGATCAGTACCAGCAGCGCTACTTGCCGGAGGTTCCCAATGCTGGCAATAAATTTCCGCAGGCTAGGTGTTAAGCAGGTCTGGCTCATCTTATTTACTGCTACTAGGGCTGGTCAACGGAATCAATGATTTATCAGCAATGAGGATCGGTGAATCGTAGATTGGAATATCGGTGAAGGTGTAGTGTGTGCCTGTTCGCTGGATAGCTGAGTCAGGAATCTCAAATACCTCGCCGGTGCGTAAATCCACCCACACGACTTCGTTAAAATGTCCGGCAGAGACACTGAGATCTATCGTTTGATATTCTTCCGAATCAGACGGAACATGCCCATCTAGCCAAAGGGTAATGACTTGCTGTCCGGTAGCCTGGTGCTGGTAGGTAAACAGCGAAAGTGACGAATCAGCGGAGGTGGTGTAGGGATAGTTCGGGACTCGAGCCAAAGTATTATCAAAGATAGCTGCCAGATGCTGCAGGGCGTAGTAGACTGGTTTGGCTTTCACCACTTTTTTGGTGGTATCCGATTCCAGCGTTCCCTTACGGTTGATCTCATCGGGATAGTTTAAATCTACGATGCTGAAGTAGGAGGTTTCAATATCTCGTCCTAAATCGCCCAGCATTCGACGCAAAGCCCACTTGCTTTGGGAGGTTTCTGTCCAGGGGTACTCCCGTAGCGCTTTGGTGCGACGGTATTGGGAAGGGGCTCCGTTCTCGCCCTGCCGGATGGTAATGCGTGGATCATAGCGGTTCACTACCGCCCGCAGTTTCAGTACCTGTTCGTACACCTCATCGGGATTTTGGCGGTAGGGGTGGTAGGTAATCTGATCGACCAAATGCAGTTTATTCCGCCGCTGCATTTCGGCTAGAAAGCTGTCGGCCAGTTCCGGACGAATTCCCGCAATGGCCATCGCTAGCAGTTGGGCTTCCGGCTGTACCGAGCGAATGGCTTCAGCGGTGGTGATGTACAAATTAGCGTATTCTTCCACCGTATTTTTCTTGCTATGTATCCCCTCATTCCAGATTTCGTACTCATCTACCACTTCTTTGTACCGAGCGGCCAGCAGCTTGGCCCAGGCGGCGAAGGCGGTAATGGAAGCGGAATCTTTGGGCATGGCTGCTCCTAAGCGCGTGCCACCACTGTAAAGCGGATTACCGTAGCTCACATTTATCCAGGGTTCTACTCCCTGAGCTGCCATATCGTAGATGATAGAATCCAGCCAGGCAAAATTATAGTACCCCTTTTGGTATTCAGTTTTAGCCCAACCGGCCTGCAATCGGGCTTTTTTAATTCCCAGTGGCCCCAGATACTCCTTCCAGTTTTCGTAAATGGTATAGTCCCGATCCATGGTTTCGGCTCCTACTGACCAGTTAGAGGCCTGAATTTCTCCGGCGTGGCGAGGGGTTACTTTTCCTATGGAAGTATAGCCTGACGGCTGAGCTAAGGCCGACAGATACAAACTGCTAAGCGTAATTACCAGGACTAAATTTCTTATCATGATAATTGCAGCATAGGTTAGTAGAGGAAGTTTCACGGGTTGAAAAGTTAGTTTATAGATTTGGCTGATTTTGTCTTAGGAGATAGTACTATTCTGTATGTACTACTGAAATACAACAGGTATTTAGGGAGTGCCCTGATTGAGAAATGGGTAGGACTCATAATGAGTCAGACTTATTGATAAGGATAACGGATTGATTACCAAGGCTTCATCAAGCTAAAATATCGTGGATTACATGGCCGTGGACGTCGGTGAGGCGAATATCGCGGCCACTGAAGTGGAAGGTTAGCTTCTCGTGGTGGATACCCAGCAGGTGCAGCATGGTGGCGTGCAAATCGTGAATGCTCACCTTGTTTTCTACCACCCGGTAGCCGTAATCATCGGTTTGCCCGAAGATGGTTCCTCCTTTGATACCAGCTCCGGCCATCCACATACTAAAAGCCGAAGGGTTATGATCACGACCGTCTTTTCCCTGCGCGAAGGGAGTACGGCCAAATTCTCCGGTCCAAACCACCAGCGTTTCGTCTAACAGACCTCTGGACTTCAAATCTTTGAGCAATCCAGCAATAGGCTGATCTACGGCGTGAGCATTGCGTTCGTGTCCATCCCTTAGGATATTATGCTGATCACAGCGGACGGCCTCTACGCTGGGGCAGGTCCGTTCAATAAAGCGAACTCCCCGCTCTACCAACCGACGGGCTAACAAGCACTGAGCGGCATAGCCTCGCGTATGCGGATCGTCCGAGTCAAAGCCGTACAGTTTTTTGGTAGCTTTAGACTCAGTAGCAAACTCAGTAAGTTCAGGTACTGAGGCTTGCATCCGATAGGCTAACTCATAATTAGAGATGGCCGACTCTACCGCATCAGCATGGCCCAGCTTCCCAATCAAACTTTGGTCTACCTGTTTGAGATAATCTAATTTGCTATCCTGAATAGTCGGGTCATCCAGCGGTTTAATATTTGCTAATGGCACCGCTTGCCCTTTCAGTACTGAGGCCTGATAAGAAGCTGGCAAGAAGCCACTGTTGAAGTTATCTAACCCACCAGGAGGTACTAATCCGCCATCCAGCACTACATAACCGGGTAGGTCGTTGTTTTCGCTGCCTAAACCATAAGTGACCCAGGCCCCCATACTCGGGCGACCCTGTAAGCCGCTACCGGTATGCAAAAAGTAGTTAGCGTTGGTATGCTCGGGAAATTCGGAAGTCATAGACCGCACCAGTGCCAGATCGTCTACGCAAGTAGCAATGTGAGGAAACAGTTCGCTGACCGGCATACCGCATTCTCCGTACTGCTTAAACTCCCAGGGGCTTTTCAGAATTTTACCAATATTATCGAACTGCGTATTGTCCACCTTAAATTTTTTGTAGGGATCTTCCCCGTTTTCCTGGGCTAGACGAGGCTTAGGGTCAAAAGAATCTACTTGAGATACTCCCCCATCCATATACAAAAAGATAACGCTCTTAGCTTTAGGAATATAGTGCGGATGGGCACCCGATACTACTTCGGGTGGTGACAATTTTTCTGCTCGCTGGCAGGCAGCTCCCAAACCTCCGAACAAACTAACAAACGCCAAAGATCCAAAGCCACTACCACAAGCCCCTAGCATCTGGCGGCGGCTAATGGATTGATGGATGATATGTCGGTTACCACTCATATCAGATAAGATAGATAAATTCTTTCATGTTAAATATCGTATGGCAGTAGTCCTTCCAGACGGCTACGGAGGTACTGATGTCTTCTGCCTTATGTTCTTGGGCTTGTTGCTCCAGAAAAGCTATTGCCTTGGCTACTTCCTCTTCCCGAGCCGGACGGGCGAAAGCCCATAAATAAATCTGTTGAATACGCTCTCGGGTGTCTAACTCAGTTTGATCAACCAATCGCTGCGCCATCCGTTTGGCTTGTTCCAAAACCAGCGGATCGTTCATCAGCATGAGTGATTGAGCCGGAACGTTGGTGACATTACGTTTACCAAAGGTAGAGAAGGGGATGGGGCGATCGAAGGTGAGCATCATAGGTGAAAGGAAATTCCGACGTACTTCTACGTAGATGCTTCGTCGGCCATTACCATCCAACGGGCCGGAGTCACGAGGTCGTCCGCGCCCCTGCATAAAATCGGTGAGGTGTATTGAAACGGATGGCCCAAACATGGTAGGGTCTAACTGCCCCGAAACCGCCAACATGCCATCGCGAATGGATTCGGCCTCCAATCGGCGTAATGAGTATCCTGATAAGAGCAGATTTTCGGGGTCTCGGGATAATGCTAAAGAATCAGTCACCACTGCCCGCTGGAAGGTATTGGACATGACCATTAACTTCAGCATTTCTTTCACCGAACCATCTTCTTCCTGAAATTTGACGGCCAGATAATCCAGCAAAGCCGGATGCGTCGGTAGTTTGCCCTGTAGGCCGAAATTATCTACCGTTTCCACAATTCCTCGTCCAAACAAGTGATGCCACAGCCGGTTCACCATCACCCGCGAGGTAAGCGGATTATCGGGATTGACAATAGCTTCAGCCAATTCCTTTCTATTACTTCCGCCGGAGGTAAAAGTTAGTCCATCTTCCGAGAGGCTACTCAAAAAGCGGTGAGGCACTGTTTCTTTACTAAGGGTTTTCGGATTACCCCGGAGAAATACCGGGCTATTAATCTCAAACCCATTGGTAAGCCCGGTAAAGTACGCTGAGTCGGTAAGCGATTGAGCTAACTCCCGCTGCCTTTGCAAGAGCGTATTGATTTCAGCGGAAGGTACGTAAACTGATTTCCGGCGCAATTGCTGGTTTAAGTACTGAATATCGGAGGCTGAACTTTTTCTATCTACCCATCGACTAATGGTAGCGGATAGGTTTTGATCGGCTGAACCCGTTAAAGGAAGTGGCGAAGGAAGATCGCCGTTATACGCCAGAGCGTAGGCTACTTCTACGTAAGCATCTTTGGGTAATTTGTAATAATGACGTTCAAAGTAGCCGGGGATGATTTCCAGATAGGCAATATGACCTTTCCAGGGTGAAACATCTACGGTATAGTTTCGCCATTTGGAGTCGTCTACTTCCATATCTAGCTCACCGTAGATGGGGTCTTGGATCAACTGAAAATTATCGATGATTACCCGGATGAATGACTCCTTGCCTTTAGCCCGAACGGTGATAAAATCTTCAGTGATAGTAAAATCCGGCGAACGTAGTGCTCCTACGATTTCAGTACTGATTTGCCGACTAGAAGCCTGACCTTCGGAAAAAGAGACTAAGCGCTGAGATTGAGAATCAAATTTCGGCTCACCTAAGGTAGTGTGTTGGCCAAATGCCAAACCGCTGCTTTGCCAGCCGGATAAGTCTCCGTTTCTGAAATCGCCCAGCAGGGTATAGCCTGTCTCGGTATCATTCTCTGTTTCTTGTATACTAGCGGCTTGTACAGGCAGCGGTACTTCTTCCAGCCAGGCTCGAGCGGTTAGCTTTCGGATTTCGTCCTTGATCTGATTCAGTTCAGCTAGGTTTTCGGCCTTCTCCAGGGTGAAGTTCGCATCCTTCACGCTGAAGCGGCTGCTCTTCATGATGCCGTAGAGCGCGTAGTAGTCAGTGGTGGGAATGGGATCAAACTTATGATCGTGACAGCGAGAGCAGGCTACGGTAAGCGCTTGAAAGGTTTTGGTGGTCACATCAATCATGTTATCAATCCGCTCTGACTCGTCAATGACCAGATCGACCGGGCTGTGCTTTCCTTCCAACATGGTATAAAACAGCGTACCCAACTGGGATTCATTACGCCCGTTTTCCTTATTCCAACGAGGCGATTCTAACAGGTCACCGGCTAATTGTTCTTTTACTAACTGCGGATAAGGCACATCTTCGTTAAATGCCCGAATCAGGTAGTCGCGGTACTGCCAGGCACCCTGCACTGGATAGTCAAACTCGTGACCTTTGGTTTCAGCGTAGCGGACTAAGTCCATCCAGTGCCTTGCCCAGCGTTCACCAAACCGTAGGCTGTTTAGATACTGATCCACTAGCTTTTCGTAAGCATCGGGACTGC
Organism: uncultured Flammeovirgaceae bacterium; assembly: GCA_937884755.1. Classification (GTDB taxonomy): domain Bacteria; phylum Bacteroidota; class Bacteroidia; order Cytophagales; family Cyclobacteriaceae; genus Tunicatimonas. Next base: position 24,791 of record CAKZYJ010000390.1, read on the forward strand.
TATCGTTAACAAATTTTTCAATATCCGCCGGATGAGGAGGCAATCCGGTAAGTACGTAGGCTAGGCGGCGAATCAGCGTATATTTATTGGCGATAGGAGCAATAGGTAATTGCTGCTCTTCCAGTTTGGCGAGAACGAAAGCGTCAACTTTGTTCGCGATTTCTTCCTGGTTTTTTACCGAAGGAATTTCGGGCTTTTCCGGTTTAATAAACGCCCAGTGGGGCTTCCACTCAGCTCCCTGATCAATCCACTTTTCCAGAATCGCTTTTTCGCGTTCCGTTAGGCTTAGATTACTGGCCGGGGGCGGCATTAGCTTATCGGGATCGTCACTATTGATACGATGAATGACTGCACTTTTTCCAGGCTTTCCGGGTTTGATCGCAAAAATATCGCCTTCGCGTAAGGCGGTAGCAGCTTCAAATGTATCCAGTCGCAAGTCAGCTTCTCGGCTGCTGGAATCAGGGCCGTGGCAGAGATAGCAGTTCTTTACCAGAATAGGCCGAACATGAAAATTAAAATCCACCGTTTTAGGTAAACTAGCCGGGGACTTATCGGAACACTGATTAAACAAGGCAACTGACAAGAATAGGGCAGTTGCCAGAATCAGCCAGTTTGTTCCGTTTACTTTCATACTTTCTAATATAATGATATTAGAAATCGCCTACAAACCGGATTAGATTATTCAATCTCCAGAATGGTACCCGCAATATGGCGTAAACCATCCGCTTGATTGAAGTAGTAGACAACTAGCAACCGCTTATCATCCACTTGCACCGACCAGGAGTAGCCTAAGTCACCGTTCCCGCCATCTTCCCGCAAAACAATTTCGGGTGCAGTAGCAAAATCAGTGCATTCCGCGTTTAAGATGCGGGCGCGAATGCCGTACGGTTCGACTCGGTAGCCGTAGGTGAGCAGTACCCGCTTATCGGGTAGCGGAAGTGCGTGCATCGGATATCCCAGAAAACCCATGCTCTGCCAGGAACTGAAACTCTTGCCTCCATCGGTGGAGCGGGCAATACAAGCCTGTCCATCGAAATTAGCCGTTCGCAAAAAAGCTATCAAGTCGCCTTCAGGGGTTTGATACAGCGAGGTTTCATTAAAGGCCACGGCTGTATCTCGAGCGATGGGGCAAGAATAATTCCAAGACTGCCCTCCGTCCTCCGAGGTTAGTAAATGAGTAGAGGTTTCTCGGAGCTGGGTAGTATCTTCTGCTACAGCCACCGACCAAAACAACTTTCCGCGTTCCCCTTCCCACAACGCTCCCCGGTTGTAGGCCGGAAGTGGTTGCCCTGAAGCACTCTGACGAACTTCTACCGGCGGGCTTAGCGGATAAGTCGGCTCGCTCCAAGTGTGCCCGCCATCTTGGGAATGAAGCAAGTAGCCTCCGAGAAATATTGCGTCTTCGCTCACCTTCAGTTGACTTGTGGCTAGCTGCTCAATTCCTTCCGGACGAAGAAAGGCCCATCCGTAGCTGGCACACAGCAGTGACCCATCGCGTTTCAGTAACAAACAGGGATCTTGCGAGCCGCCGAAAGGATGAGCGTACAGCAAGGAAGGTTCTTTTGGCCAGTTTTCACCATCAAAGGAGCGTAGTGTAACCAGGTAACTATTAGGGTCAACGTGGTTGGTTTCCGATTCACCAAAAATACTCCGGTTGGGTGCCCGCCGGAAGGCTAATAAGAATTCTCCATTCGGTAATTTGACAATTGACGGAAAGCTGGCGTAGAATAGGCTGTCCTGATAAATCAGAATATCTTTAACTTTCTGAACTCCCGGAATACTGTCATTTTCGAGAGCATACACCGCATTTAGCGAGCCAATAAAAATAATGAGTAGTAATGCTAAGCGTAAAGTGTTCAGGATAGTATATCGGAGGTCTACCAATTAAAGTACGAGCTTAAGAAATCATCTGTAGGCACTCATCCACTAGGTTAGCTGAGCCGATGAACAGCGGTGTACGTTGGTGGAAGTCTCGGACAGGAATATCCAAAATGCGCTGTCTACCGTCGCTAGCTTTTCCTCCGGTTTGCTCTACAATCATGGCTAAAGCATTAGCTTCGTACATGAGTCGTAGTTTACCATCGGGGTACTTAGGGAGCGGCGGATAAATATAAATACCTCCTTTTAGTAAGTTCCGGTGAACATCAGCTACCAATGATCCAATGTACCGGGCAGTACATCCGTCTTCTCGGCACTTTTGAATAAAAGCTCGTAGTTCTTCCGACATTTCGTTCCAGTAGCCGTCGTTGATGGAGTAGATTTTCCCGTCGGGAGTACACTTAATATTATGATGGGATAGAAAGAACTCACCAATGGTAGGACCGTAGGTAAATCCGTTTACTCCTCGTCCGGTGGTGTATACCAGCATGGTAGAAGAGCCGTAGAGTACGTAGCCAGCGGCTACCTGGTCTCGTCCCGGTTGTAAAACATCTTCTTCCGTCACCTGGCTCCCTTTTTCGCTCTTGCGGCGGTAGATGGAAAAAATAGTACCGATAGATACATTCACATCAATATTACTGCTACCGTCCAGTGGGTCCATCGCTACCAGATAGTTGGCGTCAGGGTTAATGGTGATCACTTCCTGTTCTTCCTCACTAATCAAAGCACACACCTGCCCGCCGTTGGTGAGTGCCCGTTTAAAGCGGATATTAGCGACTACATCGAGCTTTTGCTGGGCCTCACCCTGCACATTTTGCGCTCCAAAGGCCCCTTCCAAATCCAGTAGGCCGGAGCGGGTAATTTCCCGATTCAAGATTTTAGCGGCCAGACCAATATCCCGCAGCAATTGGGATAATTCTCCGGTAGCAATTGTAAATGCGTCCTGAGCGAGCGTAATATATCGGTCAAGGGTAACCCCTACAGGTTTGCCTAAATCGGTTGTAGTTGCCATAGGTTGTGTTGTTGTGTTAAGGTGTTATAGTCACCATTCCACGGTGGCTGTTCGTCAGTAGCCCTATTATCTAGACACAATAACACCGTGCGACGACCTCCTTAACACTAAATTAAACATAGTTGCTCAGCATGACGGGCATTACTAGCATAAGTACTTCTTCGTTCTCGGCACTTTCGTTCGGGACAATTAGGCCGGCCCGGTTGGGTTGAGAGAATTTAAAGGTAACTTCTTCGGACTCGATGTTATTCAGCATTTCAATCAGAAAGCGGGCATTAAAACCAATCTCTAAGTCTTCTCCTTGATGATCGCAGCCCAGGGTTTCGTTGGCTTCGTTAGAAAAATCTAAGTCTTCAGCAGAGATATGCAGTTTGTTTCCATCCAGTTTCAAGCGAACCTGATGGGTGGTTTTATTGGCGTAGATCGCAATCCGCTTAAGTGAACTCAGGAAATCCTGCCGGTTAATTACCATCTGGTTCTCATTGTCCTGCGGAATTACGTTTTCGTAATCGGGATAGCGCTCATCAATGAGTCGACATACCATTTGTACGTTACTACCCGACGTGCCAGAGAACTGAAAGAACGCATTTGAAGCATTATAGCGCATGCTAACGGTGGTGTTTTCCGAAGGCAATACCGTCTTCAGCAGATTCAGGGCTTTACGAGGAACAATAATCGATGATTTTCCCTCACCGCCTGATACGTCGGTACGGCGGTAGCGCACCAGCCGGTGTCCATCGGTAGCCACGAACGTGCTGCCCTGACCGTTCAGGTTAACATATACTCCCGTCATGGCCGGGCGCAGTTCATCAGCACTGGTAGCAAACAAAGTGTTGCTTACAGCATGAGCTAACACATCGGCGGGAACTTCAATGGTATTACCATCTTCTACGGCTGGTACTTTCGGGAAATCGGTGGCATTTTCGCCCGACAGCCGATAGTGGCCGTTCTCGGAATGGATTTCAATGTTATACGATGCTTCGTCAATAGTAAAAGTAACCGGCTGCTCCGGTAGGTTACGTAGGGTTTCAATCAGGATTTTGGCAGGTACCGCAATGCTACCACTTTCCTGAGCGTCTACGTCCAGTTCGGTCATAATAGTGGTCTGCAAATCCGATGCAGTTATTTTCAGTGTTCCGTGCTGGATTTCGCACAAAAAGTTTTCCAAGATGGGAACCACCGGGTTGGAAGCAATTACTCCGTTAATAGCGGAAAGTTGTTTGAGGAGCGTGGTGGAAGGGACTACGAATTTCATAGGATTGGTGTTCTTAAAGTAAGCATTCAAAAAAGCGGGCTAACCCTAGGTTTTTGAGAAGTTTGGAGGGTAAATATAAAAATTTATCCGAGAACCTATTGGGGTGTTTCTCTAATTTATTCCGAAGGGAGAAATAAAAAGCCCAACCGTAGATTGGCTGGGCTTTCTGTGGGGATAATAAACAGGTAGGATTAGCCTAGGCGCTTACCGATACCCGCTTAAACTCGGTCACTTTCATGCCTTTGTTCACGCTATCTAAGTACTGAGAAACATTCATGCTAGAGTCTTTCACGAACGGCTGGTGAACCAAGGTGTTGTCTTTAAAGAATTTGTTCAGTTTTCCCTGGGCAATTTTGTCGAGAATATGCTCGGGTTTGCCTTCGGCTTTCGCCTGCTCCCTACCAATTTCTAACTCCCGGTCAATAGTGGATTGGTCTACCTGGCTTTCGTCTAGGGCCACTGGGTTCATAGCGGCAATCTGCATAGCTACGTCCTTACCGGCTTCTTCCCCTTGTCCGCCAGTATTTTCCAGCGCAACTAACACTCCTAATTTCTTATTGGCGTGAATGTAAGGTACTACTACTTCACCTTTCATGACTTCATAGGCCCCGATGTCAATCTTTTCCCCGATTTTTCCTACCAACTCAGTAAGCTTCTCTTCGATAGTCATATCACCCAGCTTCAACTTCTTCAACTCTTCTACTGACGAGGGTTTTTCGTTGAAAGCTACGTTAAGAATTTCTTCTCCAGTGCTTAAAAATTCATCATTCTTCGCTACGAAGTCGGTTTCACAGTTTAGCGAGATCAGCACTGCTTCTTTCTGGTTATCGCTGGTTTTGGTGAAAACTACTCCTTCGCTGGTTTCGCGGTCGGAGCGGGAAGCAGAAACTTTCTGCCCTTTCTTTCTTAGTATTTCAATTGCTTTATCAAAATCGCCGTCGGCCTCTACCAGTGCCTTCTTACAATCCATCATGCCGGCGCCGGTCATTTGGCGAAGTTTGTTAACTTCTTGTGCAGTAATTGCCATAGTCGTATAGAATTTCTAAGTGAATAATACTGTTACAAATTGCATATTACAAATTGGTAAACATTTAATATTCAAGTCCTTACCACAATTTGTAATATTGTATTTTCAATTTTTATTGATATAAAAGTAAACGAAAAGAACATTGACCAGTCTGCTGCTTAAGCGCAAAAAACGATCAATGTTCTGGATGTATAATAAGAAAAATAACTATTGAGAATTAAGAAGCTGATTCCTCATTCTTGGCTTCCTCCGGCTTTTCATCAGCCTCGCGCTTCTTCGCTTCTTCTTCTTTCAGTTTTGCCTCTTCTTTTTGCTGCTTGCGCTCCAGCAACCCTTCCTCTATCGCCTTACCTACGTGCTTCACAATCAGTGATATTGATTTGAAGGCATCGTCGTTCGCCGGAATCGGGTGCTCTACCTGCGTAGGGTCCGAGTTAGTATCTACCATCGCAATCACTGGAATGTTCAGCTTCTTCGCTTCGCGAATGGCGATGTGCTCGCGTTTGATATCTACTACAAACAAAGCAGCCGGCAGTCGGGATAGATCGGCGATACCGCCTAGTACCCGCTCTAGTTTCTCTTTTTCACGGGTAAGCATCAGTCGCTCGCGCTTCGCCAAATTCTGGTAAGCCTCTTCCTTCATCATTTTGTCAATAGACGAAAGCTTGCGCAGCGACTTGCGAATAGTAGAGAAGTTGGTAAGCATACCTCCCAGCCAGCGGTGGGTTACATAGGGCATCCGCAGTCGCTTCGCTTCTTCAGAAACCACCTCCTGCGCTTGCTTTTTGGTAGCTACAAACATAATTTTTCGGCCCGAACGCACAATATTTCTCACCGCATGGGTAGCTTCATCCAAAGAAGCCAGGGTTTTGTTCAGGTCAATGATATGGATACCGTTGCGCTCCATAAATACGTAAGGAGCAATCTTCGGATTCCACTTGCGGGTAAGGTGTCCAAAGTGGACGCCCGCATCCAGTAAGTCTTTATATTCTAAATTTTCCATCAATGTCGGTTTTAAAAGTGATAACTAAGATTAGCGCTTGCTGAATTGGAAAGCACGACGGGCCTTGCGGCGTCCGTACTTCTTACGCTCTACCATACGAGGGTCGCGGGTAAGGAAACCTTCTTTTTTCAGCGGGCTACGATGCTCTTCGTTCACTTTTACCAGTGCCCGAGATACCGCTAACCGGATAGCTTCAGCTTGCCCCTTAGGGCCGCCTCCACCGACATTTACATTCAGATCGTAATTCGCTACTTCTTCCACCAGGTTGAGCGGCTGCTTTACGATGGTCTGCAATATTTCTGACGGAAAGTAATCGGCAAGATCCTTTTTGTTTACGGTAACTGAACCGCTGCCGGGCTTCATATACAGCCGGGCCACTGAAGTCTTGCGTCTTCCGATGGTGTTAATTATATCCATAGTTTGAGTCAATGTTATTTAGTAAAACTGATTTTTTGCGGCTGCTGCGCTTCGTGCGGATGCTCGCTACCTTCGTACACAAACAGGTTTTTGAAAATCTTGCGTCCCAGTCGGTTCTTAGGTAGCATACCGCGTACCGCTGACTCGATTACCCGAGTAGAAGATTTCTGCATCTGCTGACGGGGGGTAGTAACCCGTTGTCCGCCGGGATAACCAGTGTGCCGAATGTACTCCTTCTGATCCATTTTCTTACCGGTCAGAATGAGATTATCCGCATTGATTACAATAACATTGTCTCCGCAGTCTACGTGAGGCGTGAAGCTGGTTTTGTGTTTGCCGCGTAAGATACGCGCCACTTCGCTGCACACCCGGCCCAACGGGGCTTCGCCCGCATCAACCACATACCACTGCTTTTCGATGGTCGATTTGTTGGCCGATTGAGTTTTGTAACTTAAAATATCCAATTGTATAAAAATTAAATAGGTAAAAGACCCCTCTCGTTAAAGAGGCGACAAAATTAGAGACTATTTATCTTATAAGCAACCCCTGTCCCCCACTAATTTATTCTTTGCTTAATAGCGGTTTTTTTCCAGCTGCTTTAGTAATACAGCAAAGTCCTTGGGGTACGGAGCCTCTATACAAGTGCGTTCCTGATTTAAAAGTTCAATTTCCAGGGCCCGGGCGTGCAATGCTACTCGCTTAATCAGCGGAAGTTCTTCGGTATCTCGCTTCAGATTGTAATTACGCTTGATGGACGAGAGATAGAACGGAGCCCCGCCGTACTGCTCATCACCCGCAATAGGGGCCTGCAAGCTGGCCAGATGAACCCGAATTTGGTGCATCCGTCCAGTTACTGGCTGGCACTCTACTAAGGTGTGTCGTTTGTAGGCTTCTAGCGTACGTACCAGCGTCTGGGCTGACTTTCCTTCACGGTGACTGATACGAACCGTTCCCCGTCGGTTGGCGTAGATGGGTAAATCAATTTCCACATCCTGAAAATTATGGATGCCGTCGCATACGGCTAGGTACACCTTTTTTAGTTTCCGGTGCTCAAATTGTAGTGCTTACGCGCGGGAGGCCTCCGGATGCTTGGCAATAGCCAGTGCTCCAGAGGTTTCTTTATCGAGCCGGTGCCCCACCTGCGCATCTTCGGTATACTGCCGGGCCATTTCAATAATACTGAACGGATCGTTGCGATCTTCCAACGTCGCAATATGCGAGGGCTTGTTGATAATGATATAGTCTTCGTCTTCGTACAGAATTAAATCCTTGAATTGAATTTTTGCCATAGTGCATCAACACCGGCGAGGGGGAAATAGTTGAGAGGTTTAGTGTTATGGTGTTGTTGTGTTAAAGGTTTGTGTAAAAGTAGTATAGAGTGGGGTAATCACAAATACATGAACACCTAAATACCCGATCACAACAGCTTGGGTAGCCCTCGGCCAACTTGTTAGCTTTTTACATCCATTTTCTTTTTCGCAATCTCAAACTTCTTTATATATGAAGCTGGTAGCTCATACTGTTGGTTCTTTAAAATCTTAACTATGGATTTATAATCTCTTTTATGCCAAGCTTGATCTATCCTAAATTTAATTTGATTCAATTCAAGTTCGCGATTATATGATCTCGTTTGTTCTGATAATTCTTCTCTCAATTGTCGGATTACCTCAGCTTGTTTTGAAATATTTTCAATTTTAATTTCTGAAAATTGTCTACGTAAAGTTGCTGCCCAATCATTCACGCGTTGTTCAAAATCTCGTGAAATTTTAAAACCTTTCTGTTTGTTCTCATTTTTGATCCTGCGAATGACCAGATCAACCGGGTAATCTTGCAACTCACCATCAAATCCTAATGAGCAATAAAACGTTTGAGTTTGATTCCATTCATAAATGAAAATCAGATTATTGTTGGGACACTGAAATTGAATCAATCCCTTATAAACGTGAGCCTGTTTGTAACCAAATTCCGCCAGGTATTCTCCCAGTTTGGTTGAAACAGCTTGCTTAAAAAGCAATTCTTTATCCATTTTAATTTAATGAGCCCTAACAATCTATAACACTAACGCACTAAAACACCCTAGCACTAGCGCAGCTATTCCACTTCCTCCGATTCGGGTTGGGGGATTTCTAAGGTGGGTTGAATGGGTTCTTCACCTCGGGGTAGGATAAAGGAAAAGGTAGAGCCAGCACCAACTTTGCTTTTTACTCGTACCTCGGACTGATGAGCTTCTACGATATGTTTCACTATGGCTAAACCTAGGCCAGTACCGCCTTTATTGCGGGCTCGGCTTTTTTCTACCCGGTAGAAGCGCTCAAAAATGCGCTTAATATCGCCAGCCGGAATTCCCCGGCCCTCATCCTGCACTATAATATCTACTCCATTGGTAGTTTCGGTAAAAAATACGGTGACGGTTTTGCCCTCCTGCTTAGTATATTTGATGGCGTTTCCTACCAAGTTGATCATGACCTGATAAATACGCTGTCGGTCGGCATACACGTAGGTAATGGGCTGGTTAGTTTCTAGTTTTAGCTCAATGCCTTTCTTCTCAGCTTCGGATTCCAATTGATCAAATACCTCTTGCACTGTTTCCTGAATATTGAAATGCTCGTAGTGCATTTTAATACCTCCGGTTTCCATCTGAGAGAGCGTGAGCAAATCCTGAACCAGTAGGTCTAATCCATCGAGACTACGAGCAGCTTTCCTTAGAAACTTTTTACGGAGCTTAGCTTGTTCTGCCGCTCCATCCAACAAAGTATATACGAAACCCTGGGCTGCAAAGATGGGTGTCTTTAGTTCGTGGGAGACGTTAGCCACAAACTCTCGCCGAAACTCCTCCATCTTCTTCAGGTCGTTAATCTCCTTTTGTTTATGCGCTGCATAGTCCAGTATCTCGCGATTAATACCCCGCCACGGGTTAACGGAAGAAGATTTAGGTTGTTTCTCGTCAACAAACGACAAATCCTTACGGCGCAGTTTGTTGATCATCACATGAATTTTATTGATCTCTTTGAAGACCAGAAAGTCCAGGGTGATCTGGATGAGAATATAAGCCGAGGAAAATGCCAGTAGCCAGGCTACCAGCAACGCCTGAGTAGTAACTCCCTCTACCAACGATAAGAAGGCAGTAGTGACCAACGCGATGGAAAACCCCAATAACAACGCAACTCCTCTCGAACTAAAAAACATAGCTTATATACGCATTATTCTTCTGTTCCGAACTTGTATCCTACGCCCTTCACGGTAACGATATAGTTGCTCCCGATCTTCTCTCGTACTTTCCGGATATGAACGTCCACGGTGCGGGCGAGTACGTATACGTCGGAACCCCAGATGTTTTGCAGCAGTTCATCGCGACTGTGCACTTTATCTGGGTTTTGAGCTAAGTAATAGAGCAACTCAAACTCTTTTTTGGGCAGGCTGATTTGTTCGTCTTTCACCTCAACGGTATAACTCGCCCGGTCGATAGCCAAGCCGTTGATACTAATCTTATTACTTTTCTTCCGCTTCTTGGCCTCCCGCCGAAACATCGCCCCAATGCGGCTCATTAGCGCCCGCGGTTTAATAGGCTTAGTAATATAATCGTCTGCTCCGGTATCGAAGGCCGCTACCTCGGAGTATTCTTCTGATCGGGCAGTAAGGAAAACGATAAAAGTATTATACAGGTCGGGGTTTTCTCGCAATTGCCGACAGGTTTCCACACCATCCTGATGTGGCATCATAATGTCCAGCAAAATTAGATCGGGAACGAATTTGGACGCAACGTTCACCGCTTTCTTTCCGTCGAGGGCCGTTTTTACCTTGTAGCCTTCTTTGGTAAGATTATACTCAAGAAGATCTAGTATATCTGGCTCATCGTCTACTACGAGGATCTTGTGTTGTTTGGCCGACATAGGTTATCTCCGATTAGTTCGTTCAAAGATACCATAAAAATGCAGAACGAGAATGATTTTTCAAACTCGTCAATTGCCTGTAGTTCTATATCAAACTATTATATCTATTTACAATTTGTTCCTGTGCCGTATAAACAGGCGTTTATGGCAGAGAGCAGTATCATTTCTTATCATACTTTATCAGTACAAATTTCTATCTTTGCGCTCTTAATAAATCAGCAGTAGTGAATCAATAAGGAAGAATAGCTATGGAACTTTCCAGTAAATATAATCCTCGTGAGGTAGAAGATAAATGGTACCAGCAGTGGCTGGATAAGAAGTTTTTTCACTCCGAACCCGATCCCGAAAAGGAGCCCTACACCATTGTCATTCCTCCGCCTAACGTGACGGGTGTTCTGCACATGGGGCATATGCTGAATAATACTATTCAGGATGTGCTGATCCGTAAGGCTCGGATGGAAGGGAAAGCGGCCTGCTGGGTGCCGGGTTACGATCATGCTTCTATCGCCACCGAAGCTAAGGTAGTAGCTATGCTGAAAGAACGCGGTATCAATAAGTATGATCTGACTCGTGAGGAGTTTTTAGAGCACGCCTGGGAGTGGAAGGAAAAGTACGGTGGAATCATTCTGGAACAACTGAAAAAGTTAGGAGCTTCCTGCGATTGGGATCGAACCCGATTCACGATGGAAGATCATATGACGGAATCGGTCATAAAAGTCTTTGTTGATTTGTATAACAAGGGCTACATCTACCGAGGCTACCGCATGATTAATTGGGACCCCCAGGCGAAGACCTCACTTTCGGATGAGGAAGTTTTGTATAAGGAAGTACAGTCTAAGTTTTACTACGTTAACTATCCCATTGAAGGAGAAGATGGACACGTAACCATTGCGACCACCCGCCCTGAAACGATTCTGGGCGATACGGCCGTTTGTGTCAATCCCAACGATGAACGTTATCAGCACTTAAAGGGCAAGCGAGTACTGGTGCCGCTGATCAATCGCTCTATTCCGATTATTGAGGATGAGTACGTGACAATGGAATTCGGAACAGGCTGCCTAAAGGTAACTCCTGCTCACGATGTAAACGACTACGAACTGGGAAAGAAACATGACCTGGACACCGTAGATGTGATTGCAGATGATGGCACTATGAGCGAAGCGGCGCAGTTGTTCGTCGGTGAAGACCGCTTCGTGGTTCGGAAGAAGATTGGTGAGCAACTGGAGGCGGAAGGGTTTATTCAGAAAATTGAAGATTACCAGAATAAAGTAGGCTATTCGGAACGAACCAGTGAGGTAATTGAGCCGAAGCTTTCGGTACAATGGTTTGTGCGAATGGACGAACTGGTGAAACCAGCGTTAGAAAACGTACTGAACGATAATGTTCAGTTCTATCCGGCCAAGTTCAAGAATATGTACCGTACCTGGATGGAGAATATCCAGAACTGGAACATCTCCCGCCAGCTTTGGTGGGGACAGCGCATTCCAGCGTATTATTTACCCGACGGTGAGATTGTGGTAGCTGAGACTGCTGAAGAAGCTCTGAAATTAGCCCAAGAAAAATCCGGTAACGCCTCGCTGACGATGGATGATTTGAGGCAGGACGAAGACGTTTTGGATACCTGGTTCTCTTCAGGACTATGGCCTATTACTGTCTTCGATGGAATCAGACACCCCGATAATGCTGAAATCAATTTTTATTATCCGACCAATGTGCTGGTAACTGCTCCAGAGATTATCTTTTTCTGGGTGGCTCGGATGATTTTGTACGGCTACGAATATCGGCAGGAAAAGCCCTTCCACGACGTGTACTTCACCGGCATTGTACGCGACCAGCAGCGGCGGAAAATGTCTAAGTCGCTTGGAAACTCTCCTGACCCGCTCAAACTAATTGAAGAGTACGGGGCCGACGGAGTACGTACCGGCATGCTATTTAGCTCTCCGGCGGGTAACGATTTGTTGTTCGACATCAAGCTATGTGAGCAGGGGCGAAATTTTGCCAACAAAATCTGGAATGCTTTCCGGCTGGTAAAAAGCTGGCAGGTAGACGAGCAGAAAAAAGACCAGTCCAACGCCACGGCCATCGCTTGGTTTGAAGCCTGTTTCAATCAGGCCTTGGTTGACCTGGAAGATCACTTCTCTAAGTATCGTATTTCTGATACGCTACGAACTCTTTATAAGCTGGTATGGACCGATTTCTGCAATTGGTATCTGGAGATGGTTAAGCCGACCTATGGCGAAGGGATAGACGCCATGACCTACGATGCCACTATGGGCTACTTTGAAAAGGTTCTCAAAATAGTGCATCCGTTTATGCCATTCATTACTGAAGAACTTTGGCATAAATTAGTGGAGCGGGATGAAGATGATTATGTAATTGTAGCCGAATGGCCCGAAGCTAATACGCAAGAAAGTAGAAGGCAGGCTGACCAGACGTTGCTACAAGGTGGTACTGCGACTTTAGACGTAGTAACCAACATCCGAAACACGCGGAATACGCGGAATATTTCTCCCAATAAGGAGCTTTCGCTATTCATCAAGTCAGATACTCCGGAAATTTATCAGCAGTTTGATAACGCAATTAAAAAGCTCGCAAATGTTTCTTCTATTGAATTTACCGATGAGAAAATTGAGGGAGCCGATAGTTTTATCGTAACCACCTCGGTAGGGCAACCCGATACCTTCTTCATTCCGCTCGGCGATGCTATTGATGTAGATGCTGAGATAGAAAAGCTGGAGAAAGAACTGAAATATCAGCAAGGGTTTAAGGCTTCGGTGGATAAGAAACTGGGCAATGCCCGCTTCGTGGAAAACGCTCCCAAGAAGGTAGTGGACAATGAACGCAAGAAGCAAGCCGATGCGGAAGCCCGCATCCAGGCTATTCAGGAGCAGTTGAAGAGTTTACTGAAAAAGTCCTAGGCAGCTTATCGGGGTTCACTCATTCTTCAGTTCTTGACAGTCGCCAGCATCAATTGTGTACGATAGGTTCAGAATTCTCCAATTGGTGCCAACCTTGATTAAAGTGAAGGTATCTACTCCGCAATGGGAGAATTTATCGTTCACGCGAAATTCGTAAGGTACCCAGGCGATGGCTATTCCTTCATGGACCTTTACATCGAAGCTCAGGGGTTTTTCCTGGAGAATTTTTTCCGGATCAAAAGTTTTTAAATCGTCTTTAAAGTAGCGAACTGAGTGGCTTATCGGCTTACGTTTACTATTAATCCGCCAAATCTGCCCTTCGGTAAACACTAGCTGTTTATAGAGTACCGTATCCTGTTTTTCCAGAGAGACAAAGAACTGATTGATTACGGCTATGACAGCTTTTTCTTCTGGGTTATCCTGTTGCTGAGCATAGCATTGAAAATTTATGGAGAGTAAAGTTAACAGCATCGTTTTTTTCATAACTACCAGCATACTGTGCTTAGCAAAATTATTCCTTCTGTCGGGGTTTACCCGGAGCGATTAAAGGTTGGAAGCAACTACCGCAATTCTACCATGCCGGTTACTTCCCGAGCCACCTCCCGATTGTAGTCAGTGGCGAGCCGCTTGTAGTTGATAATATCCACAATAGTGCCGATGAGGCATAAGCCCCCCGTGAGCAGATACAGTAGTCCCATACCAATTTGGTTAATCAAAAAGCGGTGTACGCCTGCTACTCCCAGAAAGCCCAGCAGGTTGGCTAGCAGAATAGTATCGGGCTTTTTGCGCCGTTCGCGGTAGATCATCAGAAAGTTTTGTAGCTGCTCACCACTCATAGGTTCAGTGAGTTGCTTGACGTACTGGTACTCTTCGTTCTCAATACTGGGGATGTTGGTGAGAATGGGATCGCTCATGAAACAGGTTGGTTAGTAGTTGTTTAATACGAACAAATAAAACAATGATGGCGAAAATTCCTAGCGGATGTTGCTGCCAGGAAGCAGCCAGGTCTAGTCGAAAAAGATAGGCTATTGACCGGCCTAACCCGCAACCAGGACAAAAATCAAACCCCAAATGATGCCAGATACAAAGCGTGAAGTGATGCTGGGTAGGGTCAGATAACGCCAGCAACAGCAGTCCGGTGGTCCAGGCCATGAGTTCAAAGTGGCTTTGGAGAAATCTGATTATCATTCGCTAGAATTTGTTGAAGAAAGGGTAGGCGTAAACTTGGGTGGTTGGCGGTGCTGAGTAGCCTGCTCAAAGGAGTAAGCAATCCGGATAAGCTGCGGCTCCTGATAAGCCGAGCCGAAAAACGAGATGCCTACTGGTAAGCCGTGGACAAACCCCGCTGGCACACTAATATTGGGGTACCCGGCCATTGCGGCTGGGGAGGAGCTTCCGCCCAGAAAATGGTCACCGTTCACCACATCAATAGGCCAGGCCGCACTGCCGCTGGGGGCCACGATAGCGTCCAACTGGTGTTCCTGCATTACCTTATCGATACCGTCCTCCCGTGACACCCGCCGCACCTTCGTTATAGCTTCCTGATAGGCTTCGTCCTCCAAACTGCCTTTCTCCTGAGCCGATTCAAATATCTCCTGCTGGAAATAAGGCATTTCATCGCCCGCATTTTCCTGATTATAGCGAATCAAATCCTCCAGCGTTTTCATTGTTGGGTGATTTCGCTCGGCCAGATAGTTATTAAGGTCGTGCTTGAATTCGTAGAGCAGCACCTGGTAGCCAGCTCCATCTAGTTCTTCGCGGGGCATCACTGATTCCAGATCGATCAATATCGCGCCCTGCTTTTTCATTGCCGCTAAGGCTTCTTCCATCCGCTTATCCACTTCTTCGTGAAACCCAAAGTAGGAGCGACCTACTCCAATACGGGCACCGTTCAGGCCATCAGTCTGTAAGAATTGGGTATAATTCTGGTAGGCTCTACCTTCACTTTCCTGGGTAATCGGGTCACGGGTGTCAATTCCAGTAAGCACCCCTAGTAGGATAGCCGCATCAGTTACCGTGCGGGTCATTGGCCCAGCGGTATCCTGACTGTGGGAAATAGGAATAATGCCCGAACGGCTCACTAGCCCCACCGTAGGTTTAATTCCCACAATTCCGTTTGCCTGCGATGGACAAACAATCGAGCCGTTAGTTTCAGTGCCAATGGCTACCGTACACAAATTAGCAGCTACCGCTGCTCCCGAACCCGAACTCGATCCGCAGGGGTTACGATCCAGTACATACGGGTTTTTCACCTGCCCGCCCCGGCCACTCCAGCCACTAGAAGACCGGGTAGAGCGGAAGTTAGCCCACTCACTCAAATTAGTCTTACCTAAAAGTACTGCTCCGGCTGCTCGCATCTGCTCTACCAAAAACGCATCCTGAGCGGGTGCGGTGCCCTCTAGGGACAGTGAACCGGCGGTAGTTTGCATCTGGTCGGCGGTGTCAATATTATCTTTAACCATTACCGGAATGCCGTGCAGGGGGCCACGCACTTTGCCCTGCTTTCGCTCTTCATCCCGCTGATCGGCAATGGCTAGCGCCTCAGGATTCACCTCAATCACTGAACGTAGGGTTGGACCTTGCTGGTCAATTTCCCGGATACGTTGAAGATAGGATTCTACTAAATCTCGGGCAGTATAATCACCCGCAGTCATACCTGCTTGCAGGTCGGTGATAGTGACCTCTATTATGTCCACATTAGCCTGGTTTTGGCTGTAGGCAAAGGAAGCAGGTAACCAAGCCAAGGCCGAAGCGGTGCCAGTACGCTGAATAAAAGTTCGTCGATTCATGCGGGCAAGATACTTTTCCCCATTGGTAATGGCAAACTTAGATCTCTCAGGGTTTTACTTGAAATATCCAGTGTGCACCTATTGCGACCATTCGGTGGGCTCTCGATCCCAGCGGTGCTTTTTCAGTTCCAGAAGCACATCGGCAGGTAGAGGTTCGCTGTCGCTGCAGCTAATGTTAGCTTGTACGTGGCGGGCTTTGCGCATGCCGGGAATAATGGTGCTTACGGTAGGATTGGCGAGAATGAACTTTAGCGCCGCTTCGGGCATACTAATGTCTTCGGGCAGTAGGGCCTTCACGGCATCGGCGTGTTCCACACTGGAGTGCAGGTTTTCAGGTACAAAGTAAGTGGATCGCCAGTCGTCTTCCGGAAAGGTGGTCTCGTGGGTGAACGTACCGGTAAGCGTTCCTTCATCAAAGGGTACGCGGGCAATTACTCCAATTTCTTTTTCTTCGCAAAGCGGGAATAGTTGGTCTTCGGGGGCTTGGTCGAAAATATTGTAGATCACCTGTACCGCGTCAATCAAACCAGTGTGGATAGTTTTTAAGCCGTTGTTGGGTTCCCAGCGGTTCAGACTAAGGCCAATGCCCTGGATTTTTCCGTCTTGCTTCAGTTGCTCTACTGCTCGTTTCCACTCATCCTGATTGGCCCAGGCATCCTCCCACACATGGAATTGTAACAGGTCTACCGTTTCCATATCCAGATTCTTCAGGCTTTTCTCGGTATACTCTGTAATATGATCGTAGGGAAATACGTCTTCTAACTTAAAATGGCTCTGGGAAGGCCAGGTAAAATTCTTAGGAGGCACCTTGGTGGCAGTATAAAGCTTCTTATTGGGATACCGTTTAACGAGAGCACCTAATAGCTCTTCGCTTTTTCCTTCTCCATAGCCCCAGGCGGTATCGAAAAAGTTGCAGCCTAATTCCACGGCCAGGTCCAGTGAATTTTCGCTTTGGTCATCATCGGAGCCCGTCCAACCGGCCATGCCCCACATGCCGTAGCCAATGTCGCTTACCTGCCAGCCCAACCGGCCAAAAGTTCGATAGTTCATAGTGTTAGATTGCTTAATTGTTCAATAATTCGATTGCTCAATTGTTCGATTGTTGATGATTATTAGTCCGCGGTCCACAACTTCCGACTTCCGACTTCCGACTTCCGACTCCTTACCTCAAAACTCTGGACTCAAAAGCTTTGAACCGGGCGACGGTCGCTCAAAACTCCCTTCTTCAGACTTCCCACTTCTGTCTTCCAACTCCGCGCCTCCTGCTTTCCCTTCAAAATTAATGAAATAATTATAGTACTATATAAATAATATGTTGACTATTTGTCATATAAGGCTTGCTGATGTAAGATTATTTACACATTTTGTTGGTTACCTTTAGGGTATTTATTAAGACCAATGAACTAAAGGGTACTATATTTGGTAATACATCGATACTGGACACTTGCACACTTAATCAACCTTAATTTCAACTATTAACTATGCAGAAGTTCCTAGAAAAACTTACGTCTTTGCGACTGAAGATTCCTTCTCGGACTTACTCTTTTGCGGCTACCTCGTTTTTCTTTTTTCTATACTTGGGCGTTCCTTTTTCTATTTCCGACTCAGGACAGGTTGCCTGGGGAAATGGTTATAATGACTACGTACGGTCAGTAGAATTGCTGACGAACGAGCACTCAGATACAGCGGATTTTTCGCGGATTGATAAGGCTATGCAAACTTTTTTGCAACGCCAAAGAATCGTGGGTGCTTCGTTAGGTATTGTAAAAGAAGGGAAATTGATTTATGCCAAAGGCTTTGGCTACGCTGATCAGGAAACTGAAGAAGCTGTTCAACCCTATCATATGTTTCGTATTGGCAGCGTTTCCAAGTTGATTACCGCGGTAGCTGTAATGAAGTTACGCGAAGACGGTCGCTTGCAAATGGACGAAAAGATATTTGGTAAAGAGGGTATTCTGAATACGGAGGTCTATCAGGGAATTAGAGATAAAAAACACTACGGAATTACGGTAGAGCACCTGCTGAACCACACTGGAGGTTGGAGCAAGCGCTCGTTCGGCGATCCACTGTTTATTCCGCTGAGAATTGCCGATGCCATGGATACGGAAGGCGTCCCCGATCTGGATACTATCATCAAGTTCATCTTATCCAAGAATTTACCGTATCGCCCCGGCACTCGTTACGACTATTCTAATTTCGGGTACTGTTTATTGGGTCGTGTAATTGAAGCCAAATCAGGTATGTCGTACGAGGAGTACGTAAGGACTGAGATTTTAGCTCCGTTAGGCATTACTAACATGCGATTAGCCAAAAACCGCCCCGAAGATCGCTTCGAGAACGAGGTAAGCTACTACGATTTAACGTCTAATAACGTCCGCCCCGACATGTACGGCACTGGTGAACTAGTCTCCAATGCTTATAGCTTCAATATTGAGGCGCTGTCTGCTGCCGGCGGCTGGGTAGCTACTGCTTCGGATCTAATGAAGTTTTTAGTAGCAGTAGATGGATTTAAAGATAGCCCTGATATTCTAAGCAACGAGTCGTTGTTGAATATGATAGAAACCAAAACCGGGCGTCCCTACGGCTGGCGTAGCGCTCAGGTAGGTAGTACCTGGTGGCGAACCGGTACCTTGGCCGGAACTTCAGCGCTGGTAAAGCGGCACCAAGACGGAACCTCCTGGGTAATATTAGCTAACACCAGCAACCACCGCAGCCGATACTTTACTGGTCGTATTAGTTACGTCATGCAAAAGGAATTAAACCAACTTACTACCTGGCCCGAGCGAGACTTATTTGAAGTCAGCTACTATCAATAGAAAAACTTCCTTACAACATAGACGAAGCCTGTCGGATTAGGACAGGCTTTTTTCGTTGAATATCCTACCAATTTACCTTCTAAACTCATTAAAGCTGGGTTGAAAGAGAAAAGATTTTTGAAGATTTCAAAATAAAAATATTTTTATGCATATTTATTGGTCAGTCCCCATAATAACTCGCTTCTTTTTAAAAATTTGGTAAAATACCGGAAAGAGCAGGATGGGGTTACGAGCAGATTAGATTTATATCTAATAAAAATTTACCCTATGCACCTAGACCACCAACGTATTGCCGAAGAAAATGAGGCAATTCTTTCCGCTCACCAAACCCAATGGGACTGCTTCCGCACTGTTTCTTCGCAATCAGATTCTTACTGGGAGGAATGTATCACCCGGCTTTCGGCAATGCAAATTGCTATACCTAGCTGGGCACTGGGTACGGGCGGCACCCGGTTTGGACGATTCCCTGGTGGCGGGGAACCCCGGAACCTAGAAGAAAAATTAGCCGATGTAGGTCTATTACACGCACTTAGTGGCCATGCCGGCGCTATCTCATTGCATATTCCCTGGGATATTCCTGACGATACTGCGGCTATTCGGCAGCAGGCGGAGGAACTGGGGGTCGTGTTCGATGCCGTTAACTCTAATACTTTTCAGGATCAGGATGGGCAACTACAGTCGTATAAGTTTGGTTCCCTTTCCCATACCGATGCGGCCGTACGGCAACTAGCGGTGACTCACAATCAAGAGGTGATTGATTACGGTAAGGCGCTGAATTCTAAGTCAATCACAGTTTGGTTATCGGATGGGGCTAATTTTCCTGGTCAACAGAACTTTCGGCGCGCCTTCGAGCGAACCTTGGACAGTCTACAACAGATTTATGATCACCTCCCTAACGACTGGCGTATGTACGTAGAGTATAAACCCTACGAGCCCAATTTCTACAGCACGGTGATTCAGGACTGGGGCAGTTCGCTGCTGCTGGCTAGCAAACTGGGACCAAAAGCGTACAGTTTGGTAGACTTGGGGCATCATCTGCCTAATACGAATATTGAGCAGATCGTTAGTCGGCTCATGATGGAGGGAAAGCTCGGTGGTTTCCACTTTAATGATTCTAAGTACGGTGACGATGATCTGACAGTGGGCAGTATCAAACCGTATCAACTGTTTCTGATATTTGTAGAACTGCTGGAGGGAATAGCGAGCGAATCTTTCGCCTGGATGATTGATGCCAGCCATAACGTGAAAGATCCTTTAGAAGACCTTATGCAATCGGTTGAAGCTATTTTGATTGCCTACGCTCAGGCATTGTTGGTAGACCGGCAGGCATTGAATGCCGCTCAGGAAGATAATGATGTGACTCTCTGCCAAGAAATTATTCAACAGGCTTTCCGGACCGACGTACGACCCCTACTGGCTGAGGTACGCCGACGGAATGGAGCTGCCTTGCATCCTATTTTACTCTTCCGCAAACTACAAATACGATCTGCCCTAATTGAAGAACGAGGCTCGAAAGTACTGGCTACCGGCCTCTAAATATTACTCTATTATCAACACCTAGCAAAAGAAAATGAACGAACCAGTTATTGCCATTTACGACATTGGAAAGACCAACAAGAAATTACTGCTCTATGACCGAGAGTATCAGATAGTGCATAAGGATCAGATTTACATTCCCGAAATAGAGGACGACGACGGGTACCCCTGCGAAGATCTGGAAAGCGTATGTAAGTGGGTGAAAAAAAGCTTTAAGGCCGCCAAGAAGAATAAGGAATTTGCGGTACGCGCCCTGAATGTTTCAGCCTATGGGGCCTCATTTGTGCATCTGGATGAGCGGGGACGTCCGGCTACACCGCTTTACAACTACCTAAAGCCCTATCCGGAAGAATTAGCGCAACAATTATATAACCAGTATGGAGGCGAGCTTAGCTTTAATTGTCAGACATCTTCCCCTTCGTTGGGTATGCTAAACTCGGGTTTACAACTTTACTGGCTCAAACACTGCAAACCGGAGCTATACCAAAATATCTGGCGATCACTGCACCTGCCGCAGTTCTTTGCCTATCTGATTCACGGTAAGTTTTTCAACGAAATTACCAGCCTGGGCTGCCACACTGCTTTGTGGGATTTTACCCACGACCGGGGCCATGACTGGGTATACGATGAGAAGATATCAAATGTGCTACCACCCGTTGTCTCTACCCACTCGTACGAAGAGGTTTCGAACAACAATAGTAAAATATTGTGTGGAGTAGGAATACACGATAGTTCGGCTTCGCTGGTGCCTTATCTGCTGGCTTTTGAAGAGTCATTTATGCTGCTTTCTACGGGTACCTGGAATATTACCCTAAATCCGTTTAACGAAGAACCGCTCACCGGTGACGAACTTCAGAAAGATTGCTTGCAGTATATCAACTACCGGGGAGTACCTGTAAAATCTTCCCGCATTTTCATGGGCAGCGAACATAATTTTCAAGAAAAGCGCCTGGCCGAACACTTTAATAAATCAGCTGACTATCATCACTCAGTAGTGCCTGACGAGGCGTTGATTAACCAATTGCTATCAATAGATGACCCAAATCGGCATTTCTATCCACAAACGATGCAGCAGACTGGGCCGCTGCCACATTTTACGGGTCCGCTTACTGACTTAAGTCAGTTTTCCAGCTACGAAGAAGCCTATCATCAGCTACTGATTGATCTGGTAGATATGCAAGCTATATCCATTAAACTGGTCACTGGCAAGCAGCAGCCTCAGAAGATGTTTATCTCCGGAGGGTTCTGTGCCAATCAGTTATTCATGCGTCTGTTAGCTTCTCATTTTCCAAAAATGCAATTCTACACTTCCCAGTTAGACAATGCTTCGGCCTTAGGGGCCGCCCTGGTAATGCACCGGCACTGGAACCGTGAACAATCCATTGATCATCTCTTCCAATTTCAGAAGATTGAGCCTATGGCTGTATCCGATCTTTCTACTCATTCATTAGTAAAAGCATGAGCGAAAATACCGTAGTAAACAAGCTCAACAGTATTAATGAGTTTGAACGGGAGGCAGTACCATCTTCTCGCCTGAAAGGATTGAAGAGCTTTTTGGGAATGTATGCCGGAGAGCATACGGCTGGTACTGAGTTCGTTATTGGGCCACTATTCGTCGCTCATGGTGTGTCGGCGAGTGATCTAATCTGGGGGCTTTTGATTGGTAATGTGCTAGCGGTAGCAAGTTGGGGTTTTATCTGTGCACCCATTGCAACTAACGTGCGGGAGACGTTATACTTCAAACTGGAAAAAATATGTGGTCGTAATCTGGTTTCTCTTTATAATGTGGTCAACGGTATGATGTTCTGCTTTTTGGCAGGCTCTATGATTGCCGTCTCGGCTACTGCGGTGGGCATTCCCTTTGACATTGCCATGCCCGAGCTTGGTGACTGGTTACCGACCAGTATCGGATGGATTATTCACGTTATTGCAGTACGTACGGTAATCACACTAGAGGAAAAGATGGGCAACTAACAGGTATCGCGCTTTGACTACATTGCAGATACTTGGATGATTCTGGTGTTTATTGCGGCCGGTTTTGCGGCTCTACCTGAGTTGGGCGTTCATTCGCTGAGCGATTTCTGGCAAGTAGCTAACGAGAAAATATGGACTGGGGTACCGCTGGAGGGTGAAAGTAAATTCACTTTCTGGCATGTGATGTTTTTTGCTTGGTTTTGCAATATGGCTATGCACATCGGGATGGCCGATATGTCTATTCTGCGCTACGCTCGTAAGTGGCAGTATGGCTTCTCTTCAGCCGCCGGCATGTTCTTAGGGCACTTTGTGGCTTGGATTGCCTCCGGTATTCTTTGCGCTGCCGCGGCCGGTTCTATTGCACCGGGCCCCATTGCCTACAGTGCCGCTGGTTTGGCCGGAGCTATTTGCGTAATTATTGCTGGCTGGACTACCGCCAACCCTACTATTTACCGGGCTGGCTTAGCCATTCAGGGTATTATGCCTTCGGTTCGCCGTTGGAAGGTGACCCTGATGGTAGGTTTGGTTACTACCATTGCGGCCTGCTTCCCGGCTCTGGTTATGCGCTTACTGGATTTTGTGGCGTTGTATGGATTGATACTGATGCCTATGGGAGCGGTTATTTTCGTAGATTATTACCTGCTGAACCGAATGGGATTAAAGCAAAACTACGCAGCAGTGCGCGGCCTGACATTTTATAAAGCCCCCGCTTTTGCGTGGATTGCCACACTTGCTTGCTGCTTGCTGCTCAATCTTACCGTAGGTATTGATATTTTCTTTTTAGGTTTGCCCGGCTGGTTTTTAGCGGTGTTGTTATATATCGGAGCGAGTAAAACCCTTCAAAGGCAAGCCCCGGTTTCTCTAGAAAAAGCACTATGAAAGTACTCCTTCAACTAGGTTCATTGGTAGGACTCTTGCTTACCATTGTGCCATCCTTACTGTATTTTACCGAAGTTATTTCCAAGTCTAACCATCAATGGTTGATGTTTGCTGGAACTATACTGTGGTTTGCTACTGCGCCCTTTTGGATGAATAAACGATAGTACCATTATTCATGGAATGCTACATAACATATTGTATCCCTGCAGAAATTGACCGATGCGACATTGTAATTATTATTCAAAAAGAACTATCTATTTCTGATGATTATATTTACTTTTAGGCTCTATGGTTAGTTAATAAACAATACGTAACATTTTATCCTACATTTAGTAATTTTACCCTCTGATTAGAAAAGTCTAATCTAGTCCGTAAGTTTACGTGCGCTAATAACCGCTGTTTATGCAAAAGGGACAGCCTCTTCAGGAACTTGCTACAGACAATACTCACCAATATAGTCTGTATTACTCCATGGTAAAATCGCGGACGAATTATCTGCTGCGCATTAATCAGGAAGGTGACGTTACCTTAGTCAACCGTGCTTTTGAGCAGAAATTTGGTTCCAAAGAAGAGTTTTTAGGTAAACCTTTCCAAAATGTATTACACTCTGGTGACCAGGGGATATACCACCAAGTAGTAGATCAATGCTTGCAAAATCCAGGGGAACCTGTATCGGTTGAACTTCGGAAAGTGAAGGAGGGTAAATCGTTTTATACTATTTGTTGGGAGTTTGTTGCTATTGCTCAGGATGACGGTAAGATCATCGAGATACAGGGCTTAGGTTACGATATTACCGATGAAAAAGAAACCGAACAGCAATTGCAACAGGTAAACGAGCTTAATCAGCATCTTATCACCATCTCTGCGCAGTTCATTAATATTGACCGCCAATCACTTCGACCGACTATAAATGAAGCACTGGCAACGATTACCCAATTTCTGGGCTTTCAGCGAGGATTAATCTACCTACGGCGCGGAAGCTCTTTATCAGGCAGTCTTGCTTATGAGTATTCACAGGCTGAGAATTTAATAGTTGCTGATATTGCTCGTATAATTTCGCTGAAAAATCTCCCCTGGTGGAAGGATACCATACTACGGTGCGAAACCATAGAAATTCCAGATAGTAGTGCCTTACCTAAAGATGCTTTTCAAGAAAAATTTCTACTATCATCACTAGAGATTCAGGCACTCATCGCCGTTCCTATTGTCTATCAGCAAAAACTCAATGGGTACATCGTTTTTACTCACTCGTCTAAGGCTAAGCACTGGTCTACCAAATTACTAGAACCGCTGAAGCTGTTAGGTACTATTCTGGGAACAGCCCTACATCATATCCGGCTTAATCAGGAGCTATCCGAAAGTCGCTTGAGGTATAAGCTGTTGGCGGATAATATAGCGGACATGGTAAGCAAGCATGATCTGGATGGTACTTACAACTATGTTTCGCCCTCGTGTGAGGCGTTAACCGGTTACACTCAAGACGAACTACTCGGAACCTCCTCTATGAGGAACATGCATCCAGATGATCTCGCCAGAGCGCAGGAACACTTAAGTGATATTCTCAAAGGAAAAACTACTCAGTATCAGTATCGCAAGCGCCGAAAGGATGGACAGTACCGCTGGATGGAAATTACGGCCAAACTCATAACCGAAAATGGTAACCAGGAAATAATCGCCTCTACCCGCGATATTCATCATCGCAAACTAACCGAAGAGGCCAACGCCGCGCTGCTCTATAAAAGCCAGCAGTTGAACGAGAGGTTACAGGCGAGCCAACAGGAGCTGGAAACCACTCTCACCCGAACCCAAGAGCTTAATGAAATGCTGTTGAAGAGTGAGAAGAAATTCCGTAGCCTCACCGAAAAAAGCTTTGATGCCATAATGATGTATAATGCCGAAGGAATGATTACCTACGCCAGTCCTTCAGTAGCAAATGTTATGGGGTATTCGGCCGAAGAGCTTGTTGGCACTTACGCTCGGGATTATATTTTCCCCGAAGATCTACCGATGGTCCGGGAGATTTTGATGAAATCCATGAAATTACCACATCAACGTATGAAAAGCCTGTCGCGCTTGGTACGTAAAGATGGGGAGATAATCTGGGTAGAGTCAGTAATGACTAACCTGCTTATGGATGAGAGTATTCAAGGGTTGGTATCTAACTTTCGGGATGTAACTGAGCAACGTCGTAGTGAGGAAGCTATTCAGGAGTATTCGGAGCGTTTAGCAATAGCTACCCAGTCGGCAAATATTGGCATCTGGGACTGGCATATCCCTGATAACAAGCTTATCTGGGATGAGAGAGTAAAGGATATGTACGGGATTTCTTCTGAGCAGTCTGTTAATAACACAGAATTATGGCATCAAATCATTCATCCGGATGATCATGATGCAGAAGTAGAACGTGTTAGAGGTGCGCTAGAAAATGAGCGAGACTACGATACAGAATACCGTATCATTCGTTTAGACACCCAGGAAGTCCACCATATTAAAGTTTACGCTAAGATTACACGGGAAAAAGGTAAGCCCATCCGTATGACAGGTGTTAATCTGGATATCACAAATATTAAAAATACCGAGCAACAGCTTAGAGAGAACAACGAAGCACTAAGAAAATCCAATGCCGAACTAGACCAGTTTGTTTACAGTACGTCTCATAATTTACGTTCACCCTTAGCATCAGTACTCGGACTAGTTTCAGTGCTGCAAGGAACTGAAGATCCGGAAGAAAGAACACAATATTTACGACTGATAGAAAGTAGTATTCACCGGTTAGATGAAACGATTCACGAGATTATTGAATACTCTCGTAATACCCGAACTGATATTAGAAAGGCACCTATCCACTTCCGAGAGATTATTGCCGACATTTTAGATGGGCTCTATTTTCTGCGGAACTCTATTGATATAGACGTTCGGCTGGACATTCCGGACGATCTGGGCTTTGTTTCCGATCCGGTACGGATGCGTACTATTTTTAATAATCTGCTCTCTAATGCCATTAAATACTATAATCCCTGGGTAGAGCATCCGTTTGTATCTATTACTATCGAAAAAAAGAAGCGAGGAGTGAAGATTACAGTAGCTGACAACGGTTTAGGCATTGATAAGGCCTCACAAGATCGGATATTCGATATGTTCTATCGGGCAACTACCAATGCTAGCGGATCAGGCTTAGGACTGTACATTGTACAGGAGTCGGTTCATAAATTAGGAGGTACTATATCACTCATCTCTGAGAAGGGTGAAGGAAGTACTTTCATTTTAGAGTTTCCTTCCCTTGCCTAGCAGTCAGACAGTTTACTCTTACACTTATATTTCTTTTATTATAAACTGGTATTCTTCGAATACGCCTCGGTGGTCGAAACCGCCTGTGTCTACCGAATGAAAGTCCAGACACTGAAGTTCGTCCGAATGAAGAATATAATCAATAGAAATACTTCCAATCTTCCAGTCAGTAGGGTAAGTAGGAGCGCCGCTCTGTCGGCTATCAAACAAGCTGGACTGACGGCGAATTTGCATGATATGCGGATTCCAAGGTACCGCGTTAAAATCACCAATAGCTAGAACCAGACCATCAATACTTTCTAGATAGCGGGCCATCTGTCGTAAATGTCGGTTACGCTTAGTGTAGTGATCTTCGCCCCGGGGCGACAGCGTATGAGTAGCAACAATATGAACCGTAGTATCCGAGAACAATATATTTCCGGTCAAATTAGGCACGTCTCCCCAGTAGTAGGTAGTTAGGTCTTGTACCGGGTGTTTAGAAAAAATAGCTACCCCATGTGCCTCCTGATGAGCCAAGTGATGATGAGGGTACTGATTTCTCAACCGGAGGATCAACTCATCCATCCAGGTGCTGTCTACTTCCCGAAAGGATATTAGATCAGCATCGGTTGCCTGGGCCTGTTCTGCAAGCTGATCGTACAAGATATTACTGTCCAGTACGTTGAAATGAGCCACCCGGAACGCTTTCCCTTCAAACTCATAGTCCTGCGTTGGTGAGGCGGTGAAGTATGGTAGTAGATAAAGGAGGAGAGAAAAGGAGGCCAGAAAAAAAGGCATAGCCCACTGTCGCTTTTGCCTAGCGAAAAGAATAAATGCCATAAGTGCGTAACCTACCACCGCGTGCAGGGCGAACGACTGTACTACATCAATGAAATGAATGTCGGTAGGAATAATGAAAACCGGTACGGGTAGTAGTGCAACAACGAAGGCAGATACTTGAAGAACTCTCACAACTCGAACAATATTTAGCAGTAGTATATGATTCCATACCTAATTGTTCAAGTAAAGTACCACAAAACTGCTTTAGAGAGAATTATTCATAAAGTTAAATTTAATACGATAATAGTGTAAAAAGGAAGCTAGAAAATCTAGTTTATGAATGAAGGACGGGTAAGAGTGACATACCCACTCATCCCCAAAATGTAGCACAATTCAACAGCCCCAAGAGAAGAGAAAATTGGCTACAAACAATAATGGAGAGGCTATACAAACTTAAGGACTTCACGAGCTTTACGCTGAGCTTCCCGAGGGAATACCAGTAAAGATTCGCGAACGATTAGTGATAGTTTCTTGATAGCCGTCTTATTAGCCGAAACCCGCATCTCACGTCGCGACAGTCCCTGACCTACCATGGCGTAATAGCCTTTGGTAATGTAACCTACCCGCAGTGTAAGAAAAGCATTTCCGGAACCTTGCAGGATAGAGGAAGATAGAGTACCTAAACCAGGAATCACGCCCAGAAAGCCTCGGCTTATCTGAGGGAAAATTTCGGCCAGTTGAGCATCTTCAATACCATCAGCAATCATGGCAGCAGCCAGCACTTTGGTGTAGGTTTTTGCTAACTGTCCGTAAGTAGGGCGGTAACCGTAGTTGCGGACAATTTCCTTCATCATGCGGAAATTAATCATCAGTACCAGAATGGCATCTAGACGGCCATTCAGCGAAAGCGCCGTAGAGATGAATACCTGTTTGGCATGTCGGTGGATAATGTCGTCCATCCGATCAAGCCGTCCGTCAAAAATTCGCCCTAACGCTTCCGAAGGGTCCTGACCACTTTTCAGTAAGTGGTTTAATTCGTTCTTTTCTTCCAGTTCCAGTTGTCCCTGAACGATAAGCTGTTTAGCTACCTTACGGGCTACTTTGGAACCCGGATCACTCATATCCTCATCCAGAAACTGCCCCGCCCGGATTTCTGGCAGGGAGAAAACGCTTAACAGAGGACGAACAATCAGGAAAAAGAGTAATAGTACAGTAACTCCGTAGAAAGCATAGCTGAGGTAAGGGTGGATCTCGGCGATGTTATCGCCAATAGTGAGGATGTTGCCAATGATGATTAGTAGCAGCACAAACACCAAGCCGCTACCTAGCAGTCCACAAAATATAATATTCTTATTTCTCATAGTCAAAGGGTTGATAATCAGTAGTTAATAGGCAATCAGCGAACTGAAAACACCCAGATATAAGACATTGTTTTTCCTGATAAAGTTGCATCTCAACCAAAAACAACCCGATTGGACAAACAAGAATAGCCAAATCGTTACTGCGTAAAGTCAAAAAATTCATTATCAATGAGGGGGTAGCTTAACCGATAATAATAGCTAGGCCCCTACTGTCTTTTAAATGAAATAAAAATAAACAGGCCAGTATTTAGGGGTAATATGGTCATGTAGCTTCTCCCAGCCAAGGAATCTCCGTTACCTTTTACAACCGTTTTAAATAATGTGCCTTAGCTCGATTTTACCATTTCGGAAAATTCAAATCACTGAATAAGGGCGAGGAGTTTGTGTGAAAGTAGAAACATTCCCAAAAAAATACCTCAATCCATAACTCTCTTTTTGCCTCAAATAACCAGTAGCTTAAATAGCTTACTAGATTAATTCCTCCTTGATTAGGAAAAAAACGCCATAACTGACTTTTGAAAGTAGTAGTTAGCTACTGAAGCTTGTCAAGCAAAAAAGAGGTGATACTCTCCACTAGGCCGTCGGTCAAGGGTAAATCCGGATTGCTGTAGGCGGCCAGATTGGTTTGAGGATCAGTTGGAGCAGTTTTAAGTACGTGGTTCATTTCGTTGATGATCGCCAGTTCGGCTTTAGGCTGCGATTTGGCCAGCCGTTGGGCTTCCTTTACTTTTACTTGCAAATCGGTAGTGCCCTGCACAACCAATACGGGTTGGGTTAGCTCCTGAATAATATCTGAGGGACGGTATTTAAACCAGGAAATAAGATAAGGCTGCACACTCGGACGAAACAGAGCCATCATAGTTTGACTTACCGAATCTAACACCTGCCCTTGCTGCAACGAAGTGATAATTGCATTAGCTTCGTTCTTTACAAAATCCGGTTGAGGGGCTAACTGCTCCAGTATGAGTGAATCGGCTGGTTGGGCCATGCCCGCTACGGAAATATAAGCATCCGTTTGGGCCTCCCTCGCGGCTAACATACCAATCAAGGAACCTTCGCTGTGTCCTAGCACAATAATCTGCGAGAAGCGCTCGTTCTGCCGCAGTTGTTCTATCCAGTCCACGGCGTCGCCCACATAATCTTCAAATCGCAGCGAGTCTTCTGATTGTACTGCGCTCTTACTAGCGGCTATGCCTCTTTTGTCGTATCGCAATGAGGCGTACCCGTACTGGGCCAGCGAGTCCGCCAGCATCTTTAATGAATTGTTCTTACCAGGTAGTAGCCGGGTGTTTCCGTCACGGTCGGTAGGGCCAGAGCCGGAAACAAAAAGGACCACTGGCACCGGGGCGGGTTTATCGGGTAAAGCCAGCGTTCCGTGCAGCGTTCCGGTCGCCATGGTCAGCGTTACTTCCTCTTCGGTAGTGTTATTTTGCGCATGCGCTTTTCGTTGATCGGCCATAGGTAGTAAAAAAATCAGTAGCCAAAACGTAGTGCGGAGATCAATCATAGGTTAGGTTTTCAACTTTACTCACTTTGTATCTACTGCGCCTTGCTGACGTATCTTCCGGTACAGTAAGTATGAATAAAACGTAGGTACTAACGCTAATATTAGCGTTACGGCGATAAACAACATAAAATAAGCAAAAGAGTCCCAGAGAAATACAAAGATCAGCAGCACTAACGCACCGGCTACCCACAATTTACCCCCAAACCGATGCACCTGTCGCCATATCTCTGGGTACTCTAGCGTCCAGGGAGTACGGATTCCAGCAAAGTAGTTGGGCGGAAACTTGCTCATAACATTACCAAGGATCAGGTATAGCAGAATAATTGCCACTTTCACAATTAGCAGAAGATTAACTGTGTAGCCTGCTCCGTTAAGAATAATACCACCAAACACAATAGCCAAGAAACCCATTACTGCAATACGGACCACCCGCAAGGGTTTTAGTATTCGCTCAGCGTTACGTTTGGGATCAATGTAAGGAATTATAGCCAGGATGGTGTAAACAAATATCCCAACACCTAGGAGCGTGTAGAGCAGTTTTGTTTTGGATTGGTGACTGTCCAATTCTCCCCAGATATTCCATCGGGTAGGTACTTGATCGGGTAACTGGTTCCAGTACGCCCACAGCATAATAACTGGTGCAATCAGTAACAGTAAGGCTAACCAATCTTTCTTCAAAAATTCTAGTGTCTTCATGATGATTGTTTTTTAGTAGTTGGTTTTGGGGTTTGGTGCAAATCCATGAGCCAGCTTATCACTTCGTCCAGCACCGATGTGTTGAGAGTATAATTTACGTACTGTCCTTTTTTGTTGGCAAATACTAAGTCGGCTTGTTTTAGTAAGTCCAGATGATACGAGATACTGGGTTTACTGATATGAAAGGCATCGGCAATCTCCCCGGCCGTTAGGTCCTTTTCCTTCAGCATTTCCAGTATCTGCCGCCGGATGGGATCGTCCAATGCTTTGAATAATTTTTTCATTAGATAATTAGATAAACATCTAAATATTAATACGTAGGAATTTCTGATTAGTTATACCATAGGCTTTAATTTCACAAAAAGCTAATGAATACTCAAAGGCTTACTGCCATCCAGACTAATAGTTTGATTGTCTAGCACTACGAAAGGAATTCCCTGTTTCACCCATTGGTTGAGCAAACCGGTGGGTGGAACTACCTCAAACGACAGCGAACCTAGCACCAAATCTACATCACCGTCACCGTTCAGGTCACCTGCGTCCATCACCAGCCATCGGCCCGCCATACTTTCTTTAAAAGTAGATGCGCTAAATGAATTATCCCCTTGATTTTGCAGATAAACAAACCCGGCTTGGGGTGTAGTTTGATAGTCAGGAAAGAATGAAATAGCGGCAATGTCCAGGTCACCGTCTTGATCATAATCGGCGGGTAAGGCCCGGTAGGCTCCCGGTAGCGGATAAAACAGTGATTGTTCAAACTGGTAGTTGCCATCATTGGTAAAATAATAAATACCGTGGTAGGGCTTCAGCACAGGAGGGTAATCAGCGTTGTCTCCGGCGGTGTACACAATATCTTCGTCCCCGTCTTCATCAACGTCTATCAGTAACATGGAACTGGACCCGTAGGAGGAGGGAAAACGTAATATGGCTTGCTCCTGAAACTCGTCTTCACCCTGGTTGATGTACGCGAAAATCCCTTCATCACCCTGGCCGAATAATGCAATCACGTCGGACAAACCATCCTGATTGATGTCGCGTACGTAGGCGGCAGTAGCCCCGGGTTGCTGCCGTAAAGTAATTTGCTGAAAACCACCGTCAATCTGCTGCTGATAGTAGTATAACCCGCCCAGCCATTTTCCGAATTCACAGACTAGCAAGTCGGGCAGTCCATCCTGGTTAAGATCAGTCACAGTAGTATGTACCGGTCGTTGTAGGTTATCTAGTAGTACCATAGGGCTTTCGGTAGTAAGGCGGGGTAGGGCCATTACCAAACCCTTAGGATGGTCGGTTGGTGAGAAAGAACCCATTACGGTAAGTAACAGTTGCTCGGCTGAAATCTCCAGACTCACTCCACCTTCTTTAACATTAGCGGCTTTCTGTAGATTAAGGTCGGAATAGAACTGGTAGAGGCGTTTACTGTTGGCATCGCCTACAAAGAGTTGCTGCTGGTGAATTTTGGCTAAAGTGGTACTAGGTGGTGAAAGCCGGATTGAAGGAAACCGGGTTACAAACTGCGGCAGTTCTGGCCTTATCTCCGGAACTTCTACCGAAAGTGACTCAGGTGCATGTGTCAGGTAGTACGACTGAATAGCTTCCCATTTCTCCGGTTCAATTACTGGCTGTTCTGGATAAATACCGGCTTGTTCTACTCGCTCCCCACCGATACCACTTTCAAATAAGCTTGACCGGATACTATCGTTCGGAAAAATTCCTAACCGATACCCCATACGGGGAAGAACATAGGTTTGCCAGGTATCTCGCGGTAGCAGATCTGGCTCAGGGTACAGATGACAACCAGCACAGTACTGCTGCGATAAAGTGTACCCTACCGACAGGGTATCAGCCGGAGTAGCTTCCGAAACAGTTTCGCTTACCGACTGGCAGCCAACCAACCAGCAGTAAAATACTATGCTCACTAGCGCGTAATGTCTCCATTTGAACGTAGCCATAGCGACGAAACTACGACAAAAGGTGAAAACTTCCAGATTAAATTTGTGTTAGCTGCTGGTAGTTTGTTTCTTCAGTAAATCACGAATTTCTGATAGTAGTTGAATGTCCTTCGGAGTAGAAACGTTGGCTTCTTTTTCGTCTTCGGCTTTTCCTACCAACATAGAAACAATTTTGTTGAAAGCTGATCCGATGATAATACCAATGGTCAGAGTGACCACATTGCCCTTCACGGCCAATTCCTTAAAATCCTGAATGAAATTCTTCATGGGTTCTGGTTAGTGGTGAAATAATGTTCGAAGCACCAATAAGCCAGAATTGTTTGCGATACTACTTAGACTATAGTCTTGTGGATGAAGAGTGAGAGATCAGGGTTCCCAAGCGATAGTGTTCAAAATCATCTGTGCGATTTTAGGATTCTCATAGTCGGCAGGGGTCTCGCCAGGCAAGATGTAGATGATGTGACCCTGACCGTAAGGTTTTAGCCATACCGCCCGGTCCTGCATAAACAGTTCGCCGTTGCGGGGATCGTAGTACTTCAGCCCACAGAGTACGGTTTTCTCCCGACCGTCGGTGAACTTATGGTTCATGTAGACCTCAGTTTTTGGCAGCGAGATGCTAGGAAACTGTCCTTCGGCGGCGGGTCCGTCGGATGATACGTAGCTCACGGTTGGCCCCCACTCTATATTATAATTGGTGATATAGTGGTGCTGATTAAGGTTGACCAGAATCAGGGTAATACCGTTTTCGCCGTCGTGGTACCAACCGTAGCCTTCGCCGGGTTTCACGGGGTAGCGCGAGAATTCAGGATGATCCAGTTGTATGCCTAAAAAGTCGAAGTAAAACTCGTTACGAGCTTTACCGCTGCTAATGGAATGGTGCAGACACACGTATTTGCCTCCTACCTCAGTATAGTCAATAATGGCTCGCTCAGCAGTTGCTTCTAACTTGCCGTGAATAAACCCAATAACCGCCTGATAATCAGTCATCAATTCCGGTAGATTCGCCTGATCTACAATGTCTACCTCCAGATTTCCAGTGGTTTCCAAAAACTTGCTTAGCACTTCTATCTGTGGCATTTCGTCCTGTACCACCAATACCTTTTGAGCCAGGCTCATTGAACTGGACAGTAGAAACAGGAAAATGAGTATTGAGAGACTTGTTTGGTAGCGCATAATGATAGAGGGTTTAGGGGTGAAGGTGCGGGGTTAACAGTTACAGGTTAGAGGTTGTCTATGCCTGAAATAGGTTGACCGAATTTGCGGTATAAACCTAGCGTTAAAAA
>CAKZYJ010000391.1 GCA_937884755.1 uncultured Flammeovirgaceae bacterium
TTGTACTTTCTTAAGCTCCACTTAGTTTCACAAATCTAAAGGGCGACCCGGTTGACTTTTTTGGTTCGTTTTTGTGCCGCCGTGGCCCAGTCAAGACAAAAATGAACAAGAAAAGATGTACATTTTAGCTTAGAAAGTTATTTGCACTCCTTTCCTAGTAAACTACCATGACCCAAACCGACCTATTCCGACTCATTCAGCAGAAACAATCCTTTTTATGTGTGGGGCTAGACCCCGATCTGGCAAAAATTCCGCGGCACTTGCATAGCGAAGAAGATCCCATTTTTGCTTTCAATCGGCAAATTATTGATGCCACGGCCGATTACTGCATTGCCTACAAACCCAATATTGCCTTCTACGAATCGCTGGGAGCCAAGGGTTGGGAGAGCCTGCGGAAGACGCTAGATTATATTCCGAATGATTTTTTCACCATTGCTGATGCCAAGCGAGGCGACATTGGCAACACCTCGTCGCGCTACGCCCGCACCTTTTTTGAGACCTATGATTTTGACTCTATCACCGTAGCGCCCTACATGGGTGAAGATTCGGTAACCCCTTTTTTGCAGCACGCCGGAAAGTGGGTGATTTTATTAGCTCTTACCTCCAACCAAGGTAGCCAAGATTTTCAGCATTTGCCGATAGACGATTCCCAGACTCCGTTGTATCAGCAGGTGCTTAAGACTAGCCAGAACTGGGGCTCCTCGGAGCAGATTATGTACGTAGTGGGGGCTACCCAAGCCGAAAAATTAGCGGAGGTTCGGAAGATCGTACCCGATCATTTTCTGCTGGTGCCGGGAGTTGGGGCTCAGGGTGGAAGTTTGGAAGAAGTAGCCCGCTACGGAATGAACGACCGCTGCGGCCTGCTGGTCAACTCATCAAGGGGAATTATTTACGCCAGCTCGGGAGAAGACTTTGCCCAGAAGGCCGGCGAAGCTGCCCAACAACTTCAGCAACAAATGGCTCAACTACTCAATAACCTATGAAAACCGACCCTAGCCAACGACTACTATCCCTCGATCTATTTCGGGGAGCTACCATGTTTCTGCTGGTAGCCGAAACCACCGAGCTTTACCACCATATGCTAGAGCATACGGCCGAAGGCTCATTCGGCCATGCTGTAGCCTTGCAGTTCCACCATCATCCCTGGAACGGACTGCGCTTCTGGGATTTGGTACAACCCTTTTTCATGTTTATCGTCGGAGTGGCCATGGTCTTTTCGTTGCGGAAACGTACTCAGCAGCCTGCGGACTGGCCTAAGACTCGGAATCATATTATCCGTCGGTGCGTCATACTGTTCTTTTTGGGAGTACTGTTGCACTGCGTGTACAGTGAGAAGATTGTTTGGGAACTATGGAACGTGCTCACCCAACTGGCGTTTACCATTACCATTGCCTTCTTTTTGTTTCGTTACTCGCTGAAGACCCAAATTGCCGTGTCGCTAGGATTACTGCTACTAAACGAGTTACTGTACCGGCTAATGCCACTGGAAGGGTTCAATCAGCCCTTCGTGCAGGGCGAGAACTTCGGTTCCTGGATGGACCTGGTGCTGATGGGAAAGATCAATAACGGCGGCTGGGTGGTAATCAATTTCTTGCCTACGGCGGCCCACACCATCTGGGGAGTAGTAGCCGGAAGAATCCTGATTTCTGAGCGCAATGCTGCCGAGAAAATCAAACCGCTGGTCATAGCGGGACTCATCGCCCTGGTAGTAGGCTACGGCCTGGACTGGCTGGGTATCACCCCCATTATCAAGCGCATTGCGACCACCTCATTTACCTTTGCTAGCGGCGGTTGGTGTCTGCTGGTATTGGCAGCGCTCTACTGGCTGGTGGATGTAAAGGGCTACCGCCGGGGAGTATTTTTCTTCAGCGTAGTCGGGATGAACTCTATCTTCATCTACATGGTCACTCAGATGTTGGGCTACGGCTGGATCAATGGCTTTGCTGCTATCTTCACTAATGGCATTTTAGGTTGGCTGGGAGCTAACGCCACTACGCTGGCCATCGGTGCCTCGCTAGGTGCCCTGGCCATCGACTGGTACCTCTGCTACTGGCTCTACCAACGCCGGGTGTTCATCAAAGTATGATTAAGTTGATAAGTGAAAATGGACAGTGGATAGTTAGCGGTATGTCTGATGTAAAAATGCTAAGATGAAGTACATACTGGTTCTTTTATTGGCTATCGTTGGTTGTACCTCAGGTGGGCAGAAGGAACAGGATTTAGAACAAATTCTTACCATCTTGCTAGATGATGCTGATAATTTTGCTTCTTCCTATACTCGATATTACGCGACCAAGAAGTTTGTCATCGGAAGATTGAGTAAAGATCACCGCGATATTGAAAAAATTTTGAGTATTAATTGGGAAAGCAACAACGAAGTTCACATTCCTGCAGGGGATGAGTGGAGAAAGCTTGCTAATGAAGCAGCTAATGTAAAAGACGAAGAAGATCTAATTTTCAAATTAGGGCGGGCCGGTGAGTTCTTCTTAATTCCAATTCAAGAGTCTGATGAACTAGAAAGAGACGAAGTTGACGGAGTAATTTCATTTTCTGATTTAGCTTTTAGCGAACAAAGAAACAGAGCAGTAATATATGTTGCCTTTATTTGCGGGGGGGAATGTGGATATGGAGCTTTATATTTCTTATCAAAAGATGATCAAAACTGGAAAGTGGTTGGCAATAGAGGGACTTGGATTGCTTTCAACCCAGTTGATGTCTTTAGTGGAGACATAAAAAAAGGCAACTATTACTAGTCGCCTTTTTTGTTTTACTGTTTCCGAGTTTTTGCTCTCTAATCAATCTTCACGTCTTGAGCGGAAGATTGGGCATCGGGTAGTTTAGGTAAGGTGATGATTAACACCTCGCCTTCTTGCCGGGCCGTAATCTGAGCTGTATCTACTTGGCCGTAGAGGCTGACTACCCGCTCAAAGTGCTTTACCGGGAATTCCTGTCGTTTGAACTTGGGCGGATTGTCTTGATCAATGTCGCGCTTACCCCGAATCAACAGCACATCATCTTCTACCGTAATGGTGATGTTTTTCTTGTCAAAGCCTACGGCGTAGACGTGGACTTCGTAGTTAGTGTCCGTTTCGGCAATATTGAGCGGGACATTATACTTAGGCCGGCGAAAGAATCCGCCTCGCATACCTTCCCAAAACTCAGCGTCAATAAAGGGTGCGTATTTCTTGTAGGTTGCGCCTCCCTGATTTCTATAATTTCTTCTGTACATGATTATTCTGTTTTAATTGGTTAATGAAAATTTTTATTCCGGAGCTTGTTGGGCTTCCGGGTGCCAGCGAGTTTCGTGGCAGGACTCGTTGCTGCTACCCTCGTAGTTTCTGGTCCCTACCAAAGCGGTTAGGCTAAGGTAGGTCAGGGCCGCAGCGACTAGCCCGATTAAGAATCTGGATTTGCCTATCATCTCAATTAGCTTTATTGAATTTCAATGGTAGTCTTTTGATCAGAATCGGATCGGTCATCCGCCAGCTTTTGCCGGAACGAGTCGTACTCTTCATCCGACATGTTGCGGATGGTATCGGCAAAGGCTGGATGCAATTCTGACTTATTTTCATAGCGGTTGTATCCTCGAGGGTAGTGCCAGCGATTACGGGGGCCATATTCATGGCGGCCATATCCACGAGAGTAGTATCCGTTATGAACCGACGCTACCCGGGCGTATCTACTCCAGAAAAGCCTTCGGCTAACGAAGCGAAACAGCGCTCCGAAGAGTAAGACGAACAGCACTACTTTGAGTATGAAAGGCAGAGCAAACAAGACGATACCGATACCAATGCCTATCAAAATGGTTTTTAAAAATGGGTTATACATGATTTTTATTTTTTAGTGTGATTAATCTTTCAAAGCAGAAGACGGGCGACTTTCGAAATTACTTTACCAAATCAGAAAATTTTTTGAAAAATATTTTTGGAAGGGTGTATAGAAGGATAATAAACTGGTCTAATACTATTGATTTTAATAGGTATTGAGGCTGGATTACAAATCCAGCTGAGCCTGCATAAACTGCGAGAAAAGGTGATTTTATTAACTTAGCGACTGCAGCGCTTTCGCCATTCTTCTTTCAATCGGTCTTTCTCTTCCTGACTTAGATTACTCCAGCGGCCTCTCCGATATTTTGACCAAGACGGCCGGCCAGGCCCTCCGAAGCGAAAACCTCCGAATAGTATCCGGCACAGAACAAGTAATCCTAGGGCCTGTAGGTAAGTGAGGGGCTTAACGTCTAAAACATTGGGAAGAGTCGCGTTCCATAGCAGCATCACCACCCCGGCCAGTGCTCCGATCAGCAGCGGCACAAACAGCAAAAAGAATCCTCGGTAGCGTTTTTTGGGAGTCATATCAGTAAGATAGAAATTCGTGATACAATGTTTCCAATCGGCGGCGTAAATGTTTCACCGCATACCCTTTTCGGGAGATGATCGTCTTAAGCTTTTCTCCGCTTTCGTCCGCAATTTGCCGCAACGTTTTATCCTCCAGTTCATTCTGCACAAATACCTGCCGCTGGTTTTCGGGCAGTTCTTCCAGTGCGATAAATAGCTCTTGCCAGAATATTTCTTTGAGATATTCGGTTTCAGGATCGTGCGCATCCGCTAGTAAGATATCGGTTAGGCTGAATTCACCATCCTCTCCGTATTCATAATCGCCCAGGGAGTCCGGTTTTTTCTTACGGTGCTTATCCACAATTTTATTCCGGGCTACCCGGTACAGCCACCCGCTGATCTGCTCAATTTCTTCGATGTTGACCGAATGGCTCAACTGATACCACACCTCCTGCAAAATATCTTCCGCATCCTCATCGGAGCCTACCCGGCCGCGAATAAAGCGGAACAGGCGGTTGCCGTAATCTTTTACTACCTGCACAATTTTGGGCGGAGAAGGTTTAGGCGCCAGCGTATCGATTGGATCTTCCATTCTTTAGCATAAGACGAACAGAAGCCAGAAATACTTTAAATATCAGATAAAATGCTGTAGAGAAGTTACTCGCCTCACGTTGATCACAAGCCAACTGCTAGGGCAAAACGGTGATAAGGTCGTTTATCTTAACCTCTTTC
>CAKZYJ010000392.1 GCA_937884755.1 uncultured Flammeovirgaceae bacterium
ACGAAGCTGTAGCCACCCTCCCAGTGGGTTTTGTCGAAGACATTGTTCAGCGTGAAAGCCATATTCACCTTGTTGACTCGATAAGCTACTCCGGCGTCAAACACAGTATAGCCTGGCAACTGAAGAGTTTGCTCAAAGGTGTTACGCTCAGTAACAAAATTGGCTCCAAAATTGACGTTGAGACCACTCAAGGCACCGTTACCAAATGCGTACTTAGCAAAGAAACCCCCTGAGTGCCGAGGGGCATTTTCTTTAAACTCTCCAATCAGTTCCTCGTTATCACTTTCAGTAATACGGGCTTCATTGTAGGAATACTTGCCCGTAAATATCTAGTTCAATCCCCTGGGCTTCTTCACCACCTCGCTGAACTAACAGCCCGGTATTGGGGTCTTCAATCAAAATGTTTTGATTCTCAATATCATAAGCAGCTACTGTAATCGCAAGTCGGTTATCCCAGAACTGGCCTTTCGCCCCAAACTCAACCATTTGTCCTTCCATCGGATCAAACTGACCACCTTGGGCAGCTACTAAGTCGGATGGATTTTGAGGCTGGAAACTCTCAGTATAGGAGCCATATAGATTTATCTGGTCGGTTAGCCCGTATACTAATCCTACGCGAGGGAGCAATTTATCCTGCTGTACCTCTTCTTCACCGAGTTGCTTGTAGTTGGTTACGTCCACGTAGAATTCCTGCCGTAGTCCCAGCAGCATTTGCCAGCGGTTCCACTTCATTTGGTCTTGAATATATATTCCTTGAGAGTAAAAGCGAGTGGCTGCACGCTCGGAACGTCCTAGAATGTAGTCGCTGGGGTAGCCTAAAACGTAGTTAGGATCCTCGAGGTTAAAGTGAGGAATATTGGGTACAGGGTTGCCATTTTCGTCGAAAAAGAAGTTTTGCGGATTCTCGGGATCATATTGGGCTAACCCTCCGTCTTGGGTGCGGTAGATAGCATTACTACTCGTAAAGATACTACCGTTACCTACCGGCAGTACTCTTTGAATAAAGTCATAGCCTAGCAGTATTTTGTGTTCAATAGGCCCTGTCTCTGCATCCAATACAAAGTAAGTAGTAACGTTATCATTTGTTTGTTCACCTTCCCGGGCACTAATTCGCATGCCCATCAGTGTGGGGATTTGGTTGCCTAAACTGTCTACCGCAAAGCGGTTAGAAGTACGGTGCTCGAACAAATCTTCCCGGACGCTAAAACGCATATAGGAGGCATTAAACGATAACTTATCGGTAAACCGATGGTTGAGCGAGAGGGTACTGTAGTACTCGTTGGTTTCGTGGTAATCGTTGGGAGCCCCAATCGCAAACGAAATAGGGGTAGAATTCAGGTCAGTGCCTGCCGAAGCCCCAAAAATGGGCTGCCCCCGATCCAGCTTACCATCATAGTTGGTAATAACCAAGTCAAAGTTAATACTGGTATTATCGGTAGGCAGAAAAGTAATGGACGGAGCTACCATGAAAGAACGAAACTCCTGCAAGTCTCGAAAATCATTAGAGTTTTCGTAGGCTAAGTTAAGGCGATACAGCAACGTTTTGCTCTGATTCAACGGGCCAGTGAAGTCCAGCGTAGAGCGTAGCGTATTGAAGCTACCCGCCGTGAATGTAATGGCCTTACGATCTTCGTTCAGTGGTTTTTTAGTCACCCGATTCATCGTACCACCTGGCGAGGCATTTCCGAACATAGCTGAAGCGGGCCCTTTAATAATCTCAACTCGCTCTAGATTAGCGGTAAGAATTTGAGGACCAAATAATCCGATAACCCGGAGGCCATTAATAAGCTCCTGTTGAGAGCGGAATCCCCGGATGGTATAGTCATTGTAGTACGAAAACTGATTAATACCACTGACATTCTTTACCACATCGTTAACCCGATAGGCTTGTCGATCAGCCATCACTTCCTTGGTAACGTAACTAATTGCTTGCGGTATATCTTGCAAAGGCGTAGCGGTTTTGGTGGCTACAAATGATACATCGTTTTGGTAGGTAGTTTCCTTACGACCCATGATCTCCACTTCCTGTAGCTGCGTCAGGCTTTTTTGCAGGGCAAAATCTAGCTGAGAGGTCTGTCCACTAATTACCTCGATAGATCGCTCACTGGTCTGATAGCCTACGCCTGAAACGACTAACTGATATGATCCGGCAGGTACACTCGAGATAGTAAATTTACCATCTATATCAGTGATGCTGCCGAGTGTAGTTCCCTTCAAGGCAGCGTTTAGGCCTAGTATCGGATTATTCTGATCATCGGTGACAGTACCTTGTATGTTACCCGTATCAGATTGAGCGAGTAGCACTCTGGCACCGAGAAAGAATAAGAGAAAAGTAAGTACAAATTTGTTCATCGTCATGTGAATTGCTTGGTTAGAAAATGCTTACAGATTGTTATTGAAAATTTTTACTGTACTGAGTTAGTAAGTATGTGATGTCAAGAGCCATACTTCTTCTTGGGCGGCTATCCTCTTTCTTAGTGAGCCAGTCGCTTCGGTGCGGGATAGATGTTTCACTTGGTAGGGTTGAGCGTAGTGTTGCTCAACTTCCTCCCGGCTAATAGAGAAGGGTGGTCCATCCATTTGGCTCTGATCGTACTCGTAGGTGATCAGCAGTTGCGGAACTGATTCCGTGATTTTCATCAAATGGGCAGAGTAGTGTCGTCGGGCTTCTTCGGGTAAGGCTACCAATGCTGCCCGGTCATAAATAGCATCCACTGAGCCAAGCATTGATCTAGACAATTGAAATAGGTCGCCTACGAAAACATCTAGGTTCTTGGCGCGGTAGAGGCGTAATGCGCCTTGCTGAATAATCTTCGGCTCAGCACAAAGTTCGGAGAACAACTGTTCTACTGCTAACTGGCTTAGCTCCGCTCCTACTACCGAGTAGCCTTGGGAAAGTAGCCAAGCAATATCCCGCGTTTTACCG
Organism: uncultured Flammeovirgaceae bacterium; assembly: GCA_937884755.1. Lineage (GTDB taxonomy): Bacteria > Bacteroidota > Bacteroidia > Cytophagales > Cyclobacteriaceae > Tunicatimonas. The sequence continues at coordinate 2,927 of CAKZYJ010000392.1, forward strand.
CAGAGCGGTAGAAATACCCGACTACTTTTCTTTAGAGAAAGGTTTGGGAAATATTTAACCAAAAGTGGGTTAGCTTCCCTTTCGTGAAAGCCAATTTCATTGTTTTCCCAACGGTTGAGCCAAAAATCAGCGTGCATAGTTTTTAGGAGATTATTCACTAAAGATCAAATTCTAGGGAAACGGTAAGATTGCGACCAAAACCGTTGAGGCGGCGGATAGCAAAGACTTGACCAAACTGACGCTGATCAATAGGTGGAACATAGGTTTCGTTGAGCAAATTGAGCACCTGAAATGACAGCCGTCCACCGCCACCTCCAAACCAACTCTCTGGAAACTGGTAGCTTCCCCCGAGGACAAGAGTCGAGAATCCCCGACGCCGATAACCGTCAGCGCGGAT
>CAKZYJ010000393.1 GCA_937884755.1 uncultured Flammeovirgaceae bacterium
ACCAGCTTATTCCGGGGTTACTGGAGGGCGAACTACTTTACACCAACTTCTGGCTTGGCAGCCCCGGAGAAGGCGCCGGACAAACCTTTAACTTCGGTTTGCGGGTTATTCATTAATCTTCATATACTTTCATTTTATACAGTGTTGTATGCCGCTTTATTTTGAAATTTCGTTCGGTTTCTCTATGACGATTTCTCTTCGCTCATCAGCGGTAAAAGGATTGATGTGACATTCTATAATTTCATTACGAGAAGAATGATTTAGGATCTCGTTACTCATTTCCTTTAGAAAATCTTGAACATCCTTGTTTGCATTTTGTGTATCTTCAACAACCTTCAAATTATTGTCAATTATGTAAATAATGTCCTCAAAGTCATGACTGGTTCTTGGGTCGCTTCCTCTACTTTTAAATGCCTCCCATTTTGTTGCTAGAAAAAGGCTTACAGGTAAAATCTTGATTTCAGACTCGCCAATTCCTACAGGGTAAGCTTTTTCAAAACCCGGCTTTAGCCAACTATTGGTTGGACCAAGTGGGGTTTCTTCAAATGGTATGAAATCAATTAGTATATCCTCGTAAGAATAACGATACATTACTTTTTCGGATGGTGCTGGGTAGATATTTTTCAACGCTAGCTTTTCCCTAAACTCGTCCATTTGCGAGTAAGTACTAATTTGCACGGAGATGTCAATGTCTTTTGTGGGGCGTGGTTGCTCGGCACCTTCATCAGTTACGTAAAGGCTGACCACAGCACCGCCAACATAAATAACATCATTATTTAGTTCTTCAAGTGAATTAGCCACTTTTTCAACTACTCGTAAATTGATTGTCTGGTTTTTAAGCATTTTCAATTTTCTCTTTGAGCATTTCAAATGCCAAATTTTGTTCTCTTACTTTACCGATTCTAATTGCATCAGTTAAAGCCATTAATTCGTAGTATTTAGCATCATGTAAGCATGCCTCAGGAGTTTTGGGATGCAAAGGTTCTATGGCTTGTCCTCTTGAATTTCCTTTTCCACATGGCCAAACAAAATTTTCATCACTTAAGAATTTATTATTGAGGGGGGGGGCAGATATAGCCGTACCAATACCTCTGGTTATTGCTCCGGGTTGTTGGGGGAATACGTAACGTAGACCAGATTTCAGGAAATCGAGCAGAGCTAATTTTTTTAGGGTTTTCTTGTCACTACTCAGGAGTCCTCCAATTACTGATCTGTTTATACTCTCACTTATTTCACTGGCGCTAATTTGTAGTTCATTTGCTAAGTCTTTCATGTACCACTTTTCTGCTCCTTTACTGGCAATTTTCAAGAGTATTGCAATATCATGTGGCCGCATTCCGCTGTGCTTTCTCATATCCTATCGACTTTTAGAGCTGCGAAGATATGAATTCATTTGCAATTCGCGAATTAAGAATTAATTCTGAATAGTTTACAACGGTCTCACTATATGAAAAGTAGCAGATTTCATGCACTAGTATTTCCGATTGACATTGACCTCATATTTATTTTTATACTTTCGTTAGAGCATTGCAGTCGCTATTTTTTATATACCGTGTTACCCACAGTTATTTTTATTCGGTCAATATTCTTATTTTTTTCATTGTTCTGATTAAATTCAAGTCGATCAATTGCTATTCCACATTTTCCTGTTTTTATCTCCGCATCTACGATTTGTTCTAAATAATCAAATTCGCTCGCACCTACACCATAATAATCAAATATCAGAGTATCATATTTTTCAAAATCACATTTGATGGTTAATGCTTTGCTCTTTCCTATTGTAAGTTTATGAACTTTCTCTTTAGGATTCAATTCCAAATATTCCGATATAGTTTTTGCTTTAGTTGCGTCAATATTTAGTTTTTGAGTTATATAATTCTCAACGGTAAGCGGTCTCATGCATCTTCGAAATAAACTTCCTTTATATTCCTTCGCCCACTTAGCTTTTGGGATTATTTTTTCGAAATGATTTAATAATCCATATCGGAAACTATGAACTAAATTATTTCCTATTGAATCAAAATTCGGCACACACAACCTAATTAGTTTCCCAGATTCAAGATCAAATTCAGGAATTGGAATTCCTTTATATTCAAATTGTGGACTATGATATTTGGGGTTAGTCATAATTGCAGGTAACGTCTGAATATACGACATACGTATATCTGCAAAATAGTAATATTCGTATATCCACCTAGAGTACTAAAATAGTAGTATCCAGTATGTTTTGCTAATCAAGCGGTAATCCATAAAAGTCTGTTCCTGAACGCAATCAATAAATATGGTAAAGCGAAGGTTTTCGTACTTCTTTAGTAGAAGAAAGCTATGTGTTTAGAATCATATAAGTAAGCAGTAAGACAAAATTAAATTGATGATAGCTGTTTAGCTAAATAGGAAACATAGATGCTATAAATCCCCCTAACCCCCTTTTTTAAAGCCTACGTGGTGCGGGGGAAATGCATAACGTATTTTTGTCTCAGTGCTTACCTGATTAAATTATAGTATAACTTTTCTTGTTTAAAAAGACGCCATTGCGAGGCTCTGCGAATAGGGTCGCCCAGCGGCGGTCTCCTGTAGTATAGGATCGCTTCACATTCGTTCGCGATGACGTACTTGTTTTATTTGTTTTTGAATGGGTACTTAACTACTCGCTGAGATCCCTATTTAGTAGGTAATCTAAACCGTACTTTTACCGTTACCTGTTGGTCTTGCAACTCTCCATTCTGAAGGGCAGGTTGCCAGCCTGGGCCAGCTTGGATGAGCCGGATGGCTTCTTCATCGCAGCCGTAGCCTAAACTCTTTTTGATGGTGAAATCCGTTAGCTCTCTGTCAGCCTTCACCGTAAACTGCACTTTCACATTGCCTTCAATACCTTGCCGTTGAGCTTCCTCCGGGTACTGAAGGTTCTCTTGCAAGTAGGTGCGAAAGTCCTTTTGCGAAGGTAAGGGTTGGGCTGGCTGGGAACCAGCAGATTTCTTTTCTTGCGTTCCGTAACCAATAATTACGACCTCGCTCAATGCTTGGATATCTTCCTCAAGCTGAACGGCTAAAGAATCCTGCTGATTTAGGGCTATCTCTTCCGACTGGTAGCCAATAGAACTGACCACAAGTTCGTTGCTGCTATCCGGTACGATTACCTGAAACTGACCATTTACATCGGTAATTGTATTGACGATTGTGCCCTTTACATGAACATTGGCACCAGGAATTGGCGCACGATTTTCTAATGAATAGACTGAGCCAATAATCTGACGATTACCCATCTGGTGACCAGGTTGCCGGCCACCAGCAATCTGATGATCAAATCTATCAGCCGATTGGGCCAATCTAGACTGCTTTGCCCGGGCTTGATAATCGTGAGATAATGCTGGCTCAGCATCAGTACGGTTCACCTCTTCCTTCGAAAAATCGGCTATCTCTTCGTCGACTACTATCTCGGGCATAGCCGGAGTCGCTGCTACTGGTTCAAGTAGAGCAATCGCTTCTCGTTCCGGTACCGGAATGGGTTTTATTTTGTTACTCGGTTGACTAAGCTGAGAGTTGCTTACGACAGAAGTAGCTTTTTCTCCCTCTACCTTTTCGGGGATAGCCAGAGCTAGTGGTGCTTCTTCGAGAGCTGCTGGAGTATCTGATTGTACCTCGTAAGATAGTTGTTCAACGGAGTCTTCGGGGAGGGTAGCTTGGTAGATGAACCAACTGGAAACGAGAAGAACGGCTACTGCTGCGGCATAGCGTCCGTAGATGACCCAAAGCGTAGATTGCTGGCTGGTACGTTCTTGCAACTGCTGTCGTAAGCCGGTTATATCTTGCTGCCAATTAGGTGCTTTGGCTAATCCTTCCAATGCTTCGGCCTCAAAAGGGTTTTCCTCGAGCCAGTTCTGCTCTTCTTCCGAGAGTTTTCCCTCCCGATAGCGCTGCACCCAGGCTTCATTAATATCGTACTGTGGTTTATTCATGATGTTTCTCCACAAAAATTTTCAAATTACGCCTTCCGTTCTGGATATGGCTCTTCACCTGCTTTAATTCGTAGCCGGTCTGCTCAGCAATGGTCTGATACGACTGTTGTTGTAAGTAAAATAGCTGCAAACACTGTTGTTGCTCAGTCGGTAGTTGATCCATGCCCTGTGACAGTAGTTGCCACTGTTCTTCTGATAAACTACCACTTTCTTCCTCTGCCAAATAATCTGTATGCCCGTTGATCGGCACCTGCTGTACTTTAGTTTTTCGTAGTTGCATTAGGCAGTAGTTGCGCGTCACCACGTAGAGCCAAGGTTTAAATTCCCGTACTTCCTCGGTGAGTAGCCGTTCTACTAACTTTTCAAAGATCTGCATTACCGCATCCTGACTGTCTTCTTTATTTTTAAAGTATTTCAAGCACACACCGTAAACCAGTGACATATACC
>CAKZYJ010000394.1 GCA_937884755.1 uncultured Flammeovirgaceae bacterium
CAGATAAATAATTTTTGGCTTTGGCACTGTTTTTATCATCAGTTTATGTTAGGGACCCTTTCAATTTTTTTAGCATCATTAGATAAAAGTCGGGTTGATGGAAGCAAAGCGCATACTAATACTAGACGACGAACAAGAAATATGCTTTTTGCTGGCAACTTTGCTGCGTCAGATGGGCTACGAAACCGATCACGCCTATAATTTGACCGATGGTATGCACAAACTGAACACCGAAAGGGCCTTCGATTTAGTGTTTTTAGACCTCAACCTGCCTGATGGATTAGGCCATGATCTGGTACCAGTTATCAAAGCAAAATTGGCAAATGTCAAGGTAGTCATGATCAGTGCCCACGATACATTACTGCGACAAATTCAGTCCGATACCTTTGGAATAGATCATTCTATTACTAAACCATTCGACCGCAAAAGCATCGCTAAAGTGCTAGCTGACCTTGATCTGTAACTTGAATTTCCAAACAAATTCTTTTGTTTACGCACTATTAGCAGAAGTAAAAATTAGCTACCTTTAGCCTCATCACGGCTATTTTTTCCAATTGTTGTTATAACAATTTTTCGCTTTCAGTCAATGAGTAAAGTTTTAATTGTAGATGACGATCAGGACATCCGACTGCTGCTTGATAGGTTTTTGGCGAAAAACGGTTTTACTACTGCTACCGCAGCCACCGGAGACGAAGCACTATCAATCACGAAAAAAGAAACCTACGACCTACTGGTTTGTGATTTCAAGCTGCCTGATATCACCGGGCTAGAACTTATTCCTAAATTAAAAATTACCAATCCTGAAGCAGCCATTATTGTAATTACGGGCTACTCCGACGTAAAAATTGCGGTGAAAGCCATTAAGTTGGGAGTATATGACTACGTAACCAAACCGCTTTTCCCCGATGAGTTACTACTTACCGTAAAGCAGGCCATTGCCAGTAAACAAGTAGCCAAACAGCCAAAAAAAACGCAGAAGTCTACCCGCTTTATTATTGGTGAGAGTCCTCAAGCCAAACAGGTAATGAAACATATTCGCCTGATTGCTCCTACCGATATGTCGGTGATTATTCAGGGAGAAACCGGAACCGGAAAAGAGTTTGTCGCCAACGAAATCCATAACTACAGTAGCCGCATAGGCAAACCTTTTGTGGCCATTGACTGCGGAGCTCTGCCCAAGGATTTAGCCGGGTCAGAATTATTTGGCCACGTAAAGGGAGCATTTACCGGAGCATTGAACGACAAAACCGGAAGCTTTGAGGCAGCGAACGGAGGCACGTTGTTCCTAGATGAGATTGGTAACCTCTCGTACGAAAATCAGATCAAGCTTCTGCGGGTGATACAGGAACGAAAAATTAAAAAGATTGGTAGCACTAAGGATATTCCTATTGATGTGCGTCTGATTGTGGCCACGAATGAAAATCTATCTGATGCTGTAAAGCAGGGGGAATTTAGGGAAGACCTATATCACCGGTTTAATGAGTTTAAAATTGAGTTGGCTCCGTTGAGGGAGCGGAAAGCTGATATAAAATTATTTGCCGATAGTTTTTTAGAAAAAGCCAATCAAGAGCTTAACAAATCGGTAGAAGACTTTGATGACAGTGTCATGCGCCGCATGAAAGAATACTACTGGCACGGCAACCTGCGGGAGCTACACAATGTGGTAAAGAGATCAGTGCTATTAGCTCAAACCCCTGAAGTAACATTAGATTGCTTGCCTGAAGAGATAAAATCTCCTTCCTATTTCGATGATCTTTCTACCGAAGAAATCACTTCCGAACCCGAAAACCTAAAGTCGGTTTCTAAGTTAGCCGAACGAGATGCCATTATCAACGTGCTGGAAAAGACAGGATACAACAAAACGAAGGCCGCTAGCGTACTCAACATTGATCGGAAGACGTTGTACAACAAAATGAAATCGTACAACATTGATCTCTAGTTACTGACTTTTTAAATTGCTTGCTAGCCTTGAGATGATTAAGCTAGCTAAACCTACTCCTTCCAGACTATTTTTTTATGCAGGAGGTAACCATACACGACCTTTTTGAAATTACTGACGACGGCATTATTATTTTTAGTCCGGTCTACGATGACCAGAAAGAGATCATCAATTTTCGCCACGAGCAAGTCAACGAAACCGCTCTTCGGCTTCTAAACCGACAACGTCAGGATTTACAAGGCAAGCATTTACTCGAGGTATTCCCGGATCTGGAAGATTCTGATTTGTTTAATCAGTATGTACGCGTAATAGAAACCGGAAACACTTATCGCACTGAGTTTCAGTATCAGAACCAGGGATTAAATACTTGGTTTAAAAACATTGTGTACCGGATTAATCAGCAACTTTTGGTTCGCTTCAGTGATATTAGCGAATACCGGCAATTGCTGCAGGAAAGCTCACAAAACGAAGGTCTTTACCAGGCCTTGGTCAAAGGTTTACCCGACACAGATGTGCTACTGATAGACCGGCAGTTCAATGTCCGGATCAGCAAAGGAGCCCCACTGCGTGCCTATGGCTACACTTCTACCGTAGAACAAAACACACAACTGATTAATGTGTTGGATGAAGACGCTGCTCGAACAGTTACCCGCATCTGCCGACAATGTTTTCGGGGAAAAACAATTCGGGAAGAGGTATCGGTAGATGGTACCATCTACCGGCTGTCATTCGTGCCAACTTACGACTACGACGGAACAGTCTTCGGCTGCCTGATAGTCACCGAAGATATTGGGGTGTTTAGCCTCACCGAAGACGAACTCAGGAACAAGCTATACGCACTGGAGAGTGCTCAAGAAAGCTTAGAACAATTTGCCTACGTAGCTTCCCATGACTTACAGGAACCTCTGAGAAAAATTCAGGCTTTTGGCGATCGTATTAAAACTCGATACGCCGATAAATTTGATGATACTGGTCAGGATTACTTTAACCGCATGCAAAGTGCCGCCAAGCGGATGCAGACCCTAATTGATGATCTGTTGAAGTATTCCCGGGTGGGTCGTATTCAAAATGCCTTTGAACCCATTGACTTGAACCAGTTGCTGCAAGAAGTTATTTCTGATCTGGAGACTACTATTGATGAATCAGGAGCCACGGTGGAAGTTGATGACTTACCAACTATTGAAGGGGAGATTACTCAACTTCGGCAGCTTTTTCAAAACCTGTTGAGTAATGCTATTAAGTTTAAGCGAGAAGGTGTTCCGCCGAGAATTTCGATAAAATCCCGCCTGATCAAACCGGAAGAAGTTGACTCACCCAATTCAGTTTCAGAACCTTACGAGATAACAGTCGCCGATAATGGAATCGGGTTTGATGAGAAGTATCTGGACCGCATTTTTAATATTTTTCAGCGCCTGCACGGCCGCAATCAGTACCCTGGTACGGGCATTGGGTTAGCCATCTGCCGCAAGATTGCCGAGAATCATCAAGGTGATATCTATGCTACTAGCGAGGAAGAGAAAGGTACCACTTTTTACGTAATTTTACCCAAAAATCAACCGTTGCCGGTATGAATCTAGCTCACCATAAAACCACAACCATTCTCATGGCTGATGACGATCCGGATGATCGTATTCTTACGAAAGATGCCTTGGAAGAAAACCGCCTGGCCAACGATCTGCACTTTGTAGAAGATGGGGAAGAACTGATGGACTATCTACATCAACGAGGAAAATATAGCGAGCAAAATGCACCTTTCCCCGGTCTGATTCTCCTTGATCTGAATATGCCTCGTAAAGACGGGCGCGAAGCTCTGGCCGAGATAAAGGCTCATCCGAAACTGAAGCATATTCCGGTAATTGTACTCACTACTTCCAAAGCCGAAGAGGATATTTTTAAAACCTACGATCTGGGAGTAAGCTCGTTTATTACCAAACCCGTCACATTTGAAGATCTGGTGCAGGTAACCAAAGCTATTGGCAATTACTGGTTCGGTATAGTAGAGTTACCCCAGCGGATAGAATAATACCCGTATGCAAAAAGAGCAGATACACCTTTTGCTGGTTGATGACGATGAAGATGACTACATCATCACCCGCGACTTACTGACCGAAATGGAAACCACCGATTTCACTATTGAGTGGGTTGAAAACTACAAGGATGCCGTTCAGGAGCTGACTGAAGATCGTTTCGATGTATACCTGATTGACTACCGATTAGGAGAGCACAACGGTCTGGACTTACTGAAGAAAGGAATAGAATTAGGAGTACGAGGCCCCATCATTGTGCTCACTGGTAAGGGTTTTGCGGAAATCGACTTCCAGGCCATGCAGATGGGTGCTGCCGACTATTTGGTGAAAGACGGATTGAATACGTTGGTTATTGAACGTAGCATTCGCTACGCCATCAATAACGCTAAAACGGTCAATAAACTTCATACTCAAGAGCAGAAGTACCGAACGCTGTTTGAACAGTCAGTAAGTGCTATTTACATTACCAATCATGAAGATTTATTTATTGATGCCAACAGTGCTACGGAACAGTTCTTCGGCTATTCACTGACTGAGCTTCGCAGCATGTCGTTGAAAGATTTGTTTTCCCAGCCTGAGCAGTATCCCAAACTTTACCAGAAACTGACCTGCAAGGGCATGGTTAAAGACTTCGAAGCAATACTTCTTCACCAAGATGGCCGTCCAATTGCCTGTAGTCTCTCAGCCGCCCGATTGGTAGATACCGAAGGGACACTACAAGGCTACCAGGGAATTATTACTGACGTATCTCAAAAGAAAAAAGTGCAGCAGGAGTTAATCCGCCTCGAGAAAATGATGATGACGGCTAACATTGCTCGCAGTATTGCCCACGAGGTTCGTAATCCGCTTACGAATATCAATTTATCACTAGAACAATTTGCCGCAGAAATTACCGACCGGGATGACCTAAGTGTCTACCTGGATATTATCCGCCGTAATACCAAGCGAATAAACGATCTAATAACAGCCATGCTCAATTCTTCTAAGCCATCCCAACTTTCGTTACAACCTTGTTCACTAAATCAAGTAGTGGAGCAGACACTAACTATTGCTTCCGAACGTATCAAGTTACAGAAGGTGCAAATTGAGCAGCAATTAGATGCTAATCTCTCCGATATTTTACTCGATCAAGATAAGTTGGTAATAGCATTGCTAAGTATTATTAACAATGCCATAGAGGCAGTAGATTCAGAGAAAGGCAAGCTCTCGCTACGAACCTGGCAGGATGCTGAGCGTGAATACGTAGCTATTCAAGATAATGGGCACGGAATTGAAGCCAGTGAATTAGATAATTTATTTGATGCCTTTCATACTGGCAAACGAGGGGGTATGGGATTAGGGCTTACTTCTACTCAAAATATTATCAATAGCCACAAAGCTAAAATTTCGGTAGAAAGTGAGGTAGATAAGGGTACCTGCTTTACTATTTCCTTTCCAAAGTAAGAAGAAATTAGTACAGCCAGCTAATTATTTTCAAGACTGTTAACTCTGTTTCATTCAGACTTTTTCGCTATCAGGGCTTCAAGGAGACCAGGCAGGTCAAGGCCCTATTACTGAGTACGCTTGTTGTCGGCTAAATTAGAGTAGTTTCTCCCTAATTATATTTCCACAATATTCTGTAAAAAAGTTATTGTTATGGAAAAAAAAGTCACTGATGTTCACCGGTGTAGGAAAAATGATTGGAGATCACTAGGATTTTCGCTCATCCCAAGTAACGTTGCGGCGAATGAAAAGCTTGACTAAGCTGGAAGTGACACTAACTAATAGTGTCCAGAGCAAGGCTTGCTGCAGTGAAACTTCCCGGTCTGCCGGATTTTTTGGGGGTTCTTCGTGGGTGGCCTTCTGCCAGGCAAATTCAATAATTCGCTTCACCAGTATAGCACTGATCATAGTAGCACCCCCAACAATCCAATTATTTACTTGTACGTCGTCGTCAAAACTTTCTTTAATTTTCTCAAATAGACTCATAGTTTATAGGTTAATTTTAAATACTACTTGGTAATACGCGATAACGGGCCTTCACGAACAAAGACAACTCATAAAAACCAAACTAATTGCCACAATTCTCAAAAAAAATCATTTGCCGGGTTGAGCTTGGCTGTATAAATTATTATGCCTGTTTAGTTCCTCCAGCCTGATCAGGTTTAGCCTCAATGGCTGCTCGCAAAAAGAAGTATCCTATGACTAAGATTCCAATTCCACAGGCAGTATAACCAACATATCCAGCCTTCATCGGTATATCCTTCACTCGTTGATCTAACTGGCTACCCTACACTTTTTGGCGTATTTACCCAACACAGCCCGATAAATCTGATGGGCTGCCTTGCCAAAGAATACCATCGCTATAATTCCAACTAAAATCTATTCGAAAGGTTGGCTTAAGAGGATTTGAACTATAGTATCCTTTTGATCTCCCTCACCACTCCCTGAAAACCAATAGAAAAGAGCAGACGAAACGCTTCAAAAGCAATAACCCCATAAAAACTCCACTTGTGCTGTAGAAACTTCCGCTTCTTATGATAAGATTGTAGAAAGTAAAAAAATGAGGCAAAAATATAGCTCGGATTTGCATTTCCCCTTATAGTTGAAAGGCTCATTAAAGCCAGAAAATAATGTTGAAAACACTAGGGAAACCAATAGTGGTTTATTTCTTAGGGGTCGCTTCCCCAAAGTGGGGAAATCTTTTCTCAGGCATTCAAACAAGTTAGTTTTCTTACTCGAGTAGCATTCCTATACAACCAATAAAAGTAACCCCAAAGCCTAAAATCAGCCCTTAACTTGCAGAAAAATGCTATTTTTTGAAACTTGGCACAAGATTTTCGTATACTATGTTGAACACTTAAACTTTTTGATCTTATGAGATTACTATCAGGAATTATTGCCGGGGCACTGGCCGGAATTGCTGCTGGAATATTATTGGCTCCTGAGAAAGGTGACAAAACCAGGAAACGACTCAACCAAGAAGGTACCCGTTTTCGTAGCGATGTAGAAAAGTCGCTGAACGAAGGTATTTACAACTTGTTGGATTCAGTTAGCCAAGCTATTGACGATTACTCTAAGCGTAGCCAGAAGTCGTTGAAGCAGGCTAAAAAGAAAAAGCGCTACATCAACTTCTAGAAGCGTTGTAGCTACGACCGTATGACTTTTTGGAGCCCGCATTTTTTCATCTGAGCTGTTGAAATTTTGGATAATTTTGTGGGCATTCATCAGAGCTAAATTTTTTACTATTTTTTTTCATTTTAGCTACTTTACTACTAATTCATAGATATTGACTGAGAAGAAAACCTTTCTTAGATAGTAAACCATCACTATCAGGCCGAGTACAAAGAAAGCATTGATAAATTGAAAGCTGACCGCGATCACATAGGGAACTTCACCATGCAAACTTAAGAAGAAATCAAAGATTGTGTAAGCAATAATTTTAGAGAATTTAAGCGGGAGCTTAAAGAAACCAAACTTAGAAATAGAAATCTAGAAACATGTATTTTTTTCATTAATCCAAGGACAAAAAACAGGGTGCTGTTAGCATCCTGTTTTTTTGTAGTATTGCAGCTACAGCTAAGCACTTTACTTTTTCTCATCGTAAAACCTACTGTGAGAGTCGAAAATACGGCCCCATTATTAGACTACGGGCCTACCAATCTAGGGTAAGTGCTTTTTTCTGGATTAACCTTTACACCATGACTGTTGCTTTAAGCTCCCAACCAGATATTCCGGAGATATTTCGCCTCTACCGGCTAGCGACTGAGCTGCAGAAGGAAAAGTTTCCCGAGAACCAGTGGCCGGAGTTTAGTCCAGAGCTAGTGACTACCGAAGTGACAGAGCTACGACAGTTTAAAATGCTGATAGACAACCAAATAGCATGCGTTTGGGCTATTACTTATCACGATCCCCAAATCTGGGAAGAAGAAGACAATGATTATTCTCTCTACATTCACCGCATTGCTACCAATCCAGATTTCAGAGGCAATAATCTGGTAAAACAGATTGCCGACTGGGCGAGAGAATTTGCCCAAGAAAAAAGGTTACGGTTTATCCGGATGGATACCTGCGGATATAATCAGAAACTTATTAATCATTACACTCGCTGTGGCTTTGAATTTTTAGGCAGCCGTAAACTAAAAGACCCCTTGGGCCTACCCGCTCACTACCAACAGGCCGATGTCTGTTTCTTTGAAATCAAATTATAAATCGATTGATCATGCGTAAGCGGTTACAAGACCTCAGCAGAGATGATTGGAACACATTGTTCCCAATTGAGCTGGTTGATCACAACCCAGATTGGAAAAACATCTTCGAAAAGGAAAAGCGAAAGATTCTTTCCGAAGTGGGGAAAGATATTGTGTTACGAATTGAACACTTCGGTAGTTCTGCTATTCCGGCCATTAAGTCTAAACCCTATATTGACATACTGATAGAAATACCGAATGACTTACTTTTTGATGATCGAGTCATCGTTAAGTTTGAGGCTGTAGGCTACACTCACTTTAAAGTACCCGAACGTGACAATATTGACGCCTATATGTCATTTGGCAAAGGGTATAATCTCGAGGGTAAGAAGGAACAAATTTTTCACATTCATATGTGCCCCAAAGATAATTATATGTGGAACCAGATTGCCTTTCGTGACTATCTGAATGAGAATCATGCTAAAGCGAAAGAATATGAAGCTCTAAAACTCAAACTAGCGGCGAAGCACAAGAATGATCGGGGAGCTTACGTTTTAGGTAAGACGAACTTTGTGAAAGAAACCGTTGAGATGATAGCGGAAATGAATAGTTCTAAAGGTGATAAAGAATGATTGTTTTAGCTAAAATTCTATTTATAGCACTAATGGTTACTATCACTTCTTGTGAAAGATCACCTTTCGGCTACAGATACGAACGGGGAAGTTTACCCGAACAGCCGGTAAACCTAACGGAATTTAATACGGAATACGACGATTACAATTCCACAGCTCCCACTTTAGGAGAATTGATTCCTTTCTGCTTTTCCACGAATAGACAAAGCCGAGGAAACGCCTTCAACATTATTTATGAACCGATGAACGTTAATTTTGATAAGACTACTGGTGAGTTAAAGATCACCAACGAATACGCTAACTGGATGGTCTTTAGTGAAGATTATGAAATAATAAACCAAGGATTGCAAAAAATTAGAACTACCGCTAACGAGTTCGGGCCAAACCTGGTTGTTGATAATACGCCAGATGGATTTAACTTTACCCTGCTGTATTCTACTGATGTAACGGGCAATGCCCAAATCAACTTCATATCTAATCAAACCGAGCCACGGTTTACTGAACCAAAGGAAGTAATTTTCCTGAATTCTGAATACGAAGATATGTATCCCACCTTTAATGCTGATCGATCAAGAATTTATTTTTGCTCGGATAGAGAGGATAATAATTTTGATTTCTACTACGTGAATACTGATCCTACTCAGGATATTGAAGTGATGCTGGCCGATAATGCTGACTATCAAATAGTGAAAGACACCAATTTATCAAGCAGTCAAGACGATAAATGCCCATTTATTTACGAAAACCGGATGGTATTTGCCTCTAACCGTGAGGGCGGATTCGGTGGATACGACTTGTACTACAGTCTGCTGGAAAACGGAGAGTGGAGTGAACCTATTAATTTTGGTGAAACTATCAATACTGCCTCCGACGAGTTCCGACCTATTCTACTCGAAGAAGGAGTCACCTGGACACAGACCATGATGGTCTTCTCATCAAACCGAGACGGCGGATTAGGCGGATTTGATTTATACTTTGTAGGAATCTTTCCGTAATTGAATCCGCCAAGAACTGTACTGACCCAATTAGCTAAATCGAAGTCTTTAGCCAATATGGGGATAAGCTATTAATCCAGTAAATTTACCGCTATGAGCCTACGAAAAGATATCGCGGAGTTAGTAGAAGCGGAGATAATCTCTGAAGAAACCGCCGAGCAAATCCACTCCTACTATCAGCAGAAGTCAGGGCAATCGGGTAATCGGTTAGTGATTGCCTTCGGCATCCTAGGTGCTATACTGGTGGGCTTAGGTATTATTCTGATCATCGCCCACAATTGGGATAATCTTAGCCGACCTGTTAAAACCACTTTTGCTTTTTTACCGTTGCTGGTGGGGCAAGGATTGTGTGCTTACGTGCTAATCAAGCAGTCAGAAAGTACCGCCTGGCGGGAAGGCTCGGCTACCTTCCTATTTTTTGCTATCGGAGCCAGTATTTCACTAGTCAGTCAGATTTACAATATACCGGGCAACATCAGTAGCTTCATACTCACCTGGATGCTGCTTAGTCTACCGTTGGTGTATCTGATCCGTTCTTCCTCCGTTTCACTGCTTTATCTGATCGGCATTACCTACTACGCCTGCGATCTAAGCTACTGGACGTATCCTTTTCAGCAATCATACCTATACTGGCCACTATTGCTGCTAATAGTTCCACACTACTACCAGCTTTATCGCTCGCAAGCCAGCGGTAATTTTACCCTGTTTCACCATTGGTTGGTGCCGCTTTCTGTGATTATTTCGTTAGGCACCTTGACCCAAGACCTGGGTGAGCTTATGTTTGTCGCTTACCTTAGCCTGTTCGGCTTGCTTTTCCTTCTGGGTAAATTCCTGGTTTCCGACTTGTCTCAAGGAAGTAGTAACAGCTACACTGCCCTGGGTTCACTGGGTACCGTAATCGTATTGCTGATCCTTAGCTTTAGTGACTTCTGGTCGAATTTATCTCGGGAGCAATTTGGTACCTATGAAGTACTCACCTCGCAGGAGTTTGCCGTAGCGGCTTTGCTTACCCTGTTGGCAGGGTGGTTTCTTTATCTCTTCCTCAAGCTTAGTTCCTTAAAGGATATTGAGCCCCTTGCACTAGTCTTTCTACTATTTATCCCGGTATTCATTATCGGACTGGTTTCAACAGTGGCTGTAGTCCTTATCAACCTGATAGTATTTGTAATCGGAACGCTTACTATCCGGAACGGAGCCCGGCGCAATCATTTGGGCATACTGAACTACGGACTGCTAATTATTACTGCTCTGGTAGTTTGTCGCTTCTTCGATACTGATTTGAGCTTTGTAGTGCGGGGTATTTTATTTGTAAGTGTGGGAGTAGGCTTCTTTGTGGCCAACTACCGTATGCTTAAACAGCGAAAAGCCAATGCCTAAAAAAACTATCCTACTGATTGCCTTTCTGCTAGTAGCCCTGGTACAACTTTACGTACCCGCCTCAATGATTCTCGACCGTGAAGCCGTATTAGCTCAGGGGACTGAGTACAAATTTCGAACAGCCCCTATTGATCCGAACGACCCTTTCCGGGGAAAGTACATTACCCTCAGTTTTGAGGATACCACTGTTCCCATTGTGAATGAAAACGACTGGGTAGCCGGCGAAAGTGTATATGCACTACTTACTATCGATGAACACGGCTTTGCCCAAATTCAGTCCGTCACCAAAGAACAGCCTGCTGATGATCAAGACTTTCTGAGTACAACGGTCAGCTATGTTTCTTCTAACGGTAACCGTCAACTCACGCTACAATATCCCTTTAACCGCTTTTATCTGGAAGAATCTAAAGCCCCCAAAGCCGAACGGGTATACTGGGAATCATTGCGGGAAACTAGCCAAACTACTTACGCACTGGTAGCTATCAGCGATGGTGAAGCCGTACTAAAGGATGTACTGATTAATGGAATTTCGGTAAGAGAATTGGCTGACCAAAGTAAAGATGGGAATGATTAGGCTTACGAACTAGAACAGAGCCCGCACTGCAACACTACCACTATGAACTGGCACCTGATCGGGTGACTTCCGCCCCTGGTAGTTCAGTGTGAGTTGTAGTCCCTTTAGTAGTTGTTGCTGTAGGTTCAGCGACCAACGGGCGTTATTGCCGGGTAGTAACCCTTCCAGCATCTCATAGGCTACCGCCTGACCGGCATCAGCATTATAGTCAATACTAAGCCACTCCACGGTAGCGTTGATATTGCGCTTCATCACTCTACTGGATTGCAGCTCCCAGCCGACCGACCGAAGGGTAGCTTCTTCGCCGCCTATTTCGTCCAGCGGAACAGTAGCATTTACTTTGGTAGTCCAACTAGTTTTGGTCACTAATCTGAAACCCATGTGAGGCTGCCAGTGTAGTTCCGGCGCCAACTGATGTTCGGTAATATCAAAGTTACGGGAATTAACCTGGCCACTTTGCATATCCAGCTCGTACTTTCGGTGAGTTCGCTGGCTGTTGACTAGTACTTTCCACTTACGGCTCCATTGGTAGCGGAGTTGAGTACGGTAAACTCGAGTAGAACGGTCTTCAGTACCCTGCTGAAGCAACTGCTTCCATCGGGTAGTCCGTAGCCCCCCTTCCGCCCCGAAGCGAGGGCTCTGTCGGTTAAAAAAGAAGGTAGAACGTACTGATTCTTTAGCGGATAGTAAGTCTTCTTCCGCCACCGAATAGCCGGGTAGCACCCGGGCCGCCAATCGGTCATCGGTCTGCTTCTGGTGAATTCGAAGTTGAGTCACATTGGAGAAGCGTGCAAAAACAGATTTCAGCCCCCCACTTTCATTCCACCCCTGGGGGAATTGAGCCTTCACCCGGTAGTTTAATTGGTTGGTAAATGCCTGAATGTATTCGTTGCTGGGTACAATCACCCGCACGTAGTTACGTTCGTCCCAGTAGCGCGCCTCATAAAACTCATTGATTTCTTCAATGCCGTTACCGTTATCGTCTCGCCAAGTAAACATACCTTCTCCGGTGGGTACGCGCACGTACACGAAGTCCCGCCTGATTTCTCTTCCATTCGCCACCGCGTAGGTCAGCGACATCTGTAGTGAGCGCTTCAGAAAGCTGCCCTTCCAGTCTACCTGCCCCATTACCGAATTCTCAGGAGCTAAGGCTATGGGTTGCCCTTCCCAAAGTGCCGCATTGCGGAGCTGCACATTCCGGTAGGTAGCATTTACCCTAAGGAAATGCTGCTGCCCTAGCGACTTGTCCCATCGAGCTTGAAGCATCTGTACCTGCTCACTGGTTTTCATCTCACCCGCTAAAGGAAGTCGGTTATTCCGTACCCGATAATCTACCCGAAAGGTTCCGGAGATACTATCACCTTTGGCCAAGTACCACTGGTGCTCGTCGTAATGCTCAGCACTGTAGATGACGGAATCGGATTCGGTACTACTCACTTCATTTTCCTCCCGGCGGTAGGTATACCCCGGCGTTACCCAACGGTGCGGACGATGCACATCTATCTTCATTCTTTTCCAGGAAGCTTGCTGCTGCAGATAGCGGCTCTGCATCAGGAACCCAGTTCCCGCTACGCGAAAGCCACCTAGCTCCTGAGCCGCTTCCAACGAGTGCTGGCTACCGTTCAGCCAATTGGTTTGCCTACGTCCAACCCAACGGTACTGAATCCGGTTATGGACGTTCTTCACCAATTGCGTCTGGCTCTGAACGATATGATTGTCAGTCACCGGAGGTAGTAACCCGTTTAGCGTTGGCAGATTAGACCAATCTCGTTCAAAGTCTACCGAGCGAAAGGGATCAATGGCCTGAAAATAACGATTCGTGTACTCATACTGCAATTGCTGCGACCAGCGGTAGGCTGATCCGGTAGTGAGCGGACGGGGCTGACTGCGGTATCCGATCACAACTGCCTTTCCCTGATCATCCTGCTGGTCAATGTCGGAGAGAGTATTTTTATCATTCTCTGACAAAGCCAATTCGGTATATAGCTGGTCGTTCTTGGAAAGTGCTACTTCCGTTCCTACCGAAACTACCCGTTTGCGCTGAGGGGCTGGTAGCTGACGTACCGGATCGTAGTTCCCTTGGGGTAGGCTGTTTTGGGGAGCTACCCATTCGTAGACTTTACCGTTTACCTGGCTGTTCCGAAGAATATAGTTCCCGTTGCCCTCTCCTACAAAACTGAAGCGAGGACGATAGATCGCTTCTTCGCCGCTGCTGAATACAAAAATTGTATAAGTCTGCCCGGCCACTAGGGTATCTTGCTGAGCGTATAAAATTCGGTAGACATTCCCCACGCCAGGCACATCGGCTTGCTGGCTACCGAAGGCCAAACCCGAACTTTGTCCACTAACCGTATCTACACTACTTACGGTCTGATTGAGACGTTCATCGCCAGCTTCGCGTAACTGTTGGTAATCTTCGGGCGATAGTTCAAATCCTAAGGGCCTCCGGGCATTATCTCCTTCCTGATAGTAGTTAATCGAGAATGAAACCCACTTATGGGTTTGCTGATGACGAGCCGTTAGTATACTTCGGCTATAGCTGCGTTCAGCGTATTCGTAGTCTACCACCACCCGGGAAAACTGCGTGAGTACTACTCTCGGGGTGAAGGTTATCTCCCCTAGATTGTAGTCGATTGTGTAATCCTGGTCGAAGCCACGGGTTAGTAGCTGTCCGTTATGAAATACTTTTTCAGAGTTGGCCAACACATAAAACATTCGCTCTCCGTCGGTACCGATAGTGTTATTTCTAGTATTTTCAGGTGAGTTTAATCGGTAGGGTCCCTGCACACTTTCTTGGATCGTCAAGTTGACCGACGCGAATTTTCCCTTAGCAATAGCCGCCCCCACTGAGGTTTGGGCGGTTGCATTTTTTCCTAAGGAATATTGGGTATTGAGCAGTCCGCCCTGGACATTCCGTTGGTATTTCAGAAAATAGGGCTGCTGTGGTTGGGCAAATAGGGATGTATTGCGAGAAAACGGTGAAACAATATTTCCCATATGGTTCAGTTGTACATCACCTACGTTAAGAGTGGCAAACCGGTGCTTAAACTCGATGAACACATTATCGAACTGCTGGAGCTGTTGGGTAGTACCGTCGGGCTGTAGCGGAACATTCTGATCGGTGATAGCCGCCCGTATGGATAAATCGTCGGTAAGTTGCCCTTCTATCTGCAAATTAAGCGCGGCGTTTACGAAGACATCCTGTCTGTTGCCAAACGAAATACCCCGGCTTAGGCTACCGCTTTTTTGCAGCTTAGGTGTATTGATCAGGGTCTCTTGACCCGAATTCGCCGGATTAGTGTAGCGGTCGGCATAGCGGATTTCCTGGAATACTGCCGTAGAGTCGTAAACTGATAAGTCGCGACGCACGTGGATCTGGTGCAAACTAAAAGGTAGCACACGGTAACAAACTGTTACTGATTCGGCATTCCGATTAGGATCATTTAAGTACAAATAACCGGAGGAGTAATCGTAGCTAAACTGATCATCGGTAAGGGTATCCTGGTTAATTACAACTTCTAGTGAATTAGGAACTACCGAGAGTGAATCAATCCACAATGAGTCGGACTTTACTAGGAGGGTGCGGCATTTATAATTATTACTAGAGGCGGTAGACGAGGCTGACGATTGCGAATAGCCGATAAGGCTTCCTAACCAGAGGAGTAAAAAAAAACCTGACCCAATCCTTAGCATATTGTTTAAAGCTCAACCACCGACTGCCGTTCGGTCACGAGGGGAAGCTCGATTAGGAAGGTAGTTCCTACTCCTTCCTTGGTATCAAAAGTAATTCGTCCGCCAACGTGCTCGATGCCTCGCTTAGCAATGGCGAGTCCTATTCCCGAACCTGCATATTTGGTGCTAAAGTTGGGCAAAAATACTTTATTCTGAATCTCTTTCGCTATCCCTGTACCATTATCGCTTACTTTTAAGATAACCCGGTCAGTACCAAACTTTTGCAGGCTCACCCGAATCTTAGGTTCACGATCCTGAGGAATAGATTGCTTGGCATTAATGATTAGATTACTCACAATGCGACCCATCAGTTGACGGTCGCCCATCACAGTAAATTCTCTACCCACAATGTTCAGATCAATCGCTATATTCTCTTCTTCATAGAGACTCACGGTGCGTCGCACCACCGAAACCAACTCATAGGGTTCGCTTTTGGGAAGGGGCATTTGGGCAAAAGAAGAAAAAGAACTGGCAATGTCATTCAGGGTATCGATCTGGTGCAAAAGATTATCCAATGGTTTTTCCATATCCTGTACCTCATTGGGTCCCATCCCGTATTTAAACTCTTCCGCTAGTCGTCGTTTCAGCAACTGTAGGCTAAGCTTCATAGGCGTTAGCGGGTTCTTGATTTCATGAGCTACCTGCTTGGCCATTTCCCGCCAGGCTGATTCCTTCTCATTACGAGCCAGAGCAGCTTTACTGGCTTCCAGGTTTACTAACATTCGGTTGTACTCTCCTACCATGAGGCCAATTTCATCGTTACTTTCCCAAGAGAGCGGCTCGTTATAGTCGGCCAGCGAAGTACGACGGATTTTCTGTGTGATGTATTTAAGCGGATACGTTAATAATACCGAAGCTAGATAAGAAATAATTAGGAAGGCGATGAATACGAAAGTAAAAATATTCATTACGTTAGTGAGCACCTGAATAATTCTGGTCTCTAGTTGACTTCTCGATTCAAAAAAAGGAATACTAGCAACACCTAGTAGTTGACCAGTTTGGAACGACTTCAGGCCTACATAAGAGGATTTGTAAGACAGTGAGCCTACTGACTCTTCCAATACGGTTCGGGTGTCTCCTTTCTCCCGGATGGAAACTAATGCCTGAGCGTTGATATGACGAGATAGCAGCTTATTCTCGTAGATCAGCGGCTGGCTGGCTACGACTAGTTTTCCCGAAGTGTCGAAAATGTTAATATCCGTTTCGGTTACATTGGCAACCTGGCTCACTGTAGCCGAAAAATCATCTTTCGACAGTTCGCGTTTCTGATAAGCGTCCAACGCAGCCACAATATTTCGGCTGATCTGCTCAGTACGCTCCATGTAAGACTGATTAACCTCCTGATTGTAAGAACTACTAATAATGCTGATGGTCGTAATACTTAGGGCCAGTAGTGGCATAAAGAAGGCAGCATTCAAGTAGAGCTGAATTTTTGTTGAGAAATTAAGATTCTCCCGTCTGAATACAAAGTATACTGAATAGGCTCCTAACAGCAGCAGAATTGAAAAAACCAAGAGCAAGAATAAAAAGGAAAAATTAGAAATAATATCAATGAATGAATAAGCAGGAGAAGCAATTACGATGTATTCATCCTCCTGCCCTTTCATCACCAAGTAACTATAGTCGCCTCGATCAACTATCGTTTCCTCTTCTAACTCGCTTAGATCATAGTTCTTAAAGTATTGAAATAACTGTTCGTTCCCCGAGGTAAATAATGGCTCGTTCTCAATGATATTTTGATTAGAAGCTGATGAGAATATCGCGTAGCTGTAATCGCGACTTGGGTAAGCTTGCAGGTAACTTCGGTCAACTAATAATTCCGGGTATACCTGATTGGGAGTAAAACGGCGTAGGACTAGTTCTACTAAAATATGCCCAACAACGTTGTTAAAATTCTCTATATCCAGAAAGAGATAGTAGCGCTGGCCACCTTCTGTTTCCGGAATCGTTTCAGTTCGGTTAATAAAGAATATGTTAGGGTACTCAGTAGAAAACCTGAACGTATCAATATCCTCCTGCCACTCCTGATACGTATAGGTGGGATCACCTCCCAAAGGCTGCCCTTTGCTATTAAATAAGTACACCTTGATTTCGTAGCGGTCGAAATAGTTACTAAGATATACTCGTCTGATCTTTTCTTTAATGATATCCTTAGAGGCAAGAGGACTAAACAATCGATTCTTGATTAGCGGATCGTTTTTAATTTTTTCACCAGCTTCCTCTAACAGGTACTCCCCCAAGATGTCATTATCTACCACCAGTTGGTTAGCAAATTTCTGTTTGTTGTCCAGCGTTTCAACCTGGTGCATATCGTAAGCGGCTATGGCGCAGGCAGCGGCACTTACCAGTGCACCGGCAAATACATAAAGAAAGGTGACGTAACTCACTTTAGTAAGGAAGCGGGGCAGATTGAAGAGATATAGCAACACAAAATACGCAGCACTAATCACGATTACCGGAAAGGTAGGTACATCTCCAAGGGCACTTAGTATTACTCCGACACCTATTGCGATTAGAAAACTTAACCGCATAGGGAGGTAACTCTTCTGGTTCAGGCTCATACAGGTCCGGAAGATTAGGTGTACCCCTAGAAAGTAGCTGATAGAGTTGATGATGAATATTAGTAAGCTAATATTCTTCAGCGTAGAAAAAGATAAGCTCTCGTTTACGTCTAAGGTCCACTGAGAGTTGTAATAAATACTACGAACAATGTCATAGTGCCAGAAAAGAGCGAATAATAACAAAATAAGCCCTAGCACGGTAGCAATTGTTTTAACTTCAGACTTACTGCTGATCAACTTACGGTAGGCCTGTGAATCGCGGTAGTAACTAAAGCTGTAGCTGATGATAATAAGTACCGAAATACAGTTCAACAGTAAGTCGCCAAGCGATGGATTAATGGATGATGAAGCAAACTGCCGTCCGTCAAATAAATCTATAGGCAGTATTCCGTAGGGATAATTAGAAAAGATCATTAACCCCCGAAGTGTCAGTAAGGTTAGGCCAACGATTAACAAACCTTGGTCAATACGCTGACTCCGAAATTGCTGCTGGGCCCAGCGAAACACATTTAGTAGTAGTAGCAATATTGCCACAGCTATCAGGGCAGTGATCAGGGCCTGAAACGATTTAGCCGTATCGTGTTCTCGGTAGCCGGTCGGAGGTGCATTCGCTTGTACTGAAAATAGGTTATGGCCTTGGTAGCTGATGATATTGCTAGCGGCATCTACCGAAAGTACCTCCCTAACATCCACGGTTTCGGGTTGGGGAAAGAGTTCTAAATTGTAGCCAGAGCCTACGTACTGATTATCAATCTCGGTATTTTCTTTAATTAGTAACAGTTGAAAAAATTTCCAACCATTAACTGAGTCCTGGTGGATGATATAGCTTCCCTGATCAAACTCCTTATACTGAAACTCGGAAGTACCCCGCAATTGCTGATACGATGGCACGAAGCGATAATTAGACCAGTAGGCCAACTGATTGTCGCGAAAGATGAAATAAGGAAAGCGCAGATCGGAAATGAAGTCCGACAACGATAGCGAGTCATTACTTTCTAGAGTTCGTTGAATTTCCCTCGCCTCCCTGGTGAGCTGATTCAGGTTTTGAGTGATATTCCGCTGCACGTCGCGCAAATAAAGAGATTCGCTGCGGAAGCTCTCTATAAAAAAGGTACGAAGCACCAGCGCCAGCAATAACGCGATACCTGCAATAAATAAAGAAAGATTTTTAACTGTAAACTTATACACCGCAGTCTCCAGATTATTCTGATATGGATTTTCTGCTCTACCAAAATACAAAAGCCTGACCAAAACTGGCCTAGCTTCTTGAAAACGTTAATTTATGACAAAATAATTCTGTTTCCGGTGAGGGTAAGATTTTTCCGGCAAGAATAGCGACGTAGTGACTTCATGGATTAGCATGCTTGCCAGAATTACCCTCGGGCGTCTTCCCCCGTGAGTATTCTCAGCAGAATTGCTTTTAAGAAACGCACGATCAAGTATTCCTGACCGAATTGCCGAGAGGAACCACAAAGGCAATTTCAACGGATTGACTATTTATGCTGCCTGTGTACCACTGCTAGGGATGGAGTGGCGCGCGACAAAAATATTAAATTGCCTTCTCCTCTTTTCAGTTACTTTCCTTCATCACTGGTTAACTCATACCGAAGAGTTTTTCCTTTTACGGTAGCGGGCACTCCTTCTTTCATCCACAGTGGCATAGGCTCATCCTTCAGATAATGGTCAAAGAACTGCTGCATCCGACGAGCGAAATCCTTGCGATTAGGCATTTTAGTGATGCCGTGGGGCTCGCCATTGTAATTGATCATCCAAGCAGGCTTATTCAATCTTCGCAGTGCTACAAAAAGCTCAATTCCTTGCTCCCAGGGCACAGCGGTATCTTCATCATTGTGTAAAATGAGCACTGGAGTTTCAATTTTGTCTGCTGTAAAGATGGGTGAGTTCTCAATGAACCGCAGCGGATAATCCCAAAGGGTGCCACCAATGCGGCTTTGGGTACGTTCGTACTGAAACATCCGACTCATACCAGTTCCCCAGCGAATACCTCCGTAGGCCGAAGTCATATTAGATACCGGAGCTCCTGACTCAGCTGCCCGGAACAAATTGGTACGGGTTAGCATATAGGCGATCTGGTAACCACCCCAGCTATGGCCCTGCACCCCAATCCGATCACTATCTACAAACCCTTCATCAATCAAATTAAGGGTACCGGATAAAACTGCATTCAATGCACTCTCGCCGGGGTAGCCGACTTTATACACAATATCTGGAATAAATACCAAGTAGCCTCGGCTCACGTAAAAAGACACATTAATACTAGACCGACCGGGCTGAGGAGTAATATGTCGAT
The DNA here is from genome assembly GCA_937884755.1 of uncultured Flammeovirgaceae bacterium. GTDB lineage: Bacteria > Bacteroidota > Bacteroidia > Cytophagales > Cyclobacteriaceae > Tunicatimonas. The sequence goes on from CAKZYJ010000394.1 coordinate 20,318, forward strand.
GCAGCGAATTGGAAAGACGCTCGTAAAAGTAAACCATCATCGGGTACTTCTTATTAGGATCAAAACCATCTGGTTTATACAGAAGTCCATCCAACGGCGTACCATCTACCGAACGCCAGGAAACGAGGTCTACAGTTCCCCAAGAATAATCCTGCTGTTGGGGATTGGCATCGCTTAATTCTTCACCCTCTTTAAAATCAGTAGTACTTAGCCATAGATCGGGGAATTCGGAAAAGCTGGATTTTCGGTAAATGACGTCATCGGTTTCCCGAGCTTTTTCCAATCCGAAAAATCGGTAATCATCCATCACTAATTTCTCTGGGGAGCGATTATTACCGGTGTGCTCTTGATAGTAACCACTCTGTTTGGTTGTACGATCAAAGGCCGAAAGGATGATCTCTTCATCAGCAGGTATGAAGTAGGCCTCGGGGTCTAGCTGTTCGTAACGGAAAGCTAGTTGGTTTTCTCGACCATAACCGTTAGTTAGGCTACTAGCCTCTTTGGTTACGGGGTTAATTTTCCAGATATCGTAGTAGTCGTACACCAGAAAGTGTTCATCACTTTCGGTCCAACCGGCTGAGCCGTAGCTGCCGGGTAGCATGGGACGATCGTTTAGTTCATCGTAGAAGTTAGCCTCAATGTCTTCGGTCAGGTTAATAGATTGTTGGCTGGCAATTTCAAAAGCGTACCAGCTACTATCACTAGGCTCAAACCAATAAGCATACTTACCAGCTGGTGAAAGCCGAGGGTAACCAGCTGAGTTCTCAACAATGGGCATACTTTCACCACTACTTATGTCAACCAGGTAGGCATCCCGCCGAAAGGGGGCATCCCAAGAAATCTGCTGCTGATAGGAAAGATTACTAATTCCAATAGCGTACTTCAGCCGCATATCATCATCAAACTGGATATCGGGAATCTCCATTGTACCCAACTGTCTAATGTTTCCACTAGATAGGTTGAAGACCGCAGCGTAAGTTCGTTTCAATTCATCGTCTCGTTGCTCCAGTTGCATCGGTTGCAGTAGTGGGTCGGTCCACGACCAGATATCCACTTTCACCCGCTCTTCGTCTAAAATGGTGGTGTCTTCCTCGTAAGCATAATCCTGAGGACGAGGAGTTGTTCCGAAGAGGATTCGCTGCCCATCGTACGAAAAATTAAGATTACCGTTTTCACTGACCATCCAATTCTCAGGAATAGCCTGAGTGGTAGTATCGGCAATCACCCTGACGTCTCCATCGGAATCTCCCAGATATAAGCTGTAGTAACGGTCATCGGCTTTCAGACTATCTTCACTAGCCAGAAATGCCACGGATTGTCCATCTCGGCTCAGTGCTACGTGTTTGTAAGAAACTTTACCCGTATCAATAGTTACTAGCGTTTCTGATTCCGTATTGAAGGCCATCACGCTAGCACTGCTCGTAGAGTCATCGGCTATCTGGCTAAAGGCTACCTGGCTGCCGTCTTCAGAAAAAATATAGTTATCCACCCGGTCGTAACGCCATTCCTGGTCAGTTTCTAGGTTTAAGATTACCAATTCGTTTCCTTCCGGTTTATCGGCTTTTACGCCTAATGCCGCGTAGACTCGATCGGTGTCGGTTTGAGTGCTATCCGTTTTGGCTTCTCCAGCAGTGTCGAGCGGGCTTTCGTGCAAAAAGGCTAACCAGCCACTACCCTCTTTGGGCAACTTGTAAGACTTCACTCGGGCAAACTCGCCGACAACTTCGCCGTTGTATAGATTTATAGCTAGTAGCGAATCTTTGGGCATTTCGTCAGATTTCTTATCGGCTAACTTCATCTGCCGTACACTATCGTAAGGTGCAGCAACTTGAAATACCAGAAAGCGGCTATCGTAGGAAAATGAAGGTTTTGTACCTCTCGCATACTGGATTGGCTCACCTTGGTTAGTGTTGTAAAGGTACAGCGTACCATCGCCTTTGGCTGGATTTACTCCGTATAAAACGTACTGTCCATTCCCCGAAATCTCGGCTGACTCGATATCCTTCCAGCTATCGTACACATCGTGATCTAAAGGTTTTTTCTGGGCATGGAGGTAGGATATTGGTACTAGAAATAGTATTAGGCAAAGACGATATAGACAATTCATAGGCTAAGGTTATAGAAAATACAAGCGCTAAAATATACAATATCTACATTAATCGTAGGATATTTTATTTTTCGAATATCTCATCTCTAGAGTAATCAAATATGATAACAGGAAAAGGTTAGTATCTACCAATAAAAAACAAGTAGATGATTTTTATATAATTTTTTAAATTATATATTTAATAAATAAAATTAAATATATACTAAATTATTACTTTTGTAATATAAATTAATGTCTGTTGATATAGATTCATTCGGTCACTAAATACCTCCTACAAGAGAATTGAAGTATTAAGTTATAACTATCAAGAAAAAATTCTCAATAATACTTGATGGCTTAATTTTGACTTTTGTACAGGATGACACTAATAATTATCGATAGGTATTTTATTGATTGTTGACGAGACAACATTGATAGAGCAATGTTCATTGAATTTAAATCAAACTAAAATTTAAACCACTTGTATTTGGGTACTTGATTTAGATAGAAATAGATATTAAAATCAATTCATGAAATACTACGTTAGTCTGTTATTAATCTTTTTTTCTATTACACTGTTTGCTCAGACAGAACTCGAATTTAGTGATCAAAAAATAATCACAGAGGGTATGACTAGTTCTGCTACTGATGTCTATACGGCTGACCTAGACGGAGATGGTGATTTGGATATACTTTCAGCCTCCTCTGAAGATGATAAGATAGCTTGGTACGAAAACAAAGGAAATAGCACTTTTGGAGAACAACAAGTAATCACTACTTCAGCAGAAATAGCTAACTCGGTTTATTCAGCTGACCTAGATGGAGATGGTGATTCAGATGTGCTTTCTGCTTCTCAGGCTGATGACAAAATTGCGTGGTATGAAAATGACGGGAATGGGAATTTTAGCGAGCAGAAGGTGATTACTGATTCGGCTGATGGAGCCTTATCTGTCCATGCCTCAGATTTGGATAATGATGGCGACCAGGATGTGCTTTCAGCCTCACGTTTAGACAACAAGATTGCATGGTACCAAAATGATGGAAATGGGAATTTTAATGAGCAGCAGGTAATCACAACTGCCGCGAGTTGGGCCTCTTCAGTATATACTGCTGACTTAGACGATGACGGTGACTCCGATGTGCTTTCTGCCTCACATAGGGATGATAAAATTGCTTGGTACCAAAATGATGGGAATGGGAATTTTGGTGATCAAATAATAATAACTACTGCAGCAGATGCAGCAAAATCAGTATATACCACTGATTTAGATAATGATGGTGACATTGATGTGATTTCTGCTTCTTACGGTGATAACAAGATCGCTTGGTATGAAAATAACGGCGATGGTAACTTTGGTGAACAACAGATAATTACAACAGAGGCAATCGGTGCCTATTCAGTAAATGCTACTGATTTAGACAATGACGGTGACTCCGATATCCTATCCGCCTCTTGGGATGATAAAATCGTTTGGTACCAAAATGATGGGAATGGCAGCTTTGATGAGCCACAAATAATTACTACTATGGCAGATCAGGCTTTTTCTGTGTATACAGCTGATCTCGATGAAGATGGTGATTCGGATATACTCTCTGCCTCGTCTAGAGATGATAAAGTTGCGTGGTATCAGAATGTTGGTGATGGCAATTTTAGTGGACAAAAAATATTAACTGAAAGCGCAACGAACTGGCCAAAAGATATTTATGCTATTGATTTAGACTGTGATGGCGATTCGGATGTGCTCTCTTCATCACGAGAAGACAATAAACTGGCATGGTACCAAAATGATAGCAATGGGAATTTTGGAAAACAAAGAATAATTTCATTGAGCATAAGTGGAGAAGAACTACACGTGGCTGATTTGGATGGAGACAATGATTTAGACGTTCTCTCTTCTTCAATAGACGCTGACAAGTTAATTTGGGTCGAAAACGATGGAAAAGGCAGCTTCGGTCAACAGCAGATTATCATGACACCACCAGGCACATACTTATCAATCTACGCAACTGATCTGGATGGTGATGATGATGTCGATGTACTCACCGCATCATATGACGATAACAAGATTGCTTGGTACCAGAATGATGGGAATGGGAATTTTAGTGGGCAGCGGATAATCACCACTGCTGCAAATGGAGCCTATTCAGTTTACGCTACTGATCTTGATAATGACGGAGACTCTGATGTGCTTTCAGCCTCTTATGAAGACAACAAGGTTGCTTGGTATGAAAACGATGGAAGTGGAGGCTTTAGTGAACAGTTGATAATTACTACAAATGTAAGTCAGACTACGGATATTTATGCAGTTGACCTAGATGGAGATGGTGATTCAGATGTGCTTTCTGCTTCTCAGGCTGATGACAAAATTGCGTGGTATGAAAATGACGGCGATGGTAACTTTGGTGAACAGCAAGTAATTACAATTTTGGCAAATGCAGCCGAATCCGTTTATGCAGCCGACTTAGATAAGGATGGTGATTTTGATGTGCTTTCTGCTTCTGAGCGTGATAATAAGATTGCTTGGTACGAAAATGATGGGAATGGCAACTTTGGTGATCAAAAAGTTATTACTACTGAAGCAAACGGAGCTATTTCCGTCTTTGTAGCTGATTTAGATAACGACGGAGATCAAGATGTACTATCTGCTTCATATCTGGACGACAAAATCGCCTGGTATGAAAATTTAAAGATAACCACTGATCCTAATAACAATCCTCCGATAGTCGAGAACGAGGTTCCAAATCAATCAATCTTAGTTGCTAGTTCATTTAGTTACACTATTCCCAATAATATCTTTCTCGATCCTGATGGTGATGAGCTTATCTTAACTGCTACTTTAGAGGATGGAAGCCCATTACCTGAATGGCTTGTATTTGACCAACAAACTCGCACCTTATTTGGCACACCTACTGAAACGGATGTAAAGGTCTACATAGTAACTCTGACTGCCACAGATACAAATAATAATAGTGTTTCTATTACATTCTCATTATCAATAGAAAAACCTACTGCTTTTATAGAAAAACAAATCCCAGTAGTTCATTTTTATCCTAATCCAACAAGCAAATTGATGCACCTTCAGATTCCTCCCCAATGGATTGAAGCTAACATGCAAGTGGTAAACTTGTCAGGAAAAACCGTTTTTAAAACTTATTTATCCCGGTCTGAAATCACACTCGATATGAATGAATTTCCCACTGGCATCTATTTATTACAAATTAGTAAGCAGGAACTCGCGATCACTATTCGACTGCTAAAAAACTGACTGTTGAATTTAAAGCGGTGGTTTTACTTCAATTTACACATAGTAAATGAATGGCACATAGTACCTACTACGGAATTCCTTGCTTACCTTCGTCAGTAGCAATGTATGGGATATTATTATCCTGAATGAGTTGATTGTAGTTAGGGATAGTCTCATTCATTAACTGCTGAATTTCTCCCCTTCTGGTCTTCCATTCGTCCATCAGATCAGCAAAGCGCTGCTTTTGTCCGGTAGTAACGAGCGGCACAGAACCGTCAATCGTATTTTTCAGGTGCTTTAAATGGGTATCGAGCTGATTGGGATAGTTAATCACGTCTTGAAAGGTCTTCTGTTCCATTTGCACCAATTTTCCTTCTATTTCGTTTACCGTTTCGACAATTTTTTCGCCTGCTTCCTTTACTTCCTCCGCCGTTTCTTCTTCCTCCAGCCGCTTATTCATTTCTTTTACCTGCGCCCGAATCTGCTGCATCTTCCGAACACTGGAGTACAAATTTCGTACTGACTGATCAAGCTTTTCTAAATGCTCTTCTTGCTCCGCTAATTGAGTATCAGTGGCCAATACGCGGGGGTCCATTAGTACCTGAAAAGCTTGCGTAAGGGTATCTTCGCCATAGGCTAGCCGTGCCTGATAATCACCGGGCATTACCCGATAGCTCTGCATTCCCTGAAATGGCATGAGCCCTTTTACCTCTTCGTAATTGTTTTGGTAGAGATTCCAAACCCATTGGTTCATACCTGCTTCTTTGGGCAACCGCTCGTTTTCTTTTTCAGCATCGCTGGTGTAGCTACGAAGAACCGAGTCCTGCTCGTTTAAAATCTCAAGCGTAATCGCTAGAGAATCATCTTCGGACACTTCATTCAGATAATAGTAGATTGCTACTCCATTGGCTGGGTTTTCACCTAGGGCCACCGCGGTGGTATCTCGACTGCCGTCAGTTTTGTAGGTATCACGAGGCTCGAACAAGAAGGTACTAGCTTGCTTTATACCTTCGTTCAGTTGGTGCAGTGGAGTTAGATCATCCAGAACCCAGAAAGCTCGCCCCTGCGTAGCCGCCACCAAATCACTACGATGTACCTGCAAATCGGTGATAGGAACTATGGGCAGATTTAGCTGAAATTGTTGCCACTGCTGACCACCGTTGAAGGATACATACAGTCCGGTTTCGGTACCGGCATACAGCAAATCTTTTCGTTCGGGATCTTCCCGTACTACCCGGACAAAAGCTTCTTCTTCAATGCCATCAACCAGTCTCTCCCAGGATTCACCATAGTTGGTAGTCTTGAAAATATGCGGGGTGAAGTCATTAAATTTATAGCGGGTTACAGCTAGGTAGGCTGTTCCTGGTTCGTGAGGAGATACTTCAACTGAATTAATAAGTGCTTCGCCAATTCCAGCTGGGGTTACATTTTTCCAGGTATTACCTCCATCTTGAGTTACATGAACCAGTCCGTCATCACTTCCCGTCCATAGGGTTTGCGCATCGTGGGGCGATTCGGCTAGATAGGCAATGGTATGGTACACTTCTCCACCCGCACCCTCTTTGGTGATAGGGCCACCTCCGTAGTCCAGAGTAGTAGTATCGTCTTTGGTTAGATCGGGACTAATCTCTTGCCAGGTATTGCCCCGGTTGCCGGATTTAAGCACCATATTTCCAGCGTGATAAATGACGGAAGGGTCATGTTGGGATACCAGAATGGGTGCATTCCAGTTGAAGCGATATTTTACATCTGCGGGTTTAGAGCCTAGCCCCTGAAAGGCGTAGGCCATTACGTCGCGGGTTTCGTTCAGTTTAGCATCATACTCAGAAATAATTCCTTGGTAACAACCAGCGTAAATGTAGTCGGGATTGTCAGGGTCAAAAGCCACGAAGGCACTTTCGCAACCTCCTACCCGATAAAAATCTTCCCAGTAGATTCCATCCTTATTGGTGCGGCTGGGAATAGCCACCGTAGAATTGTCTTGTTGCCCACCGTAGACATAGTAGGGAAACCGATTATCCACACTCGCCCGATAGAACTGGGCTGTAGGCTGATTCTGCTGGGTAGACCAAGTCTTTCCGCCATTAAATGAGACATTAGCTCCCCCGTCGTTGGCATTGATCATGTATTCGGGTTGATCCGGGTTAATCCACAGATCGTGATTATCACCGTGAGGAGTGGCTACCTGCTCAAAGGATTTCCCCCCATCGATAGACTTCATGAAGGGTGCGTTGAGCACGTATACCGTATTTTCGTTGGTAGGATGGGCAAAGATATGCATGTAGTACCAGGATCGTGCGCGTAGCACCCGGTCTTCATTAATCAGCTTCCAAGTATTACCTGCATCATCGGATCGGTACAATCCCCCCTGCTCTGATTCAATAATGGCCCACACTCGGTTAGGGTTGGCGGGAGAAACCGTAATACCAATTTTCCCCATAATGGAATCAGGTAGTCCAGTAGTGAGCTTTTTCCAGGAGTCACCGCCATCAGTAGTTTTGTAAATACTGCTACCGGGACCGCCACTCCTGATTTTCCAGGGAGTACGCTGATGATCCCAGAAAGCGGCGTACAGCACCCGAGGGTTGGTAGGATCCATACTCAAATCCGAGGCTCCGCTATTCTGATCCACAAACAGCACTTTATCCCAGCTAGCTCCGCCGTTTAGGCTACGGTAGATACCTCGCTCTTCGGTAGCCGCCCAGGGGCTGCCCTGGGCGGCCACGTAAACCACGTCAGGATCACTCGGATGGATTCTGACTTTAGAAATTTGCCGGGTTTTCTCTAACCCAGTGCTTTGCCAAGTTTTTCCGGCATCCATTGATTTATAAACCCCATCGCCGTGCGAGGTTTTTACCCCTCGTACCGGAGCTTCACCGGTACCTACGTACACTACGTTAGGGTCAGCTTCTGCTACCGCTACTGAACCGATGGAACCCGTTTTGAAGAATCCGTCGGATACGTTCTCCCAGCGGTGGCCGGCATCGGTCGTTTTCCAGACTCCTCCCCCAGTAGCTCCAAAATAGTACACCTGAGGTTGGCCCACAACACCCGTAGCAGTAGTAGCCCGACCGCCCCGGAACGGGCCGATATTACGCCATCTTAGGGCATCGTAGTATTCTTTATCGTAAACAACTTGAGTTGCATTGGCATTGGATTTCTTTCGTTTCTGGGCATAGTTGGGTAGGTAACCTGTTGAAAATACAAGTATAAGTAGCAGTAGACGTAGCAACATAAAGAAGAAAGGTTGGCTTTGTAGTAAAATAAAATTACAAAGTATGGGTTCTTCCCCTAATTAACAATCAATGATTAGGAATTGTCTGTCGATGATTGCTTAGCCAACGTCGGGTTATAGCTTACTCCACCAAAGCCGTGAAGAAACAAGGTTCGAGAGTAGCGGAAAATAATAGGCAGAAGTAGCAACACCACCACCGGAACGGTAGTGATGTATACAATCAGTTCTGGATCGCCGAAGAAGTTGTAGAGAATGAAGGCCGTACCTAAAAGTACTGCCATAGTGAGCGCGTAGCTTACGTACATAGCTCCGAAGAAGAAGCCAGGTTCGCGTTCATATTGTAAGTCGCAATGCGGACAGTTTTTATGAGTAGCGGTAAATTTGGCTGGTTTCTGAAGAAATGAATACCGAAAAATATCGCCGGTTCGACAACGAGGGCATTTATGATTAAGGATGGCGTAGCCTAATGATTTTTCTTGCATGCGTAGCGCGACTCTTTTTGTACCAAAAAAATGCAATTACTCCGATCACTAGATAGGGAGCAACAAACAGGTACAAGATACCAAGATTTAAGCCAGATGCCAGAGAAGTTTCCCCGTAGCTCACATTATTTTCTACCGTAGCCCGACACATAGCACACTGAGCTAGTAGTGATTGGGCTGATCCGGTTACCAGGATGATTACTATTGCAAGAAACTTGATAAATCGTAACATAACATATATCCAACGTGGTAAGCGAGCTTTCAGTTCTCAAAATCAGCTGTAATGTGGGTTAATCGTAAGGAAAGAGAAAAGTAACGAAAACTTCAGAAATCAGACGGGTAGGCTATTTATTCAATGCTGCCCAAACATTCTCATAATACCCAAATCCACCATTACAATAAGGAGCACATTGATTCTGATCCGGAAAAAAGGTGGGAGGAAAACCAAAGCCAAAATACAAATGTTACTTGAGTAGTTAATGAACAAAATCAATGAGTGTTAAAACCCAAAGCCAATTGTATCCTACGCTCCTGACCAATCGTCGGGCAATCAACATACTATCCATCGCTATTCCGGTAGCCGTTGCCCTACTGATTGGCATTCGGCAGAAAGTGCCTCTCGGTGAATGGACTTCTGCTTTACCCCATGTAATCGGCATGATTAATGGGGCTACCTCACTGCTGCTTATTGCCGCGGTAGTGGTCATCAAGCAGCAGAAGGTAGAACTACACCGCAAGCTGATGACAACTGCTTTTATACTGGGATCTATTTTCTTAGTGACCTACATTGTCTATCATATTTCCAACCCTTCCACAGTCTACGGTGGCGAAGGGGCCATACGCTATCTCTACTATTTTCTGCTGATTTCGCATATATTGCTATCTATCGTAGTGGTACGTTACGTACTGTTAGCTATGTACTACGCACTTAATAAGCAGTTTGGTGACCATCGGCGGATTGTTAAGCTAGCGTTTCCCATTTGGCTCTACGTATCCGTCACCGGCGTAGCGGTGTACCTGATGATTAGTCCGTACTATTGATCGGATACTGGATAGTATCCAGCACTATCTAGTACATCAGCATGCTATCAGCTGTTTGATTAGTATTAGCCCTGCTAGTAACCCGATAGAAGTAGCGGAATTAGAGTATTACTCAGGTACAGTAAAGGGGGAGCGTGGAACTTCACATGCTCGCCTTAGGCAGATGGTTGACGGACTAACTACTGATGATTAATGACCCGTGACAAAGGACTACGAACCGATAAAGACAATTCTCCGCTAACGATAAGATAGTAATTATTCTGCCTCATCTCCATTGGTATTAGTGCTATATTCTAAAATTCGGATTTCAGCAATGAGACGATCAACCTCCGAAGGGTCAATTCCTTGATAGTAGCCCCGAATTTGCCCCACCCGATCTACTAGCACAAAGGTTTCATGCAGAGGAATATCGCCTCGAGGTAGTACTAACTCGCACTGAAGAAACGAAGGGTACTCACGCTCATCCCCTTCCAAAAACAGCCAATCAGGCTGGTTTGGCTTATATTTCCTGGCCAATAATGATAACGAAGGAGATCCTGAATTCGCAATTAAAATAACCTGAATGGGTGCTTGGGTTTCTAGAACCCCCTGGATTCGGGCCAATTCTTCCAACATAGTTATGCAAGCACTTTCACATCTAGCCGGTGGAATATATATGACCTGCACAGCATCAGTAAACGGGTGAGAACGGGGTTGCTGATCGGCAGTGTTTTGGGTTAATAGAGGTTTTACCCGATGAGTCGACCGGTTAGACTGACAGGCAGCAAGGGAGTCAATACCATTCTCGTAGTAGATCGGCACAGCATAGTGGCTAGTGCTGAACAGCTCGAAGAAAAGCACAAAAAAAATCGGTATGGCTAGTAGTAATAGCAGCATACCGATTTTCTGAGATTTTCGCATGGGTTTATCGTTTACCTCCAATAAGCAGAGATAAAGCGATAAAGTTTAGAACTTTAGATCAAAAATTGATGATCCTTCCGCAATTAGGGCAATAATAAGCCAGATTACAAAAATTGTTGGAATGAGAATGGACCAAATTAACACTTTCACCTCACCTTTCAAGTGCATAAATTCGGCTACAATGTAAAAGGCCTTCACCAACGTGAGTGCCACAAAAGTAAAGTATAAAAGCGGTCCACGCGGTAATATATACGCTAGCGCGAACTCTATTGCAGTTACAATTGCCAGGATACCTGCTATTCGCCAAAGTTGATTTATCTTCTTTTGATCTTTTGGTTGCACGGCAACCGTCGATGCTTCATCTAATTGTGCCATAAAGAATTGTATTAGTATCGCCTATCAAATTAAGTAGAAGAACGTAAACACGAAGACCCAAACCAGGTCAACAAAGTGCCAGTACAATCCCACCTTCTCTACCATTTCGTAGTGTCCTCTACGCTCAAAAACACCTACTGCTGCTTGATAAAAAATTAGGAAATTTAGCATGACCCCACTAAACACGTGGAACCCATGAAAACCGGTAATGAAGAAGAACAGATCAGCAAACAACGGTGGTCCGTACTGATTTTGAGTGAGATTAGCCCCGTAGAAGATTGAGCCATCGGGCATTAAACCACCTTCGTCGGTACCATGAATGAAGTGCGACCATTCCCAAGCCTGGCAGCTTAAGAAGGCAATACCGCCAACCAGTGTCCACAGCATCCATTTAGTTACATCTTTCTTATCCATGCGGTGTCCGGCTTCAACGGCCAGTACCATTGTTACACTACTAAGGATTAGAATAAATGTCATAATCCCTACGAATACCAGCGGCAAAGATACTCCATGCAGTAGCGGGACGGCGTCAAAAACCTTTTCTGGAATGGGCCAGTACTCCTGAGAGAAAACAAAGTCCTCTACTGCGCCATCGTATGCGGGCCAGGAATAACGGATGAGAGCGTAGGAAATTAGAAGTGAAGAGAAAGTAAAAGCATCCGAGAGTAGGAAGAACCACATCATCAGCTTGCCGTAGCTTGCATTTAAGGGAGCATTACCCCCACCCCAAATGGTAGTCGCGTCTTCAACCTTAGTTGTTGTTGTTGCCATAGAACTATTTATGTTTGTGAACCCGCTAACCGACGGATATTATTTTCTGCTGCTAGTTAGCGATTCAGCAGCAAAAATAGAAATAAATATATCCAAAGTCCATCTAAAAAGTGCCAATAGGTTACGCACATTTCCATGGTATCCATTTGCTTGCTATGCACCTTATACCGAAAAGCTTTTACCAACACTACAACCAGGAAAATTAACGCACTAACGATGTGGAGACCATGCACTCCACTAAGTACATACACAAAAGAACCAGCCGGATTTCCCACAAAAAACACCTCCATATCCACCAAGGCTTCCCAGCTTACCAGCTGCCCGATTAAGAAGGCAATACCTAAACCTAACGTGATAGACAAAGCAATTCTTAACTGATTGATCTGATCCTTTCTGGCGGCATAATACGCCCAGTGCATCGTTACACTGCTTAACAAAATAATTCCAGCAGTTACCCAAAATAAAGAAGGTAGCTCAAAATCTAACCAGTTTCCTTCCGCCCTTCGGACAATATAGGCACTGGTAAAAGCCGCAAAGATCATCACCACGGTAACAATAAACAGCCACAGTGCAAATTTCTGGGGATGCATTGACAGGGTTTGCTTGGGTTCTTCTACCCAGGAAACCTGTTGCAATTCTTGTTCTATATTTATTGACTTATCCATTGTTTACTTCTATTATATTTTATCGAGCAAATACGCAATCTGCACCACAGGCAGGTAAATAAACGACCCAAACATAATCCGTAAGGCAGTCTTCCGAGAAGTATCTACCATCAAGCGAAATGTTTGTCCAAGAAACAATACCCCACAAATGGTAGCCACAATTGCTGAGTCGATTCCGGCAATACCAAACTTAAGAGGTAGCAATCCTAAAGGGATTAAAAACAACGTATACGTCATGATTTGCACCGCCGATTGCATGGTTTTACCACCTTTGGAAGGCAGCAGTTTAAATCCTGCTTTGCTGTAATCTTCATCGGCTACCCAAGCAATCGCCCAAAAGTGAGGAAACTGCCAGATAAACTGGATAGCGAATATAATGAGCGCTTCATGAGTGATAGCTCCGGTTACCGCAGTCCAACCTAAAAGTGGTGGCAAAGCCCCAGGGAAAGCTCCCACTAGCACCGCTATTGGACCGACTCTCTTCAGTGGAGTATATACAAAACTGTAAAGTATCAGCGATAGAAGTGCTAGCAAAGTAGTCAATAAATTAGTAAACTGACCAAGCAGCAATAGTGCGAGACCACTGGTTACTAGTGCTAGACCAATCACTTCGTTCACACTAATTCTCCCGGTAGGAAGTGGACGGTTTTTGGTTCGCGACATCATTTTATCGTAATCCCGCTCAATTATCTGGTTAATAGCAGAAGAAGCTCCTGATAAAAGGAATCCCCCTATCAATAATACAAATAAACTAAACAAATTGACCTCAGTGGGGGAAGCAAGCATGAAGCCAAAACCCGCCGAGAAAGATACTAGCATCGATAACCGAGCTTTGAAAAGTTCAGCATAGATACCAATCCTTTCACTAATGCTAAACGAGATATTTGTATTCTTAGTAGCTAACATATTGTTGCGATTCCTGTGTATATTTATCAACACTTCCAGATCCAGAAATCAGACCTAATAATAAATAAAACTGGATACCAAAGGCTACGGTAGCAAATAGTAAGTGTATCGGCTGAGCCACCCGAGGAATATTAAAGTAGGCCATAATTACACCAGACGCCACCTCCAACCCGATCACTACTACTAATACCAAACTCCACTTTGTTAAGTTTCCGGATACTCCGAAACGTTGGTAGATTAATGCAGCAACAATTACATGCATCGCCACAACCAGAAACGATAAAGAACGATGAACAGTGAATACACTTCCTAAAGCATCGATCCACCCCTGCCGATTTTCCTCACCCAGCGTCTTAGCTACCATATCTACCGACTCCCGAACTTGAGTTCCTAGTGCTATTTGTGCCAACGTAAGTAGCAACAAGAAGATAACCAACCCACTAGCTGGCCAGGAATCTTTTAGTTTCCATCTACTGCTATTCACTGAGCTTTTAGCTCGGTAAGCAACATAAATCAGCAAACAAACAATTAGTAGTGCCAACAGCATATGAAAGGTAATCATGCCTGGTAACAAGTTGGTAGATACTACTAAGGAGCCAACCCAACCCTGAAAACCTACCAGGATTACCGCACTGAAGGATGTGATAGTCAGTACAGGATCGGTCTTCCAGAGCCGCAGAGAGGCGACGAAAGTTGCAAAGACTAACAAGCCTATAATAGCGCCGATGAGCCGATTTACATATTCTATCCAAGTTTTAGTTGCATTAAAATCTGCTTCCTCCTTGATAGACTCGTCATGTTCAACCTGATAAGCCAGTTCGGCAAATCCGAGCTTTTCAAGATAACTGGCTAATCGACTGTTTTTTTGGACACGCTGCTGAGAATAGACATCCTTGTAATCAGAAGGTAGCTGGCTGACTTCAGTAGGAGGAACCCAACTGCCAAAACATTTAGGCCAGTCGGGACACCCCATGCCCGAACCGGTACTTCGCACAACTCCACCTACTAAAATTAGTAGGTAAACGGCGATTACGGTTGTAATGCTAAGCTTCTGAAATAATCGGTAGTTACTACTTTGCGTTGGACTCATCCATTTTCTCCGTCTTTTCACCTTCTTGCTCGATGCCAATTAATTCGTTTTCGTATGGCAAGTTCGACTCAGGAGTTTCAGAGAATGGAACATTTTGAGGGATGTAATCCTCCGGTGCCCCTGGCTTACTGTAGTCGTACGGCCAACGATAAACGGTCGGAATCTCTCCTGGCCAGTTTCCGTGACCTGGATTACGTGGTGTCGTCCACTCTAGGGTATTCGACTTCCAAGGATTTAACGGAGCCAGACGGCCACGGAAAATGCTGTAGAAGAAGTTGTATGCGAATATCAACTGTCCACCAAAGGTAAGTATAGCCGCAATTGTGATAAACATATTTAGATCAGCAAATGCCCCAAACGGATCAAAGGTGGTAAACGAATAGTATCGACGCGGGAAACCAGCAATACCAATGTAGTGCATAGGGAAGAACACCATATACACTCCAATAAACGTCATCCAGAAGTGAACGTAGCCCAATCCTTTATCCATCATTCGACCAAACATTTTTGGGAACCAATGGTAGACCCCAGCCATCAGCCCGAAGAATGATGCACTACCCATTACCAGGTGGAAGTGAGCCACTACGAAATAGGTATCATGAAGCTGTATATCGATGGCGGAGTTACCCAAGAAGATCCCCGTGAGTCCCCCCGATATGAACACCGAAACCAATCCGATGGAAAACATCATGGCTGTGGTAAAGCGAATATTTCCCTTCCACAGCGTAGTGAGATAGTTAAATACCTTCACTGCCGAAGGCACCGCTATAATCAGAGTCAGGAACATGAAGATGGACCCTAAGAAGGGATTTAATCCTGATACAAACATATGGTGTGCCCACACTACAAATGAAAGGATAGTGATACCTAACATGGAACCAACCATGGCCCGATAACCGAAGATAGGCTTACGAGCGTTAGTGGCAATAATCTCAGAAGTAATACCTAGGGCAGGTAGAAGTACAATGTATACTTCTGGGTGTCCGAGGAACCAGAACAAGTGCTG
Source organism: uncultured Flammeovirgaceae bacterium (assembly GCA_937884755.1). GTDB lineage: Bacteria > Bacteroidota > Bacteroidia > Cytophagales > Cyclobacteriaceae > Tunicatimonas. The sequence continues at coordinate 36,120 of CAKZYJ010000394.1, forward strand.
ATAAAGGATCGGACTACCACCAATATTTGGCAGTGCTTCTCCGTTAATAAATATCTCTGATAGATAGAAGCTGGTACCAAAGCTACGATCAAATATTAGTAGTAATGCGGCAGCTACCAAAACTGGGAAAGATAACAAACCAATAATCGCGGTCAGGAAAAAAGCCCAGATCGTTAACGGCAACCGAGCGAAAGACATACCCTTCGTCCGCAAGTTGATAACGGTAGTGATATAGTTAATACCTCCCAGTAGTGTGGAGGCAATAAAGAATACCATCGCTACCAGCCAAAGCGTCATTCCTAATCCCGATCCCTGAATAGCCTGGGGCAAAGCACTCAATGGCGGATATACCACCCAACCACCGGCTGCTGGACCTGTTTCTAGAAATAATGATGAAAGCATTACCATACTGGCCAAAAAGAAGAACCAGTACGATAGCATATTCATGAAACCTGATGCCATATCACGGGCACCAATTTGCAAGGGTATCAGGAAGTTACTGAAAGTACCACTTAACCCGGCGGTAAGCACAAAGAAAACCATAATAGTTCCGTGCATGGTTACCATAGCCAGATAAAATTCAGGGTCAAGACTTCCGGTTTCCGAAATCCAACCCCCTAAAATTGGCTTCAGGAAAGTCATATCCATGTTAGGAAACCCTAACTGAAGCCGAAAGAAAATTGAGAGTAAACCACCAATAAATGCCCACAGTATTCCAGTAATTAGAAACTGCTTGGCAATCATTTTATGATCGGTACTGAATACATAGGTGGTAATAAAATTACCGTGATGCTCGTCGTGGTGATCGTGGCTATGCTCTTGCTCTACTGCGTGTTCAATATTTGCCGTCGCCATAATATTATCTTCGTAAGCGTTTTCTTAGTTAATCTTTTCTACTTCTACATTGTTTTGCTCTTCGGACAAGTCCATGCCCGCACTAATCACTGCCAGTTCTTTCAGGTCGCTGGGGACTTTCGCCAGGTAATCAGGATTGTTCTGTAACCAAGGCTGCTTACCAGCTTTCCAGGCTTCATAATCGGCTGGCTCATCCACAATTAAGCGAAGACGCATAGAGAAGTGACCTCGTCCGCAAACCTCCGTACAGAATACATAGTAATTATAATCTGGATCACCAGTTTCCTCACGCATTTCAGCGGTAGTCTTGGTAGCTACAAAATGAAAGCGTGTAGGCATCCCCGGAACTGCATCCTGCTTTAAACGAAATTCAGGAACATATACACTATGTAGCACATCCCGAGCCCTAATCTTAAATAATACTGGCTTTCCCTTAGGAACATGAATCTCCGTGGTAGAAGTGAAGTCATCAAACGATGCCTTGTCGGTGAAATCCATTCCCCAAATATTTTCTGCATCGATTAGACGATAATCATAATTACCTAATTGCCCGTCTGTTCCAGGATACCGAACCGTCCAACCGAATTGATACCCTAAGATTTCTATAACCTCTGAATCATCAGGAGCCTTATCAGTAATATCAGTCCAAGCCTTCCAACCCGAGAACACTAAAATTGAAAGTACGATGGCCGGGATAACCGTCCAGATCACTTCGAGTTTGCTGTTGTCTGGGTAGAATAATGCTCTCTTAGTGTCTTTATATTGGTATCTATAAGAAAAGTAAAATAACAGGATATGAGTGAGTATGAAGATAAACCCAGTCACAGCCATTGTAATCCAGAACAACTGGTCAGTAACCACACCGTGCTCGGAAGCAACGGGAGGATTATACTTGTCAAACTCTCCTACCGAATACCAAACCATCAGTCCTCCTGCGATAATCAGGAAAGCCATAAAAAGCATAGCGATCACACCGTTTCCCGTAGAAGCATACTTTTTATCGGTACCGCGCGCAACATTTACTAATCTTAGTATCCTCAGTATAGTAAAGAGGATGACCAAGAAAAGTACGATTCCAACTACAATCAAAAACTGAATCATATACGTAAATTTATCAACTCATTAAGTGTGATGATGTAAACTCTCTTGCAACATTGGGTGGTTACGAGCCACTAAAGGCGCCTTGGCTAAGTTGCCCAGCACTACAAATAGAAAGACCGACAAGTAGACCATCGCCAACCCAATTTCCAATATTCCAAAATTTCCGTTTTCTTTCAGGACTCCCGGTGTGACCATTAGGTAGAAGTCCAGCCAGTGCCCGACTAGCACTACGGTGCAAACGACTTTAATAAATATTGTATGCCGT
>CAKZYJ010000395.1 GCA_937884755.1 uncultured Flammeovirgaceae bacterium
CAATCATACGTTTCTGACAAAGATAACTATAAAAACTACTTTGACCCATTACCGTATTTTTATTTGCGACCAACAGTTTATTCGCTCAGTCTTCAGTCAACCCGTACCAAACCATTCAAGCTGAAAATTTTGATGACCAAAATGGAGTTAAACTGAGCAACGGCGGTACTGCAGTAGGCTTTATTCAGGACGGGGATTATATTGGCTTCATAGATCTGGACTTTGGTAATGAAGGAGGTAAGAGTATCTCCGTACGGGCTTCCAGCAATACCAACGGGGGCATCATTGAGTACCGCCTCGGTAGCCCTACTGGTGACTTAGTTGGTACATTAGACATTCCTAATACCGGCGGTTGGACATCTTTCGAGTACTTTACCTTAAACAACAATGCTGGATTTATCTTCAATGTTGTGGATATTTATCTGGTCTTCCGAGGCGGGAATGGATTTCTGTTAGATGTTGATGAGCTTATTTTCTCTACGGAAATATTTGCCACCGACATAAGTATCACCAATTGCCCAGCTCAGATTGAGTTGGGCACCACTTACGACTTCGATGTAGAGATTACGCCTTCCAACACTACCAATCAAACATTAGCGTTCACCGCAACCGGAGGAGTTGACATAGACTTCCTCAGTGGGGAATATACTCCGACCTCGCTCGGTACTAAAACGGTTTTTGTTACTAGCTTCAGCGATGGTAGCGTGCGCGATCAATGCACTTTTGAAGTGGTTGCCCCCACTCCTACTACTACTGACCCTTACCAGACTATTCAAGCGGAAGATTTTGATGATCAAAGTGGCATCAGACTCAGCAACGGAGGCAATGCGGTAGGCTATATCCAAGACGGTGATTATATTGGCTTTACGAACCTAGATTTTGGTAATATGGGGGGTAAAAGTATTACGATTCTTGCTTCTAGCAACACCAATGGAGGTACAATTGAATACCGATTGGATAGCCCTACCGGAGATTTAGTAGGTAACGTGGAAGTACCCAACACCGGGGGTTGGCGTTCGTTTCAGTCCTTTACGGTTAATAATACCGCTGGGTTTATCTTTAACACCGTAGATATTTACTTAGTATTTCGTGGGGGAAATGGCTTTCTATTGGATGTTGATGAGTTTGTTTTCTCTACTGAGATATTTGCCGCTAGCATCAGCATTACAAATTGTGTGACTCAACTAGAACTAGGTACTACCTACGATTTTGACGCCGAGATTTTTCCTTCTAACACCACCGACAAGTTTTTTCAGTTTACTGCTTCCGGTGGCACCGGCGTAAACACTATCAGCGGAGAGTACACAGCTTCCTCGCTGGGTACCCAAACCGTATTTGTAACCAGTTTTAGCGAGGCATCTCCCCAAGGTTTCGTAAGAGACCAATGTACCTTTGAGGTAGTGGCGAGCACATCGTCACGAAGAGACTATCCATCTAAACCAAAACGGACTGATGATAGACACTCTTTTGAAAAACCTTCGTTCTCTGACACCCATATAAGAGTATATCCTAATCCAGCAAACGGACTTTTCAAGGTCAAAGTAGCACCAGAAACCCGTATTACCGTAACCGATATAGCCGGTAGGGTGGTAATACCCGAATCCGTACCGAGTGATGCAACTATTGATCTTACGAGCTATCCAAAAGGCGTGTACATGCTACGTACCTCAGAGGGAAAAACTGCGAGATTAATTAGACAATAAGGGTTCACCAGATTATGAAACAACACTGAGCGATAGTTGAAGCTGGCGCTTGAACGCCTTTTGTTCTTTATCGCAGTTTTGTTTACCGCTAGTCGTTTGTTCCGTGTTTCTTCGTTTAGAAACTTCACAGAACAAACGACTAGTAAACCCTTGATTCTCTTTAGAAAATGATTCGCTACTGTCGGTAGGCTTTGAATGCTATTTTTTTCTGATTAGCTTCAATGCTACTAATACAACCTGCTACCTATGCCTTCCAACCGAAGACAGTTCTTGAAACAGGCGGCACTCGGAGGGGCTGCCCTGAGCGGACTTCCTCTACTATCCTCTGCTTCTCCCCGTCAATCTCATCCTGATCTAAAAATTACGAAAGTTCGCTATTATAGCGCTCCCGGCTATACTAAACCGCTTTTTAATCAGACGCGGGGAATCGTAGAAGTGTTTACCAATGAAGGTATCGTAGGAATTGGCGAAGGCGGCTTCAAAGATACCATTGAGCAGTGCGCCCAGATGATAATCGGGGAAGATCCGTTCCGAATTGAGCATCTTTGGCAATACGTTTATCGTGGTATGTTCTACCCACCCGGTCGGGAAAAACTACACGCGCTAGGAGCCCTGGAAATGGCGCTATGGGATATTAAAGGAAAAGCTTTGGGCGTACCGGTCTATGATTTGTTGGGCGGAGCTACCCGCGACTACCTGGAATGCTACGCTACCGGATTTCGCTCTTCGGCAGAAACCATAGAAGAAAAAGCGCAGGCCTGTATTGAAGCCGGATTACGGACCTTCCGTATTGGGCCTACTGGAGGAAACGGAGAAGAACCCTTTGACTTCTACGAAAATGCGAAAACAACCATTGATCTTTGTCAACGGGTAGATGCAGCAGTAGGTGGCTCAGGGAACTGGGCTATTGACTTGCATACCCGATTTGATACTCCCGAAGCTATCAAGATTTGTGATGCTCTCGAGGAATTAGAGCCTTACTTCGTAGAGGACATTATCCGTTCGGAGAACCCTGAAGTATACCGTACCATTCGGCAGAAGACCGAAGTACCCATAGCCGTTGGCGAACAGTTTGGTGACCGCTGGGATAGCAACGAGCTTATTGAAGATCACCTGATTGATTACACTCGCTTTACGATCCCGAATACGGGAGGTATTTCTGAGTTCAAAAAGCTAGCCGCTATCTGTGAAACTCACTATGTGGGTATGATTCCGCACTTCACAGGTCCGTTGTCAACGGCTACACTGGTGCACGTGCTCGGTTCTAGCAGTCCCATGCGCTGTATGATGGAGCTGGTCGGCGGACAGCCCGAACGTCCGGCTTACTTTAATGAGGACTATATCAATTTCCGAAACGGTAAGCTGTACCTGAACCCTAAACCAGGCCTGGGAGTAGAATTTGACGCTGAAAAAGCAGACTTCATCATGGAGGTCACCGAGAAAACCGAATTCGCCCACCCTATTCTGAAAAGCCCCGATGGTTCTATCCATAATTGGTAGTATATTTTGTCATTGCTCATTGAGTTCGGGCGTATTGCCATACGCCCCGCACAGTCATTAGTCAAACTAACCGATATGAAACCAAACTTGTCAAAATCAATTCATTCACTTTCCTTTTTTATTAGCTCAATAATGATTCTATCTGGTTGTTCTTCCGGCAGTCAGGAACAGGCAGCTGAGGAAGCGGCTAACCCGAACCTAGAATTTACTGATTATGATAATCTAAAACTGGGATTTACTACCCAGAATTTTCTGGCGGCTATGCCTGTCTCCCTGGAAACCAGTAAGCAGTTTATTGACTACGGCGCTGAACAAGGCTACGCCTGGCTCGAACTACGCGACCCGAATGCAGAATTATCGGTGGAAGAAAGTCAGGAGATTGCGGCATATGCCCAGGAAAAAGATATTGAAGTAAGCTACGCCATTCAGAAGGGGTTATTGGACGATGACTTCTGGCCTACTTTTGAAAAAGGACTCCAGAATGCAGTGGTGTTTGAAGGACCTAAACTAATCCGGTCGCTAGCTAGTTTATCGGAGTTTGCCAGTGATACCGCTAAGCAGGGCTGGACGCAGGAAGAATTAGTGATTGCGGTTCAGTACGCCGATAGTGCGGCGGAGCTGGCGAATGAAGCCGGATTACAGTACGTGGTTGAGAACGGCGGCGAGCCTTTTTTCGGGCAAGGAGAACAGTACTTTGGGGTAGCCGACCTGTTTACCCAAGCAAGTGAGCAGGTAGGTTGGCAGTTCGATACGGCTAATCCCTTCAGCGTGGCCCGGGTTCACGGTGCTACGGATAGTATTCGTAATTATCTGCAAGCGAACGTTGGCAACCTCTTTTACATTCACCTAAAATCCGCTCAGAACGGACAGGCTCAGGAAGTGCTGGGTGAAAACCCTTTGCCCCTACCTGAGGTACTGCAACTCCTCTCCGAGCATTCGGTACCCTACGTAGCCATTGAGCTTCAAGCAGTGGATAACCAGGAACAGGCGTTTGCGAATCAGGAGCAGAGCCTGGCCTATCTTCAGTCACAAAACTTAGTAAAAAAAGCTCAGTAACATGTCGGTTGAGAAAACCCAGTCCCAAGAATCCCCCTCGGTACTTAACAAAATATGGCTGACCCTGCTCAGTATCGGACCGGGCATCTTCTGTATTGGCTATACAGTTGGCACGGGGAGCGTCACTTCTATGGCCAAAGCTGGCAGTCAGTTCGGCATGCAGTTGCTCTGGGTACTGATGTTGAGTTGTTTCTTTTCCTGGCTACTAATGGAAGCCTACGGACGCTACGCCGTAGTAACTGGATTCTCCTCCATCTAC
>CAKZYJ010000396.1 GCA_937884755.1 uncultured Flammeovirgaceae bacterium
CAGTAAATAAAGCAATATCAACTTTCAAAACTGCCTTACCGCTCTATGTTTCACTTGGTGATTCAAGTTTAAAATCTAACGTATTAAATAATCTTGGCTTCTTTTACGGATCACAAGGAGAATTGGATCTAAGCCTTGAATATTTCGAGGCGGCTCTACGAACAGATATTAACGTACACGATACCATCCGCATCATTGGGCGAACGAAGAATTTGGGAATTACTTACCAAAAAAAAGGTTATTATACCAAGGCGCTCAATCGCTATCTTCAGGCACTGCAGCTAGCTCAAAAAATCAATCGACCGAAAAGTATCGCTTCCATTAGCAACTCCGTAGCAATTTTGTTTCAGGAACAAGGTCAGATGCAGAAGAGTCTATCATATCATAGAAGAGCCTTTCGGTACTGGGAATCGCTTCAGGACACTGTTAAGTTAGGCTATTCCTATAATAACATAGGGGAGCTATACAGCGAAAACCAGCAGTATGACTCCGCATTATACTATTTTTTTCGATCATTAGAACAGAAGCAGCTCATCGAGAATCCAGGTTCTCGAGCAACCACGTTGCATAACATAGGCGATACCTATTTAGCGATGGATAGTCTGAAACAAGCACGAAGCTATCTCATTCAGGCCAATGAATTATTAAAATCCACTACTGACAAGCGGCAGTTTGCGGCCTTATATAATAGCATCGCTGATTTATATTTAAGGCTTCATCATTGGGTAGAAGTCGCCCAGTATCTGGATAGTAGTATGCACTTTATTCGGGAAACTAAAATAAGAACATCCCTCCTGAAGAACTTACAATTACAGGCCTCTCTGTTTGAGAGTACAAATCAATACAACCAAGCTTATGCTGCCTTGCAAAAGTGGGCGGCACTACGCGACAGTATTTTTAATGAAGAGAAAGTAGAGGTACTGAAAATTAACACTGATTTTGAATTGGATCAAGCCTATCAGGAAAAGGAATTAGCTCGGCAACAGGCTACTCTTGCCCAGAATGAGCAAAAGCAACAACTCGCATTGACTTATACTTCTTCATTCATCGCTCTTCTATTGTTGATCATTGGTGCTATCATTTGGAACAGTCGAAGAATTATAAGTAAAAAGAATCAGGATCTGGACAAAAAGAACCGGCTTATTGCCTTACAGAAAGCAGATATCAGGCACCGTACGAAGAATGTATTAGAACGCGTAGTCTACGTGCTTCAGCTAGTCTCCCGAGAAATTGATGATGAAGAGCAAAAATATCAGTTAAAGAGAGGAGAGAACATGATCTTTGCCCTTTCCAACCTAGAAGAGACATTATACGAAGTTGAAGACGAAGAGCAAGTCCCAACATTAGTTTTCTTTCGAAAACTGCTACAAGAACTAACTGCATCCCATCTACTCAACTTTAAACTCCATATTGATATTAATAAATCACTGACGCTTCCTATTGATATGATTATTCCATTGGCTCTGATCATGGCAGAAGTTATTACGAACGCTATTAAGCATGCTTTCAAAGGGATAAGCGATCCGACCATTTGGGTAATGCTACAATTGGATGAGGATGTTCTGCAACTTACAGTAAGAGACAATGAAGTTGGATTTGAGGGCGAGCTAATCGCCAAGGGCTTCGGACAAAGACTAATCAATCGTTTAGCTGATCATCTGGAAGGTGATATTGATTACACAACTGATAACGGTACGCTGTTTAGCCTTACCTTACTTTTAAAAACTACCGAAACTAACCAAATATATGAAGTTACTGCTCGTTGAAGATGACACATTAATTGCTGATCAGATCACGGAAGATATTATAGAGATTTATCCGGATCAGCTATCTGTCGTTGGTCCTTACACAAGTTTTGATTCGGCCGTAGCCGGATTAGTGAAAGACAAACCATCGTTGGCAATACTAGATATCACATTGAAACGAGATAGAGATGCTGGTATCAGACTAGCCGAAGCCATAAATCAAATTTTTCCTATCCCCTTCATTTATTTAACAGGACTTCCGGATAAAAGAGGGTTTGATAAAGCTAAACATACTTTACCCGTAGCATTTCTAAAAAAACCCTACGAAAAAGATGGATTAAAGAGAGCCTTAGACCTCACGATCATGCACCTAGAGGAAAGTAAAACTCAAGCGATGACTAACGCTACTGCGGTAATTAAACCTTTACAAGAGCATAGTATTTGGGTAACCACCGCCCGAAATAAGCAGGAGCTCCTTCGGCTTCCCGAAATATTGTATTTCCAGGTGCAGGATCACTACATCAAAGCTTTCAGAGCCTCGGGTCAATCTGTAGTTATGTTTAAGTCATCCCTTAAAGAGCTATACTGGCATAACCTCGCCATCTTTGATGGTTACTTCTATCTTGATCGCTCTCATCTAATCAATTTGAAGTACGTTAACAGTATAAAGAACAATCAGGTATACCTCACGGATGAGTTATATTTTTCTATTCCTAAGAATAGTCGAGCAAAGCTTTACGAGCAATTAGGCTTATCAGCAGGTTAGTTCGTAACTTCTATCCTTATATCCACTTACGAATTTATTTTAGGGGCTCACGTACTGAGAAGTATTCTTCACGAAGTAAAGTTTTACTTCCTATCATAAGTAAATACTTTTAGAGCAAGTCATTCTCTCAAACTATCAACCTAATGATATCTACCCCGTACTCCTTTTCACTCTATCTATTACTTTTATTTACTCATGTTGTAAACGTATCTTTTTCCCAACGCATTACAACAAAAGTAATCGCTGAAGAAGCTGACTCTACTAGAGAAATAAATACCATGAATCCTGGAACTACTTTCGTTTCACTCTATGCTGATGGAACATTACAGTCTTTAGCTAGTGAACCGGGCAACGAAAGTGGTATTGCAAATGGATCTTTAGGTATAATTGTAAAGAGGGGTAAAGTAGTCTGGGGCGCATCTATAAGTGTTGCTTCTACAGTTGATACAGTAGATTCCAATTTTGGTAATGTAGTTTTAAATGCTGGTTCTGGTAAAGGATTGGCAAGCGGACTTATAGATCATTATCGTTATGTCGATAATTCTCCTTTTAAGTGGCTATTCAAGATATTTGATAGAAGTTTTGATCAACAGGGAGCAGGATATTATCACTTTTATGTCAGTACCTCCTCTTCTTTGTGGCGAAGCCAAAATAATAATGGTCTAGTTAGAAATGCTAATGTTTTGGGATCTGGAGTCTTATATGGAATAGATATAGTTGATTCACCTGAGCCTAATTCTATAGGGTTTGGCGTTGAAGCTGGTTTTAGCTATCGTGGAATTTTAGGAGATATCCACAACGACGTAGTTACTGATATTGAAGTACAAAATCTCTACAAAGAACTTTTTGGAACAACAAGAAAACATTTTCCTGGTCTAGAAGGTGGACTATATATTAGATTCAACAAAATTACCGCTGGTATACGTGGATATTATATGTTTAACAATAGAAATAGAGAACTTATAGATGGCATTACATCCTTCCAAATAGCAGGAAATATAAGTATATCAAGCCCTGTATTTACAAAGAAAATAACTGAATAGATTTTAGCCGAAGGGTTTTCTCAACACAAGCACAATTACACAATAAAACTCACAATTCATGCATCCAATTCGTCAACTTCATAACCCTAGTATTGATATTTACGATGAGAATGATCGAGCGATATTCATTCATTCTGGGAATTCGAGAGGAAGAGGAATTGGTCCGAGTTTCTCATATATATACGACCATACACACAATAGCTTTTATCATATAGACCAGGAGGTTCATAAAATACTAGGGTATCAGGCAGAGGAAGTTTGCAAAGGAGGTTATTGCTACTTTAAGTCTTTGATCCATCCAGATGATTATGTTCATGTCCAACAACTAACCAAACGAGCTTGGGATATTGTCAAAGACTGCCCGATGGCTCTTCAAAAAAACTATTCTATCAGCATAGATTTTCGGGTAAAGCATCAATGCGGTAGTTACGTTCATGTTATTCATGAAACAACTATTTTAGCGCATAATGAACAGAGTAACGACACGTATAGCCTATTTACCTGTTACGATATCACACACTGGCAAAAAACTACACCCTGTGTACTCAATATTTACTATCAGAATAATCTACTAAAGCGATGGAGTGCCACTCAATCAAATAAGATTGAACTACTAAGTTTCAGAGAAAAGGAAATTGTCAGAGAAGTTTGTAAAGGTCTAACTTCAGCAGAAATCGCCAAAAAACTTAATCTCAGTACCCATACCGTAAGCACTCATAGGAAAACTATTTTACGCAAGTTAAATATAAAAGGAACATCAGCTCTAGTTCACTTTGCTTTTCAGAATCAGATATTTTGAGATTCACTGAGCTAATTAAATAGAGGGTAAACTTAATAATCTCGACTTTTCAAGCCTTTACATGACAAGAAATAACCGTGGTGAAAAGCGATTCAATACACTAAACCTTGAATTGCTAGATACCATCGCAAGGCGAGTTGTAACTCTATCAATATGGGGTTCAATATCTATAGGGTTAGTGGGAATTGCTAACCATTGACTGAATTTCGAACCCCGGTAAAGTAGGAAGTCAGCGTTTATGAGGTCAATTCTGATTGCTGTCTAAGGGAATAAAGATTTAAGTAATTACAGGCCTCTATCTAACCCAACACCTTACAGTCTCACCCATACACAAACTACTCGTTAGTGCACTTGCTCTCTCTCAGCCCACTCTAGGCCACCCGCCAGTGAGTTACTAGCAAACTCCAGGTGGATTACTCTTCGGCTTTGCTGGTTGGTGGTTTTAGAAGAAGCATGCAGGGTCAAAGGCTTCATCAGATGAATGCCTCCGGCCGTCACTTCGCAGCACACCGGGGGTTTAGTCTGCCGAAATTGCTTAATCTTTTCATCATCCAGGATGCTGAAGTGGGACTTGGGATACACCTGCAAAGCACCGTTTTCGGAGGTGGTATCATCCAGGTGAATGCGAATGGTGTAGCTGTTTTTGAGAATATCGACCGGCGGGCGTACACTGATGACTCCCTGCTTAGTCGTCCAGGCCGAATAGCCTTCTGTCTCTATTTTCTCCTTCACATTGATGGGTACGTCTTGATGCATGGTCACGTACCAGTTAGAAGCTGCTGATTTATCGAAGTAGATAGCTTTGCTAAGAAAGTAATCATCACCCATACCTTCCTGGATGATGGTGTGCAGCTTGAGATTGAAGATGTGTTTTTTCA
>CAKZYJ010000397.1 GCA_937884755.1 uncultured Flammeovirgaceae bacterium
CGGCATAAATAAAAACGATATTGGGTAAATCATCGGATTGTTAAGCAAAAGTAATATGCACAATAAAAAGTAAGATGACTGGCAGAAAGTGCAGTCGGAGGTTAGGTTGTGTCATGGAAGTAGTATCTTTATTCAGAACTTACCAGTTAGAAATATGTGAGGAAAAATATCAAAACTTTTTTGCAATCGCCAAAACTACTTCCGTATGGCACTGACCGAATCTAAACTCATGCCCCTGGGCACTCTTGCCGCTGATTTTTCGCTACCTGATACCCGTACCGACCAACAGCTAAGCCTATCTGACTTGAAGGGCGAACTGGCTACGGTGATTCTGTTTATCTGCAACCATTGTCCTTACGTAAAGCACATTAAAAGCGGAATCGCGCGCTTAGCTGAGGATTACCAATCGAAAGGCGTTTCAATGGTGGCTATCAGTTCTAATGATGTAGCGCAATATCCGGAAGATGGACCGGAGAAGATGAAAGAAACGGCCAATAGGTGGAATTTTAGCTTTCCTTATTTGTACGACGAATCCCAGGAAGTAGCTAAAGCCTACGATGCTGCCTGCACCCCCGATATATACGTTTTCGACGCTGATCTGAACCTAGCCTACCACGGACAGTTTGATGGTTCACGTCCGGGTAACAATAATCCGGTAACGGGAGGCGACGTGCGAGCGGCATTAGACTCACTGATTGCCGGGGTGGCAGTCAATAAAGACCAGACTCCCAGCGTTGGATGTAATATCAAATGGAAACAGAATAGTTGAAATTTGAAAATGGGCAGTTGACAGGTGGAAATGGGTAGTGAATAGTGACCAGAGAAGGAAGTCAGAAGTTGGAAGCCCGTATTTCAAAGCCAAAAAGTCGTGGGCTGTGGAATAAAGCCTATTCAAATACTCAGTCATTCCTTCAGCATTTACACTCAGCTAACCAGTTTACTTTTGATCTTGAACTCGGGAATAATTCTGACGTTAAAGATTGTTAAATGCTGGTGTGCTGCCTAGCTTTTCCGTAATTTAGATTATTAATTATGCGGTTTTTGTCCTTAATTTTCGGTTTATGGCTAATTGCCCTAGGGGCATTGGCACAAAGTACTCCCGAAGGTAGTATCAGGGTTTCCGGGAATATTGTGGATGATCAGGACCAGCCGCTGTCGTTTGCTACCGTTACTAACTTGACTACCGAAACCGGAGTAATCAGCGACGAAGACGGATTTTTTTATCTGACCTTTCAGCGTGAGGATACTATTCGTATTTCTTCGGTAGGTTACGAACCGGCTTTTCTTCACTTTGGCGATACTGCTCAGGCTAATAACTACGATCTGCAAATCCGGATGAGCGAGCAGACCTTCGAGTTAGAAAATGTTACGGTATTTGCCTTCAAGGACGTAGAATCTTTCAAACGCGCTATTCTGGCACTAGATGATCTACCGGAAGAGTCGCCCGACGTGGTTATTCCCGGTTCTTACGAAGGCCCTCGCCGTGAGACCAAGGCCAGTCCTTTGAACCCAGTCTCCTTCATCGCTGAAAGATTTAATAAAAGAGCTAAGTACGAGCGGATGGCCCGCGAGGCTCAACAGGACTACGAGCGCCGCCAGCGCCTTTCCCGCAAGTACAATCGCGAAATGGTAGGCAAAATTACCGGACTGACCGACGAGTCGTTAGACGAATTTATGATCTTCTGCCAGTTTGAAGAGGATTTTATCGAGCGCTCTAATCAGTACGATCTGGTACTGGCTATTAACCGCTGCTATACCGACTTTTCCGAGGAAAATAAGCATTAGATATAAGGCCTAATCTGCCGGAGTAATGCGAACGGCGGGAAGTTGCTTAGTGAAGATGATGGTTTTACCAGATAGTTCTTCCAGCATGGGGCGAAGAATACGGTGGGCGTTCACCTCCGTTTCGTCCAGGATACCCGAGTTGGTAGCCGCGTTTTTAATTTCACGCTCAGCCTGCCGGTAAGCACGAGCAATAAACTGATCGCGGTCGGTAAAAAATCCGGTTTCTACCGAGTAAAGTCTAGTGTTTTGCAAATCCAGTTTATAGTAGCAAATCTCGGGGTCGGGTAACCGCATCCAGACTGTATCAGCCGTAATTCTCACATCTCCGGCGCTGATCTTCATCAAATCCAGACAACCCGTAGCTTCGCCCTTGGTAATCAGTATGGCCTCAGCGTCCGAATCTAGCTTCAGGATATTCATAAACTCCGGGCTGAGTTCTTTCACCTCAGTTACTTCCTGAAAGCGGTATTTCACCAGCTCCATCTTACCTAGCGCCTCAATCTCCGTTACCAGTTTGGTAGTAATCTCAATATCCGTCGGCCCTGTCGGAAGAGGATTGGTCCAGTGCTGCCAGTGGTAGCCAATGAAGAACGGAATACCCAGTAGCAGTACTAAAGCGATAAATCGTCGAACACGCATTATGATTTTAGTTTACCTACGGGAGTAAAACGGCTAAATACCTTTTCAGTATGCGGAGCATCCACTAATTCGCGCGTAAGATCTTGCCCAGCCCAGTGCTCGTAGTGCCGCCCCTGCCGCCACAGCCGCGATTCGCTTACATCATAAATAACTCCCTGATACGCACACCATATTTCTTCCCGATCCTGTCCGTTGCGGAGCGCTAATTGCTGGGTGGTATATTCGGGAAGAGGGTTCATGATGCGGGTTGGCCAATGTTAAAACTTCCAAAGTTTTTCGATACGTTCATTTCGGTTAGCGATTGTGCGAAGAAAGCAATAATTTGAACATTCCGAAAACCCGTACTTTTTCATCTATGACTGTATCTCGCCGCACTTTCCTGAAACAAACCTCCGCTGCCGGTCTAGCCGGACTCGTGCTACCCTACTCATCCCATGATACGGACAATGCCCAGGTGCAAACGGTGACAGGCCCGATAGCACCCGAGCAAATGGGACTCACCTTTTCCCACGAACACGTGCTGGTAGATTTTATTGGAGCTAACCAAGTTAGTCCTGACCGTTACAATGCCGATGCGGCGTTTGAGAAAGCATTACCATACTTAGAAAAGCTTAAGCAGTTAGGCACTCAAACCTTTGTGGAGTGTACTCCTAACTACTTAGGGCGAGATGTACGACTGCTAGAGCGGCTAGCCGAAGCCAGCGGCTTACAGATACTGACTAACACCGGACTCTACGGCGCCCGCAACGGCATTTTTCTCCCCGACTACGTTTCTCAGGAAACTCCTCAACAACTCGCCCAACGCTGGATTAAAGAATTTGAAGCGGGTATTGACGGCACCGGCATCCGTCCCGGCTTTATCAAGATTGGGGTAAACAACGGCCCGCTGGTAGACTATGACCGAAAACTGGTAGAAGCTGCCGCCCTCACCCATCGGGAAACCGGACTAACAATAGCGATACACACTGGCGATGCTGCCGCCGCGATGGAAGAAATAGAGATTGTCCAGCGAGCCAACGTACACCCTAGTGCACTAATTTGGGTACACGCGCAGGGCAAAGGCTACGAAAATCACCTAAAGGCTGCTAAGCAGGGAGCCAGGGTAGAACTCTATGGAGTCAGCGAAAAAAGATACGTAGATCATGCTCAGCAGACACAAGCGTTGAAGGAGGCCGGATTTCTAGATCAGGTACTAGTATCCTGCGACGCAGGCTGGTACCACGTAGGCGAACCCAACGGCGGCCAGTACCGCAGCCACGCCGTACTGCTGGAGAAGTTCGTCCCCGAACTAAAAAAACAGGGCTTTACCGAGGCCGAAGTTGATCAATTGCTAGTGAAAAATCCCGCCCAGGCCTTCCCCATTCGGAAGAGGTTAATGTAGAAAGTCATTATGTTCTGGAAGAGAAAACCTAAGTCGCCTATTACAACAGAAGATGAAACTTGGATAGTTGAGTGCTACCATTGGTTTGAAGAGACATTTGAACGGGACTTGTCTACTCAGGAGATTTTCTTACCCACAAAAAGCTTTTTAGATTTTGACTATATGGGCAGCGAAGATGATGCTATTGAGATTGTCAATATTATAGCTGAGAAACTTGAAATTAAGGACAGTTCAATTGAAGTATACTTCTTTGATGAGTTTCAGCCTATCGAGTTTACCGATGAAGGAATTTATTCTAACTATGAGGAGGGCACACAACTAACCGATGGTTTATATTCAAAGCTCGTTGATGGAATTTACCAAATAGGCATTGAGAGTAGTCTTCTGAAAGATCCGGTCAAACTGATTGCCACCACGGCTCATGAGTTGAGTCACATTAAGTTGATTGGTGAAGAACGTCTGGAAGAAAACGATGAACCTTTAACTGATCTAACCGCTAGTTTATTCGGTTTTGTCATTTTTATGGCTAATAGCTCTATTGGTAAAATGACTACATGGTCGGGCAACACGCACATGGGCTGGCAGATAGGTGGAGGCTCTGGTTATCTTCACTACAAACTCTATGCATTCCTTATTGCTTTCTGGATGACGAGAAGAAATGAGAAAAATCCGGATTGGTTAAATTACCTGGACAAAGAAATATTAAACACAGTCAGGAAGTCGGCTAAATACCTGGCCTCAAAAGGGAATTAAGTCTTTATAGCTATGAAACTAAAAATTGAATACGGCGAAGGGTTTATTGATGTCAACTGCGAGCATCCGGTAGACGTACGAGGAATGGCCGGTAATCCCGAAGCTATTCCGCTGCCCCAAGGAATTACCGATGCGCTAAAGAACCCCATCAACTCCCCGTCACTACTGGAGATTGGCCGGGGGAAACTTGAAAGCAATCCCGATGCCCGAGCGGTGATTGTAGTATCGGATAATACCCGCCCAGTGCCTTACCGGGGCGAGCAGGGCATTATGCGTTACATCATCCGCACTTTGCTGGAAGCCGGTTTTTCCCAACCGCAAATTACCGTCATCATCGGAGCGGGCTCGCACCGGAATATGGAAGCGGATGAGATTGAACTAATGCTGGGTTTGCAGGAATCAGGGTTAGGAGAAGT
Organism: uncultured Flammeovirgaceae bacterium; assembly: GCA_937884755.1. GTDB lineage: Bacteria > Bacteroidota > Bacteroidia > Cytophagales > Cyclobacteriaceae > Tunicatimonas. The sequence goes on from CAKZYJ010000397.1 coordinate 4,975, forward strand.
GAACGTGACCAACCACGGGTACGATAATGACGATCATCTGGTCTATCTGGGAACTACCTCCCGCGGTTCGAAAGTAACCGTGAACCGACAGTACTACGAAGCTGATCTGAAGATTGTGACCGGATTAGTAGAAAGCCACTTTATGGCCGGAGCCTCCGGGGGGCGCAAGGGCATTTGTCCGGGTATTGTGGGAATCAAAACGCTCAAGATCTTCCACGGGGCTAAGTTTCTAAGTTCGGCCAAAGCGGCTGATTTGGTGCTAGCGGGTAATCCGCTTAGCGATGAATCGCTGGAAGTAGCCCAAATGGCCGGTTGCGATTTTTTGGTGAACACCACGCTGGACGCTGACAAGCGCATGACCGGAGTGTACGCTGGCGATCTGGTAGAAGCTCATCGGGCCGCGGTACAGAAAATCCGGGAGTATGTGGTAGTACCGCTACCCCACCGCTACGATATTGTGATTATTCCGGCAGGCTTCGTCGGCATTAACCACTATCAGGCCGGAAAAGCCGCGATTGAAGCCGCCCGAGCGGTGAAACCTGGTGGAAAGATTATCATCGTAGCCAAGAACACCGATACCGACCCGGTAGGCGGGCGAGGCTACAAACAATCTCTAAAGCTACTGGCGAAGTACGGAAAGACTGAGTTTCTTCGGATGATTAGCGACCCGCAGTGGCAAATGATTCAGGAACAATGGCAGGTGCAAATGTGGAGCAAGGTACTTACCCAGATTGAGCGGGAGGATAACCTCATCTACTGCGCCCTGGAAATTCCCGATGCCGAGTACGAACACCTACCGGGCGTACCCGGCTTTCAACTGCTAGACCCATCCGAGTGGCAAAATCTGACTGACGAGGAAAAGATAACCCGTATCACCGAAGCCGCTATTCAGCGAGCTATCGATTCATCCCGTACCTCTCACCCATCCATTGTACTACTGAAGGATGGGCCCTACGGTATTCCTGAGGTAGCGAAAAATCCATTGTAAAAATCTATTATCTTCAACTTTATTCTATTCATATGACAACCAAAATCACCTTCTCACTGCTAATTCTCGTTTTCATAGGTCTGATTGGATGCACGACCAGTCAGCCAAACCAATCAGCCCTACCTACAGCCGGAATGTTTAGGGTAGCTATACTCTATCCCAACGGGGAGGATAAAACCTTTGACATGGATTATTACGAAGACAAACACATGCCTATGGTGGCTGGATTACTGGGTGAGAATCTAAAATTCTACGAAATTGATAAAGGCATAGCCGGTAGAACCCCCAACGAAGAAGCTCCCTTCGCCGCAATTGGATATTTTTACGTTACCGATATTGACGAGTACAATAAGGCGATTGGTGAAAACATTAATACCATCGTTAGTGACTTCGAGAATTATACGAACATTCAGCCGGTGGTACAAATTAGTGAAATAAACGCCCGCCAGTTTGAGGGCCCTTAAAGCTGCCTCTATTAGTCCTGAGAAGAGTATCAGAAAATAGATTTACAGGAAAATTTGATTGACTAACCCTGGACAATTTTATGGTAAGGCTTACTTAATTCAACTACTCGCGGATTAGGGTTTGACAATAATCTCCTTCGGTTTTGTGTACAGAGGCACGAGAATCTGAAAGTCCCCAAAGGGAACGTTTTTAAAGTTAACCTACATCCATTTAAGCTGATAGTAGTGAATCCTGTGAAGCACTACCACCAGCATAAGTTCAAATCAATTAGCCTACGGAGTAAAAGAATTGCTCAGAAACAATTTTACTATTCTCTACCTGGAATACGGCCACTTCTTCATCCACTCTTCGGGGTTGGCCTTTCATGGTGACGTCCATTTTCATAGTAGCTGTAAAATGATTTCCAGCAACTATCGGCCCTTCAATCTCTATACCGTGAAATTCTTCCACCATTTGCCCCCATTGTTTTCCTTTCTCAATTATAGCTTCTCTGCCTTCCACCTTCGGTGAGGAAGCTTGAGCACCCTCCATTTCCAGGCTGACGCAATTGGCATCGTATAATTCCTCTTGAGCCTTATCCCACTGACCTTGGTGGCAGTACTCTGCCCATTTGTTGGCGATTTCTTGTGTAGACATACGTGATACTATTTTTAGTTAAACAATGCCCTAAAGGTAGAGGCAGTAGATGACAGAATGTGTCAGGGGTAGTGATTAATTTCTTCGCAGGATAAAAATTTTCCCAGATCAAAGCATTTATCTTCAAACGTTTCCTCCAGGATTTTGAAGTGCTGAATTCTATCCAATCGGAACGAGCGATAGTCTTGCCGTAAGCGGCACCAACCTACAACAATCCACGTTTCGTCATAGCAGAAAATCGCTAGGGGTTCTATCTTTCGGCAAGTCGTTTCTTCCTTCTTGTCTTTATAGGTTAGCTCAGTAACTCTAAAGTTGATAATGGCCATTTGTATGTACGAGAGCGAAGTAGTTTTCACTTCATCAGTCTTGCTTTTTACCACCAGCATTTTGCTATTCAGTATCTCCCCCTGCGACTGTAAAGCACTCTTGAATACTGATTTTATTTTCTGTAATGTTTGCTCAAAGTGCTCAATCAATGAATCGTCGTTGGTTTTGGCAATCAGTTGCTCCGCCGTAATCAGGGCATTCACTTCGGCTTCGTTAAACATAATAGGGGCTACGCTATAACCATCCATTATGGAGTAGCCTCTTCCTTCAATAGTGATAATGGGGACACCCGACTCTTCTAATTTCTTAACGTCCCGGTAGATGGTTCTTAGGCTTACATCAAACTTTTTGGCCAACTCGCCCCCGGTAGTTATTCTTTTCGACTTCAGTATGGTGAGAATGGATAAGAGCCGAGCCAGGTGGTTCATGGTTTTGTTGGTGAAGTTACCAACTATGTATGACATTTTCTGTCAGGGGTGCTTTTTTCTTTTACTGCCTGCTGCTAATAAGTTGGCAATAGAAAGTGCTCTTATCATCCACTAATTCGTGTAGTCTTTCAGAACATTCTAAATGGTAAACTCCATATATCCGCAATACGAGAGATATGTTGTAAATCAGTTGTTACGTTGCTTAGAAAGCCAACGCTGGTATTCGGCTTTTCCTCGGGCAAACCCGGCGGCATCGGCGTAAAAGTTATGAGAACCATCTCCCGTCTCCACGTTCAGCACGTAGTATAAATAATCCGTCGATGCCGGATTTAGCGCGGCTTCCAGCGCCGATTTACTGGGGGAGCAGATCGGACCCGGCGGCAGTCCTTGTATGCGGCGAGTATTATAGGGGTGGTCTACCTCAACATCGCTTTTATGGATGATTCCATCCCAGCGGTTGAGTAGCTTGGCGATATACACGTTGGTGGCGTCAATCCCGAGAGGAATCCTTTTCTCCAGTCGGTTGTAAATGACCGAAGCTACCAACGAGCGTTCACTGTCTACCTGCGACTCGTTTTCAATCAGGCTGGCAATGGTAACAATCTCGCGCTTGTCTCTACCCAGGCTGGCGGCCAGTGAGTCCCATTCCGGCTGCCAAATGCTCTTAAACTGCTGTACCATCTTCTCAACGACTGCCTCCGGGTGCGTACCGTACTCAAATTGATAGGTAGTGGGGTATAAGTAACCTTCCAGGTTGGTGGCTTGGGGGTCAAAACCCTGAATGAGTTCAGTGTTATTCATAAGGGTCAGTACCTCTTCCGATGTTAAAGCGGATTCTGCCGGAAACTGGGCCGCAATACGCTCCGCCATCTCAAACCTCGACCATCCTTCGGGAATCGTTACGGCTTTGGCGCGGGTCCTACCATCCTCCAATTTGTTCAATACTTCTTTGGGGCTAATGGGTGATGGAAAGAGATAATCGCCTGCCTCTAACTGTAAATCCGGCGCGAAGAACCGCATATACAGTTTGGTAGCCAACGGTGCTTGGATGATCTGCTGACTCTCCAGCTTTCGCAAAATTTGACTGGAAGCCATTCCTCGCTCAATAGTAATGTATTCGGAAGCGTAGTCGTGCGCCACCGGAGTCTGTAGTGCCTGCTGCAACCAAAAGTAGCCTCCCCCCACAGCTAAGAACGCCAGCAACAGAAAAAGCAGTAAAAGACGAGTCAACTTCATGATAAACCGTTAATGGCTTCAAAACTAAATGATGCTACGTATAGATACAACCTAACTGTAGTTAGTATTCGACCAACAGACTGTTAACTCTGCCGTTTGTAGTGTTCCCAAGAGGAACCGCAAATAATACAATGAAAATAGAGGCTTAGTCTGGGACGCACAGTTCCGATTCCAACTGGAGTAATGTTTATAAAGTAAGGAAGGGTGGCAATCAATGCTCATCCGCAGAAACAAAGTTTCTCTTTTACATTACTAAATAGTAGCGCCTCCTTTCGGAACACTACCATGAGCAAGGGTCACCGCAGGACAGGGCCAGTTGGGTTTATTATCTAAGGATTTCTTAGAGCAAATTTATTGTATTTTATTACTAAATTCTAGTAATAAACCTTAGCATATCTGGGTGAAAATCACTTTATTTAGTGTTGCTAACTATCGCTGCTGTTTTGCCATTTATCTGCTACCAAGTGACTACCTTCGCCAACTACTATCTTGCTTTACTTGCCCTATCAACCAGCACCCTACTTTTATTATGTCCGGCGGCCTTTTCTCAGGATCATTCACTCAAGCAAGAAGCGGATAGCCTGTATCAGCAGGGGTATTATCCGGAGGCCACCAAAGCCTACCAACAACTGATACAGTACTGGCAAGTAAAGAACCAGCTCGATAGTGTACACTACTACCAGTACTGGCAGGCCAAAAGCTACATTCAGCAGTACGAATACGGCCCGGCCCGGCAACTGCTGGAAGGTATCTTGGCCCAAACCGACACCACTACCGACAACAGCCTACTCAGTAAAGTATACCACGAAACCGGCTATACCTATCTGGGCGAGAGTGATATTGACCAGGCCCTTCGTTTTTCGGAGAAGAGCATTAAAACCGAGCAGGGTCGCGCCGAGGCTGATACCTTTCAGCTAGCGAAGTACCTTGAATTCCGGGGTTTTCTCATGATGCAGGTGGGGCAGTACGACGAAGCCGAACAGGGAGTAAAACACGCCCACCGCCTGCGCAAACAAATTCTGGACCCTACCGATAAGGAACTGGGCTACAGTGCCAACACCCTGTACATCGTGATGGACGCGCTGGGCAATCTTCCGGCGGCGGATACTGCCATTGCCGAAGCCTGGAGCATTCTGAATCAGCAGCTTCCGGAAGAACACCCGCATATAGCCGTTATCGCTAACAACTACAGCACCCACCTGCTAGCTATGGGCGAGCCTCAGCAAGCTAAAAATTACCTGCTTACAGCCATTGCCTCTAATCAGAGTGGTAAGCGCTACGTACCTCTGGTAGGAAACTACGTGAACCTGGGGATGCTGTATCTCAACCTGGGCGAGAACAAAACCGCTGAGTCGTACTACCGGCAAGCCTGGGAAATTGCCGACACCCTGCTAGCCTACCCTCACTACCAGCGGGCCTACATTCTGGATGCACTGGGGGCGGTGTACTACTACGAAGATCGCCTTGCCCCGGCCGACTCTATTTTCCGACGCAGCCTGGCCGAGAAGCGGGATGTTTACGATGAGCAAAGTGTCGAGGTGGCGCAGAGCATCTTCAATCTGGGATTAATCGCCCAAAAACAACAAGAGTTATCCCAAGCCCAAACGTATTTCCGGCAGGCTGAACGAATGAGAGCACAGACTCTGGGCTCCACCCATCCCAAGCGGGCCGATGCCCTCTTCGAACTGGGAAATATTGCCTGGGAAAATGAGGACACCACCCAGGCCCTAAAGTACTGGCAAGACTCGCGAGGCATTTACGAACAGGGATTTGGTCTGGCTCACTACTACACCCTGGAAAACCTTCTGCAACTAGCCCAAGCCTTCACTACGCTCTACCAGCGCGATAGCGCCGACTACTACCTGAATCAGTCCTGGGCCAGTGCCAGCGGACAAGCTTCCGATAGCCTTAGCTTTGATTCGCTGAGCATTCAGCAGTACCATCCCTTTGTGCTGGACTTGATTAATTTTCAACTGAGAGAGTACTTACAGAAAACCACCCTTTCCTCTAATGAACTAAACCGCTTGGCCGGTATCCTTACGGCGGTACAGGTCTGGCTGCCTACATTTCAGTCGCTCTTTAACGATGCGGCACTTTGGGAGGGAGTAGCCGACCAGATTCGGGAGGTGTATCAGCAGGGAGCCGTGCTGGCCCACCGAGCGTTAGCGCAAGCGGATACTGATCAAACTTTCTGGCAAAACCAGTTGCTGAACTGCATTCAGGCCAGTCGGGGGGCTACCATTCAGGCGGCATTTAAAGACCGGGAAGCGGTGAAGTTTGCCGGGGTACCCGACTCTACCATTGCGCTAGGCAACGAGCTAAAACAGCAGCTTCAGTTTGCCCTGGCCCGGGAGCAAAACGAGAACGAGGAAGACCTTTCTACCCAAATGAATGAGCAGCGGCAGATTATTCTACAACGCTGGCAGGAGTATCAGCAGCAACTCCGGACTCAGTACCCTCAGTACTATCAGGCCCGCTTTGAGTCGCAGTCGCTGGATTTACAGCGGCTTCAGCAAACCTTGGAGGAGCAAGCTCATTCGGTGCTGGCCTACTTCTATCTGGATACCGCGCTGCTAGCTGTTCAAATTGATGCTGACGGACTTACCTCTCACTGGCTCTCCGTGCAGTCCGGTGGGGCCGATTCGCTGCAAGTCTATCAAAACCTGCTAAAAACCCAGCAAGACAATGAGCGTCAGGCCCGATTAGGGTACTGGCTCTACCAGCAACTGTGGGAACCGCTTAATTTGCCTACTCAGCTTCCGATAAAGGTGCTGGCCGATGGTCCTTTGCACTACTTCAACCTCGAGACTCTACTTACTCAGCCGGTTACCAATGCGGGTAATGCATCCGACTGGCCCTGGCTCATTCGCGACTATTGCCTGTACTACGGCCACACCCTTACCGAAGTTATCCCCGACAGTTCGGGTGAAGGAGTGCTAGGCGTAGCTCCCGGCTTCACCGCTGACTTGAAGGATGCCTACTTAGAGCAACTACCCCAAAATCAATTGCCCGATTCGGTGTTCCTGACCTGGCTCCGAACGCCCTGGTCGCAGGCGTTTGTAGAACGGATTGAAGAAGAAGGTTGGGGGGCTTCGTTGATAGCCCAGTCGGCTACAGAAACCAAATTACTAGAGCAGGCACCTCAGGCCAGTATCCTACACTTCGGTACTCACGCTCGTTTGGAAAATGATCGGCCGCTGTACAGTTTCCTGGCACTGGCCCCCGAGCCAGCCACCGAGCAGGATGGTTACCTATACACCTACGAACTGTACAGCGAGCCATTAAACGCTCAACTGGCCGTGCTCACTGCCTGTGAAACCGGGCTGGGCCGTTACCGCCGTGGGGAAGGAGTGCTATCATTAGCCCATGCCTTTCGCTACGCCGGCTGCCCTAGTGTGGTGTATAGCCTGTGGAGTATCGACGATCAGCAGTCGAGTGCCATTGCCGCCAAATTTTACAAAAACCTGAAAGCAGACATGGGCGTTGCCCAGGCCCTGAGGGCGGCTAAGCTCAGTTTTATGGATGAAGCTGAAGGCGCTCTGCAGTCGCCCTACTACTGGGGCGGCCTTGTGCTTACCGGTGATAATCAGAAAGTTAAAATCTCTTCCGGTAAACATATACCCTGGATTATTGCGTCCGGTCTGACCTTCCTGCTGTTAGCCGGAGGATTGGTGTTCCGGCGAAAACGGAAGTAAGATGGTGTTATGGTAAATGCTGACCACCTGAAAACCATAACACCTTAATACTTAAACACTATAACACTGAACTTTAGTCCTCCTAAAAAAATTTAGAAAATTTTTCGCTTAGTGTGATGACCTAAGGTGAAGTACATCTATACATAGTTAAACAAATCAGAAAATTCTAACCTCAATACAATGGACTTCTTTAAAAAACTAACCAGAACCCAAAAGATCTCAGCCATAGCCGTAATTATTGTAATCATCGGAATAGCACTATTTGACAGTGAAGATGATACTTACAGTGAGTACGGTGCATACAACGAATACCCCAGCGAAGCTGGGTCTTACACTGGTGGTGAGATAAATGCTAACACCCCAGCTTCTTACCGTGAAGAGAATGGAAAAGTAGTGATCTATGACAAAGGACTACAAATGCCTATCTCTACAGTAACTTTGCCTGAAGGCTGGAAAGTAAATCAAGATATTGCTTTTGATCCTAATACCGCTCGTCCGGTCCGTTTTAAACTGGAATACTCAGGGCCAAACGGTGAGTTATCTCGCATATTCAAGGAAATGAAGCAGTACGGAGCTACAACAGGAAAAAGATTTGAGCAAGCGTACCGAGAAGCCATTCCTAATATGATTGGCAATGAGTTAACTCAAGTATCTGTAGGAAATATCAAGCCTAGCCCCGAAGCTGAAGCTTTGCCCCAATTCCAGAAAACTGCCCGGAAACTAAGCCAACAGGGCATGAGAATGAATGCACTAGAAATAGAAATCAGCGGTCAGCGCAATGGTCAGCCGTACAAAGGGGTACTCGGATTTATGAGAGCAACCCAGATGACCGCCATGGGTGAAGTGGGTATGGTAATGCCATTTAATATCTTTTTAGCTCCTACTAACCACTTTGAAAATGCTTTAGCGGCCTCTCGGGAAATTGGTAAGAATACTGTGTCAAACCCTGCCTATGAGCAGCGAATGGAGCAGATCAACCAACGAGCGATGCAGCAGATCCAAGCAGATGGTCAGCGGAGAATGCAGCAAGCTTCGGCAGCCCACCGACAACGTATGGCAAATCGACAAGCCTCTTTTAACGCTCATCAGCAGAATATGCAGTCCATGAGCCAGGCGCAGGACGCTTCGTATAACAGTTATATGAATAATCTTCGTAACAGTGGTTCGTATAACAGCAGCGGAAGTGATTACAGCAGCCACAACGCCTTTATTGATCAGATGCACGAGCGCAGCACCTTCAACGACCCTTACTCCGGACAGGAGATGCACCTGGATGGTCAGTACGACTACAACTACACCAACGGATTAGGAGATTACTACCGCACCGACGATCCCAGCTTTGACCCCAACTCATTGCAGGGCGACTACCAACAGATTGAACCCCAGTACCCCTACTAAATCAACCATGCTAACCAACTAACGAAGCCTGCGGCTGATAAGCTGCGGGCTTTTTGTTGTTATCGGAGAATTTCAAAACTGCATGCGGTTGGCTTTATTCTAGTGTATGGAGGTATTTTCCGTAGTGCTGAAAAAAATTGAAAAAATTTTTCATCAGGGTGATGACCTATGATCAGCTAGCTCTATAGATGAGTAAATGATTCAGAATATCCAAAACCTCAGCACGATGAACTTCTTCAAAAATCTAATCCACCGACAACAAAATATCATCTTCGCCAGCGTATTATTTATCCTAAGCAGTCTCTTTGCTGGCCAGCTATTCGGAAATTCAGCCACTCACACCAACCAAACTATGAACTCAACTGCACAGAATAATCCTGGCCAGAAGGTAGTAATCTACGATCAGGGACTACAAATGCCGGTTTGCACCGTAATTCTGCCTACCGGCTGGAACATCAGTCAAGACATTGCCTTTGACCCGAACACCGCTCGCCCGGTACGATACAAGTTAGAGTACTTCGGGCCTAACGGTGAGTTCTCCCGAAATTTTATGGAAATCAACCCCTACGGTGCCATGACTGGTAAAAGCTTTGAGCAGGCTTACCGGGAGGTGATCCCTAAAATGATTGGGAACGAACTAACGCAGGTTTCCGTAGGAAATATCCAAATTAGCCGCGAAGGAGAAGCCATGCCTCAGTTCCAGAAGATGGCCCAGAAACTAAGCCGCCAAGGTATGCGCGTTAACGCTTTAGAAATGGAAATCAGCGGTCAGCGAAACGGACAGCCGTACAAGGGGATACTCGGATTTGTGAAGTGCACCCAGATGACCGCCATGGGCGAAGCGGGAATGGTAATGCCTTTGACAATTTTTGTAGCCCCTGCCAGCCACTTCCAGAAGTCCCTAGCCGCCACCCGGGAAATGGGAAAAAATACTGTATCAAACCCCGCCTACGAGCAGCGTATGGATCAAATTAACCAACGAGTGATGCAGCAAATTCAGGTACAAGGTCAGCAAAGATTAGCGCAGTCAGCGGCAGCTCACCGACAGCGGATGGCCAACAACCAGGCTGCCTTCAACGCTCATCAGCAAAACATGCAGTCTATGAGCCAGGTACAGGACGCTTCGTATAACAGTTATATGAATAATCTTCGTAACAGTGGTTCGTATAACAGCAGCGGAAGTGATTACAGCAGCCACAATGCCTTTATTGATCAGATGCACGAGCGCAGCACCTTCAACGATCCTTACTCCGGACAGGAAATGCACCTGGATGGTCAGTACGACTACAACTACACCAACGGTTTAGGAGATTACTACCGAACTGACGATCCTAGCTTTGACCCTAACTCCCTACAAGGTGACTGGCAGCAAATCAACCCTCAGTATCCCTACTAAACTAACCTTTGGAATCTGACTCTCTGAGCCTGCGGCGATAAGCTGCGGGCTTTTTTGTGTTCGGGTCGGCGTGAAACGGTGTTCGGGCCGTCATGGAATGATGTTCAAGTGTTCAAGTCGGCGTGAAACGCTGTTCAAGCGCCCGGCGACCGGTGTTCAAAGATATTCACGAACACCGCACAGCGGCTACATGAACACCTGAACATCTGAATACATTATAGAAAAGGTGCTTATTGAGGATGACCTTTGCCTTACGGGTTCTATCTACTGATGAACCTTTAATTCTCTAAATCATGACTTCTTCTCAATATTCTCCCTCAGTATTTAAAGTTATCTTCTTTACCTGTTTTGTGGTAATGATCGTTAGTTTTATGGAAAAGCCCTCCATCAGTTCTACTGATCAGCCAGTGGTACTGGCTAGTTTACCTACTACCGAAAGTCATCATCCTTCCGATTCTTCTACCAAGCAGGTATCAGTGTACGATCAGGGCTTACAAATGATGCGAGGGGCCTACACTATTCCTACCAACTGGCTACTTCAGCAAGATGTATACACTCCTCCCCAGACGTACGGTTATCACAATTATAATAATCGTGAAGAATACCGCTTTATGGTTAGCTTCAATGGCCCTACGGGCGAGATCATCCGGTGCCGGGAACATTGGGGAAGCTATCAGTGGGGAAAAGCGACTGATTTTTACAAATTCCAGCCAGAGGTAGACTCGCTCATTCGGATCGGGCTTTTAAGCCATCTGGATAATCTGGTGCTAGGTACATTTTCCGCCAATAACCCTACTGAAGCCCAGTATCTTGCCAACTACGTGAAAATTGACAGTGTATATCAATACTTGGAAGCTCCGTTCAGCGGAGAGCTGGATGGGCAGGCCTGCGAAGGGATTGTGCGGGTACTGTATCCCAATCCAATATCTGGTTACGTAAACATGGTCAGCGCGTCGGTCATCCTTAGCCCCCTCGGCAAACTGACAGAAGTGATGGAAGTTGAGAATCAGATTGCGTTTAGCTATCGCGCCAATCCCACTTTTGAACAGTACTGGGTGTACCGAGGCAGAGCCCACGATCAATACATCGATCAGATTAATAAGCACATACCCGAACCACCCGGCTGGCACCCTGATTCAACCTATCAATGGGGGAATATGGAAGGTTGGAATAAGATAAAACCGAATTATTGAACTGATTAGAGACAGTGTTTTATGCTAATCAAGCCGGTTGCACCGAGATACAACCGGCTTTTTTGGCTTTAAGCGGAAATTTTTTTTCTGACGGGTGATGACCCTACGGGAGTTCGCTCGATAGATGAGTAAATAACTTAACTAATCAAACATAACGATCATGAAATCTATTCAACTTCAATTCATAGCCATTCTTATCACGTCTATCACTACTTTACTGATCAGTTCTGCCAATGGGCAAACGGGCTACGGTAATGTAAATCCCACCAATCAGTATTCTACTGCCGGGGTGGGCCAGAATACCGGCTCAGGACAAAAGGTAGAGGTGTATGATCAGGGCCTTCAGATGTCCACTGGTTCGTATACAGTACCTGCCGGTTGGCAGATAGTACAGGACTTTGCTACCGACCCCAACACCGGTCAGCCCCTAAAACAAAAGATGGATATCGTCGGCCCGCAGGGCGAACTGCTACGCTCACTGGGAATGACCCAATACGCCGCTATGATGGGCACTAACTTTGACGAAAGCTGGCGAAAAACTGCATTGGCTGGTTTACGAGGCGAGCTTGGTCAGGTAATGCTAAGCAACCTTTCACCCAGCGCCCGCATGCAGCAGAACCAGATGATAAAGCAGTACGCTCAGACTGCCGCCAGCCAGGGCTTCAAGCTGGAATGTTTGGAAGCTTCAATATCCGGTAACCGTAACGGACAGCCCTACCAGGGAGTAGTATCCATTATTCATCTTACCCCGGCCAACATGCCGAACATGGGAACTATCCAGCTAAGTTTCACAATCTGTCCGGCCAATCAGCTACAGCAAACCATCAGTATTGGCGAGCAGGTTGCCAATAGCTTTCAACCCAACCCTCAGTACCAGCAACGTCTTCAGCAGATTCAGCAGCGAATGATGGATGGGTACGGTAATAACCCTAATCCCTACAATGCTAATGGTAACAATCGTCAGTCGGGTAATCCCGCTCAGGGAAGCTCTTCAGCAGATTCAGCAGCGAATGATGGATGGGTACGGTAATAACCCTAACCAACGCCAGCCAAACTACCAGGACTACTCTACTCAACCAAGCCAACCAGTTGACGGTGGGTACCCCAGCCAGAATAATCAATACTACGAGCAGTACTCGCCCAACACACAGTACGGACAGGAAAGCTATCCTCCCGCGAACAGTACATGGGGCAATCAGAATAGGGAGCCTAACACCTGGCAAGCTACGCCTTCCGCTAATCCAAATTATTAATCAAACCATTTAAGCTCCGGAGATCAGCCGCCTGAACCAGCGGCTTTTCCGAATATGTCCGAAATAAACACTCAGACCAATGAAAGAATCAAGAAAATCAGTAATCGCCGCTTACGCCACCCTGTTTGCCGTAATTGTAGAGATAGGGATTGGAATTGTTACCGTGGTATTGTCCGTTTACGAAATTGTACTGTACGGAATCAGTTTTTTTACCGACGGCAACTTTTAAGCAATTACCAATATTTAGTTCAGTAGCTGAAATAAGTGAAGTTATTAATGATTGAATGAGAGGGTGGATGAATGCAGAATTAGTATTCAACTGTTCACTCATTCAATCATTCCTTCCTTACCGGTCAACGATCAGACTAGTTGTTAATAACTACTCAAGTCCATTGAATATCTTCAAGAATTTTCTCAGATTTCCTGATGACCTTTTCCTTTCCAATTCTATTCACTACTGAAGACCAGAAACGATAGATAGATGCTGGCAAAATACGTTGAACATTGAAGACAATTGTTAATCTCAGAACAAAATGTTGTTAGTAGATAGAAATACGGATTACTACTATTTCATTTATTTTCAATTATCAATTGTCCGTTTTCAACTAGTATATGCGTATATTTCACAGTTTGATGAACTACTTACTGTGATTATGGCCGCACGAATTGCTCGCTTATCAACGTACACTGATCAGTCGCTTTATCGAGGATTATTAAATAATGAAGCTGACGTGTTTGAGCATATCTACATAGAGAATTTTCCGGCAGTACGCCAACAAGTACAGCGGTACGGAGGCAGTGAAGATGATGCCAAAGATATTTTTCAGGAAGGCATGATTGCTCTCTGGAATAATATCCGCTCAGGAGCATATCAGCTACGAGAGGGTGTGAAAATGAGTACTTATCTCGTTCAGATCTGCAAGCTTCGTTGGATGGACAAAATGAAAAAAGCCAGCCACCGCTACGAAGTAAAGCAAGAAGATTACGTAGAGCCCGAAGCTGAAGCCGACGTACTGATAAACTGGATCGATCAGGAAGAGCAGCAACAGTTCCAACAACAATTCGCTCAACTGGGCGAACGTTGTCAGGATTTACTGAAGCGATTCTATTTTCTCAAAGAAACGATGCAGGAAATTGCCGCTGCACTGGGCATTGGCGATGCCACCGCCAAAAATGAGAAATATCGCTGTATGCAACGGCTGAAAAAAATAGTGCTTAACCAAGCATAAGACCACACACATGGACGAAAAACTTTTTGAAAAAATGGAAGACTATATTCACGGCAACCTCTCGGTTGCTGAACGAGAGCAATTTGAAACCGAAATGGCCACTGACGAGCAGCTTCGTCAAGAAGTAGAGCTACACCGCCAACTAATTTCTTCGGTAGAAACGGAATCGCTACGCCAGCTACTGGATCAAATACACGAAAAAAATTTCGAGGCGGAAACTAAGATAGTTGCCATGCCCCGCCGTCGCTCCTACTTTCCAATGGCAATTGCAGCCTCGGTAGCCTTACTGATTTTAGCCGGATGGTGGGTATTTAATTTACAAACTTCGTCACCCGAATCAGTTTATGCTGCTTACTTCACCCCAGCGGAAGGGCTACCCACTACGCTAGGCTACAGTACTAATACTGATTTTGCCGAGGGAATGGTATCGTACAAACTAGAAGAGTACGCTGAGGCACTTGAGTATTGGCAACCTTTGTTAGAAGCTGATCCAACCAATGATACGCTAAATTATTATGTTGGAGTAACTTCTCTAGCCGATGAGCAGTCCGATTCAGCTATTGATTACCTGACGACCGTAGTCAACAGTGAGCAATCTTCTTTTCGTACATCTGCCCAATGGTATCTAGCACTATCGTACCTAAAAAGCGATCAAAGGGAACAAGCTAAATCCTTACTAAAAGATTTGGCTAACCGTGACAATCCCTACCAGAGCCAGAGTAGTGAAATATTGCAAAAAATAGAAGATAGGTGATGACTTTTCGTGAACAAGTTCTATCAACTAAATGAATAAGTAATCTAGTCGCTAATAGAACTTTCTATCTCATGAAAAATTCTCACTACTTTCTCTTCCTCGTTTTAGTTATTTTCTTAGCAAGCTGCCAAGGCGATGAGCCACAGCCTGACGATGGTAATAATGGCAATAATAACCCGGCACCGGCAGCCATTCTTCCTACCGGATTTAATAATTTAGCTCTACCTAACGAGTTGGCGAATGGTGCCTTGGCGGGCATTGCTATTTCTGGTGACGGGCGCTTCGTGGTGGTAACTACCTCAGCCCAGCTAGTGCCTAACGATCAGGATAACTTTACGGATGTTTACCGCCTTGATCGTCAAAATAATACCTGGCTACTACTTTCTCCTAACTTAGCCAGCAATGCTTTTTCAGCGAGCATTTCTGATAACGGTAATCGGGTGCTATTCACTGCCTCCCAAAGTCCGGCGTTACCAACCAGCCCTACAGCGATCTATCTTTGGGAGAACAATACAGTAATTCCCATTCAAGAAGGTGTTCAGGATCCTACATCTCTGATACCCCTAATCACGCCCTTAGTTGCTTTTACGAATGTGATTTCCCCCAATGGACAACAGATAGCAGTAAATATCAATTTAAATCATGTGGTAGCTCCCTTACAAACCTTGCAGGGTGCCGTCGTTAGCAATGGGCAACCGGCTGATTTCTCAACGAATGGTCGTTTCCACACGTGGGTTGATGTAGATGTTCTTAACCCTCAGCAATCTCCCCGTGTGTGGCTCTACGATGCCCAAACGGGCAGCAACGCTCCAATTACTCGCTCTACCAACTTCTCAGATAGTCCGAGAATTAACGGCGATGGTCGACTCGTGGTATTTGCATCGGAAATGAGTGATCTGACCGGGGCGGAGGACAATAACGGACTGTTGGATGTTTTCCTCTTTGACCAGCCCGTACCTCGCTATACTCGACTTACTCCAGCAGATGCCAACGGAATAAGCCAGAATCCTGACATCTCAGCCGACGGTAACGTGATTGTATTTTCCTCTTCGGCTAATAATCTGGGGGTACCGGACACAAACTTTACCTTTGATATTTATGCGTATATCAATGGACAGTTGGTTAATCTGACGGTAGGAAGCCAACAGTCTAACGTAAGCCCAGTATTATCTAACGACGGGCGGTTTGTCGCTTACGTGAGCGGTCCGTCTGATGCTACCGGAACGGTATCTCCGCAAAACGCTAGAGTTTTTATTGCTGGTCCGCTTCGCTAATCAGAATCTCCTTTTACGAAATGGCAAACGCTCGTTGAGGGTTTACTTGGAGCAACTGATCAATTTCTTCGGTAGTAAATCCGTTCTTCTTCAGTAAGGGAATAAAGCGGGTAAAGATAGCTTCATAAGGGCGGATAGCCCCACCTCTAGGAAAGGAGTTGCCATCGTGTGAAATCAGCACCTGAGCGAGTAGCCCACCGTCCTTCAGGGTCTGCAAAAGCTGGACATGGTGATTTATAACTTTATGATTTCTAGCACCATAACTCTCATTTGTTCGTAATCCATCCAGCGAGATCCATAGGCCTTGCTGCGCCATCTTTAGCAGTTCATCAGCTGTATTCATTTGGTGGGCGTGAGTCCATATCCAGCGCTGCGGCTCCGTACTTTCCTCTTCCATTAGTTGAAGTGCAAGTTGAGGCACCGCCGGATTATTTCCGGTATGGCAGGCAATGGTTAGGTTGGTATCCCGGCTGGTTTTTAACGCTGCTCGCATCAGTTTCTGGTCGATCTTCGATACCTCCCCGCCATCGGCAGCAATCTTGATAAAGCCCGGCCGGATGTCCGTTCCGTCAATCCCCCGTTCAAACTCCGCTACCCAACGCTCGGCCAATTGCTCCGCCGATTCTTCGTAAGCGTGTTCGGGCACGTAACGATCGTTGGCCGCTCCGTAGTAGCCGGTATTGGTAATCAGGTACAGCTCACTTTCTTCCGAAAGCTCTCGCAATAATTGCACATCCCGCCCAAAGTAAGCGGTAGTGCAATCCAAGATGCTATCTACTCCCAGTGACTTGATTTTTTTAAGGTAAGGAATTACTTGCGCTTTCAGCGCCGATACATCGTAGTTTGGATCATAGCTTCGCTCTCCACCAAAGTTAGACATTATGTGCTCGTGGGTAAGACATGTGCCCAACTCACTGGCATCAATCGCTCCGGTTACGGTATACACTTTAGCCGTGCTGGCATGAGATAGCCCTACTTTAGGTAGCAAGGTGGTTCCTAAAGTGAGGGCGGATAATTGCTGAACAAACTGGCGGCGGGGGAGCATAGAAAGTGAGTTTAGTCGGGAAGATACAGTTTCGCTCGGATATTTACTATGCCATGACTACGGAACTAACTTCAGGTGGGGTACCTTATCAGTTTAGCAATTTTTTAGTTTTTCATTCGTCTACCTTTCCGGAGAGCTTTCTCAGGAGACATTTATGGCAAAAAAGTCCCAATCCCAGTTTTCATCGTCCGAAAAACTATCACTTAAAGAGCGGTTCCGGGCACTACGCACCCTACCGCCCTTCTTCCGGCTTATCTGGCAAACTAGCCCTACCCTGTTTACTGCCAATGTTGTTCTTCGATTTGTCCGGGCCGCCGTACCGGTTACTACCCTCTACATTGGCAAGCTGATCATCGATGAGGTAGTGCGGCTCACCCAAACCTCGGGCGATACTGATCTGAATTACCTGTTCACTCTCATCGGTATTGAGTTCGCTATCGCCATTGTGTCCGACGCTATCAATCGTTCTACTGTGCTGTTGGACAGTCTGCTGGGCGATAAGTTTGCCAACGAAACCTCGGTGCGGCTGATGAAACACGCCGGTAGCCTGGATTTGCAGCAGTTTGAGGACGCTGATTTCTACGATAAAATGGAGCGCGCCCGCAGACAAACCACCCGCCGCACCGCGCTGATGTCACAGGTGCTAGGACAGTTTCAGAGCCTGATCACCATCGGTTTCCTGGCTGTTGGGTTAATTGCCCTCAGCCCCTGGCTAATCGCCCTGATTGCCATTGCGGTAATACCCGCCTTTCTGGGAGAAACCCACTTTAATGAACGCACTTACTCGCTCAACCATCAGTGGACGCCCGAACGACGGGAGCTGGACTATTACCGCTATATTGGCGCCAGCGACGAAACTGCCAAGGAAGTGAAGATCTTCGGCTTGTCCGATTACCTGGTAAATCAGTTTGCCGCCCTGGCCGATAAGTACTACCAGGCCAACCGCCAGATCGCCATCTCCCGGGCCCGCTGGGGCAGCGCGCTCGCGGCTATCGGCAGTATTGGCTACTACGCTGCTTACGTCATCATTGTACTGCAAACCGTAAACGGGCAGATTACCCTGGGTGATCTTACCTTTTTAGCCGGTTCCTTCGCCCGGCTGCGTAGTCAATTGGAATCTATCCTGAACCAGTTCTCCAGCATGGCTCAGGGCGCTTTGTACCTGCAAGATTTCTTCGATTTCTTCAGCGTGAAACCATTAATTCAGTCACAGAAATCGTCGGATTCGCCCAGCACTATTGATTTTCCTCAGCCCATTCAGCAGGGCTTTACCTTTGAGAATGTGGGTTTTAAGTATCCGAATACGGATTTATGGGCGGTAAGAAACCTGAACTTCACCCTGAAAGCGGGTGAGAAGCTGGCGTTTGTGGGGGAAAACGGAGCCGGAAAGACTACGCTGATTAAGCTGGTCTCCCGCCTTTATGATCCTACCGAAGGGCGGATTCTGCTGGATGGCAAGGACTTACGGGATTACAACCCGGAGCAACTGCGCGCGGGCATCGGGGTAATCTTTCAGGATTTTGTTCGCTACCAGATGACGGCCGCGACCAACATTGCGGTGGGTAATATTGACGAGCGTAAAGACTTATCCAAGATTGACGATGCCGCCTACCGGGGCATGGCCAACCAGGTGATTGAGAAACTACCGCAGGGCTACGAGCAGATGATTGGCCGCCGCTTTGCTGAGGGCGTGAACCTATCGGGCGGTGAATGGCAGAAGATCGCCATCAGCCGGGCCTACATGCGCGATGCTCAGGTGCTCATTTTAGATGAGCCCACCGCGGCTCTGGACGCTCGAGCCGAATACGAGGTTTTCCAGCGCTTCTCCGACCTGACGGAAGGCAAAACCGCCGTACTCATCTCCCATCGCTTCTCTACCGTCCGCATGGCCGACCGGATTCTGGTACTGGAGAAAGGCCAACTACGAGAGATCGGAACCCACGAAGAACTACTCGCGCAAGAAGGAAAGTACGCCGAACTGTTTAGCCTTCAGGCGCAGGGATATTTATAGTCAGACAGCCAATGACAACCATCAACAACATCCTCGCAACAGTACTGGTATTTTCCGGTTAGAATCTCTAAATTTGCGGTCTTAATTTCTGGTCCATTAGCTCAACTGGATAGAGCAACTGCCTTCTAAGCAGTAGGTTTCAGGTTCGAGTC
>CAKZYJ010000398.1 GCA_937884755.1 uncultured Flammeovirgaceae bacterium
CGGGCGGCTTCGGAAAAATTGTCTACCTGTCCACCCTGGCCATGGGCTGTAATGGCTCGGCCATCTGGCGGGCTCACAAGAAAGGAGCTTTCATGGCTAGTCCAAGTTGGACGCAGATTCACCCTACTTCCCTACCCCAATCGGGTGAACACCAGTCTAAGTTAACCTTGATGTCAGAATCTTTGCGGAACGATGGTAGGATTTGGGTACCCAAACAGGCCGGAGATGTCCGTCACCCGAACGATATTCCGGAAGATGAACGGGATTACTACCTGGAGCGGCGCTATCCAGCCTTCGGCAATCTAGCCC
Organism: uncultured Flammeovirgaceae bacterium; assembly: GCA_937884755.1. Lineage (GTDB taxonomy): Bacteria > Bacteroidota > Bacteroidia > Cytophagales > Cyclobacteriaceae > Tunicatimonas. Next base: position 310 of record CAKZYJ010000398.1, read on the forward strand.
CGCGGGATATTTCTTCCCGGGCGGCCAAAGAGCGGATTGACGCCGGACACGGAGTAGGGCCGATGAAAAATGCCGTTTACCTGGATTTTAAAACTGCGATCCAAGAATACGGAGAAGAGAAGATACGAGAACGCTACGGCAACCTCTTTCGAATGTACGAAAAGATAGTGGGAACTAATGCCTACACAGAACCCATGAAGATTGCTCCGGCCGCGCATTTTTCTATGGGTGGATTGTGGGTAGACTACGAACTTGGTACAACCATACCCGGACTTTACGCATTAGGTGAGTGCAATTTTTCCGATCACGGCGCGAATCGCTTGGGAGCTAACTCCCTTTTACAAGCCTGCGTAGACGGTTACTTTATCATCCCCTACACCATCGGTAATTATTTGGCCGATGAAATTAAAACAGGTCCGATTGATACGAAAGCGGATGAGTTTGAAACGGCAGAAAAATCTGCGGTACAGCTGCTCGAGAGGCTCACTTCCATCAACGGAACCAAAACGACCGATTATTTTCATAAAACACTAGGAAAAATTATCTACGACTATTGTGGCGTATCTCGCAGTGAAGCTGGATTGAAAAAGGCAATTGAGAAGATTAAAGCCCTACGGGAAGATTTTTGGCAAGAACTGAAAGTACCCGGCGCACCTGGAGAAGTAAATTCTGAACTAGAAAAGGCTGGTCGGGTAGCCGATTACCTGGAATTGGGCGAACTGATGTGTTGGGATGCACTTACCCGTAACGAATCCTGCGGTGCGCATTTTCGGGAGGAGTACCAGACCGAAGACGGAGAAGCCATGCGCGATGATAACAACTTCTGCTTCATTTCCTGTTGGGATTACCCGGGCGAAGGATTAGAGCCTAACTTGATTAAAGAACCGCTGGTATTTGAAGAAACCAAATTGACCACCAGAAACTACAAACGATGAAACTATATCTCAAAATATGGAGGCAGCCTAATGCTAATGCTAAGGGCAAGCTGATAGATTATACACTGGAAGGATTACATCCGGATATGTCCTTTTTGGAAATGCTAGACTATCTCAATGAAACCCTCATCGTCAAAGATGAGAGTCCAGTAGAATTTGATCATGATTGTAGAGAAGGAATTTGTGGTAGCTGCGGGTTATTCATCAATGGAAGGGCTCACGGCCCTTTAGCCGGAACGAGTACCTGTCAGTTGCATTTACGAAGTTTTAAAGATGGTGAAACCGTTTATATTGAACCTTTCCGAGGAGGTTCATTTAGCGTAATTCGCGATTTGCGGGTAGATCGTTCAGCCTTAGACCGAATCATTACTTCAGGTGGTTTTATCTCTACTCCGGTGGGCGATGCCCCAGAAGCTAATGCCATTCCCATCACGCATGATCAAGCTGAATCCGCTTTTGACTCAGCAGCCTGTATTGGTTGTGGGGCTTGTGTGGCCACTTGTAAAAATGGAAGTGCTGCCCTATTCACTGCCGCTAAAATTTCCCATTTAGCCAAACTACCCCAAGGCCAGGTTGAAGCTCGCAAAAGAGTATTGAATATGGTAGCCCAAATGGATGAAGAGGAATTCGGTCACTGTTCTAACACCCGTGCCTGTGAAGTTGAATGTCCTCAAGAAATATCTGTTTCCAATATTGATCGGATGAACTGGGAGTATAATAAAGCGAAAATATTAGGCTAACTCTTTTCTCACCACAGAAACCAAATATTTACAGGGAGACAAAACTCGTTTTACCTTCAACTTTTTTTAGAATAGCTGTCGCTAGTGTTCTTATTAGTGCCGAAGTATTTATCATACTAACTGGCAAGTGTAAGTGCCTCTGTGCAACGATCACTGTGCACAGTATAATGGGTAATGGCAGATTTTATTGATTTGCAAGACGTACATCTGCTGGGTCTAAGGTTACAAACCACTCTTTTAGCCTACTAAGAATTATAGTACCAAATAAGGTTATCTAAATGCTGTCAATTAGAAAAAACGTTAGCTTCCTATGTCATTTAGGTTAAAATGCTAACTTTAGGTTCAACCTACCACCACAACCAACCTTGAAACAAGTCACTGCCCTACTGTTTGTGGCCCTGCTCACTATTACAGTGCTACTCTTCCTCACTAATCCTGAACTCCTGGAAGACATCTGGCTATGGATTATAGGCTTTATTGGCTACATCGTTCTGCTATTAGAGAAGGGATTTAAAGCAGTAACTACTGCAGTTAAAGGTGATAAAAACCAGCTTGTATCAGGTCCTCAGACTGGGTCTAAGTTCGCTGTTACCCAACCTTCGGCTGAGGTAATCAAGCTAGAAAAGAAAATCTCACAACTAGAAGAAAGGCTAAAAGCAATATCAGTTGAAGGAGAACATTTGGGCAATAGTACTATCACTGTACTGCGTTATTTGGATGATGGAAAAACATCGCTAGGGCTTCTTTTTTTGAAAAACAAGTTTTTTGCCTATACCCTGGAGGATACTTTTAAAGCAGAAAAGGTAGCGGGAGAAACCCGTATCCCGGCCGGAAAATACCCACTCCGGTTTAATCTTAATAATACGCCCCTCACCCTGGCCTACCGTCAGCGCTTCCCCTGGTTTAAGCATCATCTGGAAATTGAAGATATTGAGGGATTTGATAACGTCTACGTCCATATCGGTAATACGCACCAGGATACCCAGGGCTGTATACTTATTGCTGATGGTGTCACAACCTCATCTTCCGAAAAGATGATTACCCATTCCCGTCTAGCATTTCAACGCTTTTATCAGCGAATAAGCGCATTACTTCTGGTGGGAGAAGAAGTCACCTTTCGGATTTTAGACGAAGACTGGATTGAACAAGCCAAACTACAACCAATATGACCACCGCAAAGCAAACACCTGAAGAAAGAGAAACAAAACAAAACGCGGCTGAAGAAAACCATAGTAAGCAAAAGTCTAATGTAAAAGTTAGCGATGAAGTCAAAACGCTATTGGTACAGATAGGAGGAACAATACTGATGGCTTTAGCCATTATCTTTTTTCTGACCCCCATTATGGGACCCGATGGGGAGCAATTTACCGACGGAATAACTCAGGTGGCGGCAGTAGGAGTTATCGTTTGGTTGCTAGTTCGTTTCTATACCCCCCCTAGCCTTCGCGACCGGGCCAATCAGAAAGTTCATCACAAACTCTTTTTCTCAGGTACTAGTCTGCTTACCTTGGTATTAACCTTGGCCGGGCTGTTAAGTGCATTGTTCGTTTACTTTCAGCACCAAAATCTATTTCAGGCATTAGGGCTGATAGTATCCGTAGTCTGGGTTGCGGTTTTCTTGCGATATTTTATGTGGTCGGTTTACCATTACAATATTAATTACGGACTCACCGATGAAGACTGGAGAAAAATAGAGGAAGCTCGTCAGTTGAAAAAGGCAGGGTATCCGGTAAGTGATAAGGACCTAGAGGCTCCGGATAAGAATCCTTACCGTAGCCAGACCTTTGGCTTGCCGCCGGGTACGGTTCGGGGGATGATTGCGTTCACTCTTTTGCTCGGAGGATTGTCTTTACTGATCGTCAGCTTTGGTAACGAGTACTACACTGGCGATCAGCTTGCTTTAATCAGGCAACAATTTGAGTTTTTTGAAACTGCTTTTTTAATGATGATTGCCTTTTACTTTGGCGACAAATCACTGAAATATCTGCAAAACCGCTGGAACCGCGATACCACTCCGGCTAAGACGGACGATGGAACCGAAAAAGCTCCGCAACCCCCACTTACTAATGATGTAGATATTGACAACTGGGACTTTGATTTGCAGAACGCTTTACAGGATCGCGAAGCCGGTATAACCAATGAAACAACCATTACAACCGCTCGGGAGCAGCTATCTACCCAGGCTCTTTCCGTACCAAGTGAGAAAGCGCTGGGTGGATTTGTGCAGCTTCAGGATAATCTACACGATAAAATTCTGAACGATGAAAAAATAGAGAAACAGATTGCGCTTTTATTTCAAGAGGAGCAGATCGAACTATCTATGCCAGTAGTAAAAGCCGTCATTGAGGTAGAGTCTTCCGGCAGAGGGCATTTACTGAACGGCAAGCCTAAAATCCTATTTGAGGGACACCGGCTATGGAGATTGATTCGCCTCAAGATGGAGAAAGAGAAAAAGTCGGAAAAAGAGATACAGCGGCATCTGGAGAAAATGCAGGAGCGGCACCCGTCAATCATTTACCCTCATTGGACTACCAAACACTACTTGTGGGGCGAAAGGGAATACGAACGCCTGGAAGAAGCCCGAAAACTTGAACCTGAGTACGCACTCTACGCAACCTCCTGGGGGCTGTTTCAGATGCTAGGTGAAAATATTGAGCATAACCTTTCTTCGCGTATGGATAAAAATGCCGGACCGGATAGCGTAAAGTACGCTGACATCCATGATTTTGAGAATAAACAATATAAATCAGAGTACTATCATTTCCTGGACTTTCTGGCCTTTATCAAGCATAAGCGGGTACGTGGCATCCGGTTGATCGATTTTATCTCAGAAAAGAATCACGGTAATTACGACTGGGATTCATTTGCTTACGGCTACAATGGCTCGGGCTACCGCCGAAACCGCTACGACGTCAAGTTGCAGAATGCTTACGAAAAATACCGCAAGCAGTATACTACCACCCGCACCCGAACTACCACGGGTTTTATGCCGATCATCGATGCCGGACACGGCGGAATGACTAACGGTGAGTATAACACATCAGGAAAACAATACGCTTTCGACGACGGCACTATTATCTACGAGGGAGTAATCAACCGGCAAATTGGAAGGAAGCTGATTGACATGCTACGGGAAGCCAATATTCCCTACTATAACCTTACCGTGAATGAAGAGAAAGACATTACCTTAGATGAACGGGTGAGTAAGGCCAACCAGCTTTATATGCATAATCACAATTACTATTTTTTATCGCTTCATTCTAATGCAAGCAGCCACGAAACTGAAGGTGAAGGAGGCACTGCCCACGGATTTGAAGTTTGGACTAGTACCGGACAGACCAAGAGTGATGATTTGGCTACTATTTCCGCTAAATGGTACGAGAAGGAATTCCCTGAGTTTAGGTTTAGAAAAGATATGAGTGATGGGGACCCAGACAAAGAAAAAGAACACCAAAGAAACACGTTTAAAGTGCTTAGGAACACCCTAGGACCGGCAATTTTAATAGAGAACTTATTCTACGATAACCCCGAAGAAGCTAAGTTCCTGTTGAGTCCGGATGGTCAACGACGTATTGCCCGCTGTCTGTTCTTGATCGTTCAGGAAATACACCAGAAATTTAGAGCCTAATGCGACCCTATTTACTCATCGGACTACTGAGTAGCTTGCTGCTTACCGCTTGCCAGAAAGAGGAACGAGGACTGGTGGTAGGCAAACTACAGCAAGCTAGTGACTTGGCCACTACCGAGTTCACGGTAGACAAGATTGTGCACGGCACCAAGACTAAAAAGACTGCCTGGTTTATTAAGTTGAGTGAAGCTCGTTTTCTGGCCTATTCCCAGGCCAAAATCAAAGCCGGCATTGACCTTTCCGATATTGCAGAGGATGATGTACGGATTGACGGAAAGAAAATTACGCTCAAACTCCCTCCCATCAAAGTCATCAACTTCTCCTATCCTCCTTCCAGTTTCAAGGAAGACACCCTGGTGTCCGATCCATCCTCTTTTCTGAACAACATCAGCGTAGCCGATCAGGAAGCCTTCTTTCGGGAAGCTGAACTAGATATCCGCAATAATCTGGAATACATGGGAATAGTAGAAACCACCCAGAATCACTGCCAAACCATGCTGCACCAACTACTACGCTCACTGGGCTACGAAGAAATTTACATCTCCTTCCGCTCTGATGAGTTGCTGATTGATAAAGTGAACTTATCGCTAGAACCCCAAACCGATGATTAGTCTGCTGTTTAGTAACTGGCGATTCGTGGTTGATGCGCTACTGATTATTGCGTTGGTGGTGCTGGTTTTCGTGGTAAACCCCTTTGGTATCTTCGGTAACGGACTATCAGTTGGCGCTACCACTAACATGGTAACGGAGGTCAATCAGATCGGGCAGTTAGTTACGGCCGAGTACTACGGCGAAGTAATTTCTTCACTGGATGAATCGCGGCTATTATTAATTGAGGAGGACAGCACTCAGGAGCAGGCCAACCAATATTATTCTGAAATTAAACATGCTCGCTTCGACCTGTACCAGTATCAGCAGATTCCCCGCAAGGAAAGAACGGAAGAGTATCGTAACCGAGATGAGGGAGAAAAATCGGTTGAAGGAAACTGGAGGAGGGTTATTCAGCACAAAGTTAGCCGCCGAAACATTCTGGAAAAAATTAAATATCATGGCTTGTTTGATACCGATTTAGCCGAACAGACAAGCGCTGATAAAGATGAATGTACTACGCTTCTCTGCCAAATCGCTGAATTTCTGTGGCGAGAGAAGTATGGTCATAACGAGAAGGACAAATGGAACCCCAATGAACGCACCATAGAAGAAGTACTATTTACTATCTACAACGAAGTGGAGGAGAATAGCCTGAGAAGTTCGGATGAAGCCTTCCAACGCTATCTTGACGACGGCTTTGACTTTCCAGCCGACTTCCAATCTTTTGTTTTCAATGAGCAAAAAACCGCTTTAACCAGAACCGAGCGTAAGAAAAAGCTCACCCTGGTGGGCCGGGGATGGGTTAAAGCCGGATTTAACTTTCAGAACCTGGACGAAAACTCCTACTATTTTCACGAAGAGTCTGGTGAACTACACTTTTTTGGGCTGGAACCCCAGATTCTGAATGCCGATATTAATCCCTGGTTTATTCCTCAACGTGGCATACCAGGGTTCGAGGTAATTGACTACCGCGGCAAGGTTAATTTTAAGGATGCCCAATGGGTAAAGCAGCACTGCATTGACAAACTCCTCAGCTATGCCCACCAGGCCAATATTTTGGAACAGGCCCAGCAGCAGGGAGGCGAAACACTAAAAAGCTTTTTTTCCCTACTTACCGGTGAGGAAGTAACCAAGGTACACTTTCACAATGACCTATTAACCCAAACCTTCAAAGAAGTAGGACGCGATGAATTTATCAGCTACTACGAAGGGGTTCTTATTGACTCATTGCTTCGGCGCGAAAGGTGGATCACTGACTCGATACGGAATACAAAAACCAACTGGACCAGGAACCAACAGCTAGCCAACGAACGCGATACCCTTCAAAAGAAAGCGCTGGCCCGCCTCTTAGGACTGCCTTTTGAAGGGAGTGACAAGCTTTTCAACTACTATTCGGTTCTAGGTTTCCGAGTGATACAGGATTCCATTATTGATCAATACGAACAGCAAGAATTACAAGCCGCCCGTTGGAAGGTTGGAGTCTCTGATAATCACCAGCGAATGGAAAACTACAAACACCCTCAGTTCTGGTACTACGACACGCTCACGCTCATGAGTCAGTACAATACAATGTTAGCGCAGATTGAAGAATCAAATGCAAATGTGGGTAGTGTCAAAACCGATTATTTTACCACAAATTCTGATAGTATATCAGCAATAATCCAGGATTCTCTACTTAAAATCATTGACTACTACGAACTGGAAGATTCGATTTTTATTCGTTATTGGGATACGAGCCAGGCCGGAGACGAACAGTGGTTGGCAAATCAGTACTTCCCTTTCCGGTACACTGACGGGTTATTTGAGAAGTTTACCCAGACTGATTCTCTACTGGAAGTTTCTACTCTAGATTCGTCCACATTAATGCTGACTCGTATCAAACCCGACAAATTCTGGATTTACAACATGCCGTCAAACCAGCTAATGACTATTAATCTCCCAATTGATAGTTTGATTTTATTTGATGAAAATCCACTAATTAATTTAGTGTTCAAAGATTCAACTCTGCTATTCATAAGCACTAGCTCTTACTCTCTGAATACTAATAATATACTTTATGATTCAATCTACTCAATGCATCCTGAGGGCGAGTTATCTTTCTACTTCAACCAGTTAGAAAAATCTTACCAGCATCAAGAAAAGAAAGGACCCATTGTCCGAGCTAGTGAGTGGTTCTGGCAGCAGTTAGGGCAACGTACAGATTCATTGAAGAGAGTAACTCAAATCCAGAACTATTTTGCTTCCTTTGACTGGTAAACCGCTATCTTTACTGAAGATATATACATCCGACTGGTGTTTGATGCGATGCGACTTTTTGTGAAATCGCTACGATAGTACTGGTATTTGTACTGCTGCTGAGCACACTGACTGGCTTTTTGAGGTTGATAGGCACCAAGCTTTCTACTCCCAAAAGTGGATAGTAAGTTTCTTCGGAATCAAGAAGACGAATAGCTGATGCTAATTATTCCTTTGCAAACAGCAAGTATAAAGGATATACATTCATTCTAACTTGATTATGCCTACATTTAGAAGCAGGTAAGCTTAAATTTATTGATCTTGGCTAAATCAATTTCTCCAACTAGAACATCACTAACTGGGATAGTGCTCTGTGGCGGAAATAGTACTCGCATGAAGCAAGACAAAGCTTTATTGGAATATAACGGCCAAGCTCAGTGGCAGGTAGTCTATCAACTATTGTATCCCTTTTCCGATCGCGTTGTGATATCCTTAAATCCTAGTCAGGCTGAAGAGTGGAAGCTAGATAATAAATACAATTTAGTAGTAGATAATCCCGCTTTTCAAAATCACGGACCATTGACGGGGCTGCTTTCGGTAAGCGAAGCTTATCCCAATACTGCTGTATTTCTACTAGCTTGCGATTATCCTTTGCTCCGAATAGAACATCTAAAGTACCTGGATGAGCACCGAAGTTCAGAATACGATGTAGTTTGCTTCCAAATAGGAGGTCAACCCGAACCACTAATTAGTATCTTTGAAGTTCCAGCGATGCGGAAAATTAACCACTTTTTCCAAGCTGGCAATGATTCTATCCGGCAGTTTATCCAATCGGCAAGTGCTAAGATGGTAGTCTGTAATGATTCTGTAGCACTGACTAACGTTAATACTGAAGAAGAGTATCAGCAGTTTCAAACCAGAATACAATGACCCAGGAAATTCAACTTACTAAGCTGATTGATTCAGGTGTTCAGTATTTATCAGATGTAGTGGCGGTAGAAGAACCCCTGGAGATTCAATTACAACTAAACAAACCAGATGGGTACAAAATGCACCCACTTTCGGTTACCATGCGAACTCCGGGCCAGGACGATGAACTAGCTGTAGGGTTTATGTTTACCGAAGGCATCATCTCCTCACGCCAGCAGCTAGCCTACCCGCCCACCTATCCGCTAGGCGAAAACAAAATTCTGATCCGATTTTCTGAAACAACTTCGATTGACCTCATTAAGCTCAAACGAAATTTCTATACGACCAGTAGTTGTGGAGTTTGCGGCAAAGAAAGTATTGATGCCATCCATCAGGTTTGTCCTATTCGATCTGACCGACCAGATATAGAAGTCGCTCCTGAGACCTTATTTTCCTTGCCCGAACGATTGAGAGATAGACAGCAGACTTTTAAGCAAACTGGCGGGATTCACGCCGCAGCACTTTTTGATTCTGAGGGCACTCTGCAAAATTTCCAGGAGGATATAGGGCGGCATAACGCACTGGATAAGCTCATTGGTGCAGAATTTCTGAAAACCGATAAACAGGTTCTAGACCTTTCTGAAATGATACTGTTACTAAGCGGACGGGCGAGCTTTGAATTGATCCAGAAGGCGGCTATGGCCGGCATTCAGATAGTTTGCGCTATCGGTGCTCCCAGCAGTATGGCTTTGGAAACTGCTCAATCCTTCGGAATGACCTTGATTGGGTTTCTAAAACCTCATTCGGCCAATATATATTGCGGACCAGAACGAGTAAACCAGCCAGTGGGTGAAAATAAGAATTAGCGATAACAGCATTCGTTTGCGGCTGTCGAGAACAGACGTCGCTCAATTGAAAGAGCACAAACAAGTAACTGGGAAAACTGCTTTCCCTGGTCAGGAAGTATTTCGTTACACCCTACAAAGTGAAACCGGACTGGACACAATCAAAGCCACATTTATGCAAGGTGAAATCACAATCACTGTTCCTCAATCTCAAGCAGATATGATAGCCAACTCTGACCAAATCGGCATCGAGGACTATCTGGAAAATGGCACCGACGAAAAGTTATTTTTACTCATTGAAAAAGACCTAAAATGTCTGGACGGCAATCGGGGAGATCAGTCCGATAAGTACGATCACCCCACCAAAGAATGCTGACCAACCAATCGGCAAAAATTTTGTAGATTTATAGAGTCTGAGTGTTGTAGTGTTGTCGTGTTTTGATGGCCGGCAGTCTGGCGAGACCCGGGCGGTTTTAAAGAAAAAAATTGAGCAGTAACATTATAATAACATACCGACCCTAGTGATTTTATCCTGAATTTTGAAGCTGTAATTTTAACATCTTAACACTCTAATACCAAAACACTACACTAAACACCTCTACTTTGGCACAACCACCTAATCCCGAAAACCCCGAGGAACTAAAGGATATTGAACTCACCGAGATTAAAGAAATCTCTGCGGGTCCTAAAGCAGTTCTATCATCGCTACAACATGCTTTGAAAGCGATGGGGCCTGGCCGAGCCTGGAAAGCCCTGAACACAGTAAATCAAAAGGGTGGCTACGACTGCCCCGGTTGCGCCTGGCCCGACCCGGATGATGATCGTTCTTCTTTGGGCGAATACTGTGAAAACGGGGTAAAAGCAATTGCTGAGGAGGCTACAACTAAAGCCCTGCGGGTTGATTTCTTCACCCAGCACTCAGTAGCTGAAATGGCCTCTTGGGATGATTATGAGTTGGGTAAAAAGGGACGAATTGCGCAGCCCATGTATTTGCCCAAAAAGGCTACTCACTATCAGCCGATTACCTGGGATGATGCCTTTGCCCTAATCGCTAAGTACCTGAATAGATTAAACTCCCCCAATGAAGCAATATTTTATACCAGTGGCCGAACCAGCAATGAAGCTGCCTTTTTGTATCAGCTATTCGTACGGGAATATGGTACCAACAACCTGCCCGATTGCAGCAACATGTGCCACGAAAGCAGTGGGGTTGCACTAGGTGAGACATTGGGTATTGGTAAAGGTTCGGTGAAATTGGAAGACTTTTACGAAGCAGAGGTCATTTTAATTCTGGGTCAAAATCCAGGAACAAACCATCCTCGTATGCTCAACGCCCTGAAGAAAGCCAGAGAAAACGGGGCTTACATTGTATCAATCAATCCGCTACCCGAAACCGGACTAACGGCTTTCGCTGACCCCCAAAGCATGAGAGGTATTTTGGGAAAAGGCACTCCCATCAGCAATGAGCATCTTCCGGTCAAAATCAACGGCGATATGGCTCTGCTACAAGCCATTATTAAACGATTGTTGGAAGAGGAGAAAAAGGAGTCGGGCACCGTACTAGATCGATCATTTATTCAGAATCACACCCACGGATTTGAGGAATATCGGAATCATATCCTGCAGCAGGATCTTGAATTGTTAAGCCAACAATGTGGAATTACTACCGAGCAGATTGATCAGGTAGTTTCAGTGCTGAAGCAAAAAAGCAAAATCATCGTCTGCTGGGCGATGGGGCTAACTCAGCACAAGAACGCAGTAGACACTATTAAGGAAGTCGTTAACTTTCTCTTGCTAAAGGGAAGCATTGGCAAGCCGGGAGCCGGTACCTGTCCGGTTCGGGGCCACAGCAATGTGCAGGGCGACCGTACCGTAGGCATTTACGAAAAACCTTGGGATTGGCTGCTGGACAATCTGGAGAAGAACTTCGGCTTCAGTCCTCCCCGAGCGTACGGTTGGGACGTGGTAGATTCTATTGAAGCCATGCATGCCGGAAAGGCCAAAGTTTTTTATGGGCTAGGCGGAAACTTTCTAAGTGCTACTCCCGATACCCGGTTTACTGCCGAGGCTTTACAGAAATGCGATCTGACTGTGCAGGTAAGCACCAAAATGAACCGCAGCCATCTGATTACCGGCAAGGAGGCTTTAATTCTGCCTACCTTAGGTCGTAGTGATCAGGACATTCAGCAAAACGTAGCCCTGTTTGTTTCCTGCGAAAACTCTATTGGCGTCATCCAGTCCAGTCTGGGCGTGCTAAAGCCCGTAAGCGAAGATTTACTTAGCGAGCCAGTGATCGTTTGCCGACTGGCTAAAGCAGTGTTGGGCAATACATCCCAAGTAAACTGGGATAATTACGAACAACATTACGACCATATTCGCGACGATATTGAACGAACCATTCCGGGATTTGAGGATTATAACCAGAGGGTGCGCCAGCCTGGTGGATTCTATCTGCCCAACTCAGCCCGATCAGGGGTGTTTAAGACTAACACTCAGAAGGCAAATTTCACCGTCTCACCCCCCGAAGAAATAGCTCTCCAAATTGATGAGTTGCTGATGATGACCATCCGTAGCCACGATCAGTACAATACCACTATGTACGGTCTGAATGACCGCTATCGAGGCATTGAAAATGAACGCCGGATAATTCTGATGAATAAATTGGATATGCAACAGCACAACTTGAAGAAGTTAGAGGCAGTAGATCTTTACAACTACACGGACGGTGTCGAACGGGTAGCTCGTAATTTCCTAGTGATCCCCTACCCCATTCCCGAAAAATGTGTAGCCACCTACTTTCCCGAAGCTAATGTTCTAGTACCCATAAAATCAGTCGCAAAAAAAAGTAATACCCCTACCAGCAAATCGGTAGTGATAAAAGTAAAGAAACACCAGCCCCAGTGATCTTTGTACGCTCATTAACTCTTATGTGGAAATAGCTATTTCGTGCATGATGGATAGCCGGCTTCTTACCTACAGTCTACTCAAAATACAGAACTGAGAATAGATTGGTAGGGATAATCTATTGGACAGCATTTAACCTTTGAATCCTGAAAGAAAATATAACGAAAGCAATACCACCGATTAAAATCAGGATTCCTGCAACTAATAAACCACTAATTTCATCAACAGCAGAAATTGTTAAAATCAACAATGCTCCAACTAAGTTGAAAATACCCGCAACGAACCTAGAAATGAGAATACCCATATTCAACTTACTTCCTGTATTGAGGGCGGTAAACCCAAAGAGTACCTCAACCAAACCAAATAATAATATGAAGTAGGTTACATACTGAAGAAACTCTCCCAGAGTACCAGGAATTAGCCCAATTAGAATGGCAAAAACAATCATTCCTGCTCCCTGCAACAAATGATACTGTCTAGCAATATTGTGCTGCTTATTTGCCTCTGAAAACAGCAATGCCATCACTCCTCCTATTCCAAAAAGTATTGATACTAATAACTTGGCAAGTTCAGCCCCTATGTTCTCTGATAGCAGCATACATACGCCGGCTAACCCCATGAAGGTTCCGCTCAATGTCAGGTAATTTATCTTGTTCATTTTCGTCTGAGTTTAGGTTGGATTATATTTTATTATTTCACAAGTCGCCTTTTTCACCATTTACCCACCGTTGCATCATCACTCTCTCGGCGGGGCTCTGCTGCAACCCACCTGCTAGAATGTCCAGGAATCGATCCCACAGGTTCTTTTTCTGGGTTGCTTCTTTCTTCAATTGTTCGTAAGCCTCCATATACTCTTTTTCGTACTGAATCGCTTCTTCCATCGTATATCTTCCAGGCATATGCCGTAAAATGGTATCAGTCAGTTCATCCACTTCTTCGGGGGCGTATTCGCTTATCATGGCGAGATGTAAACTACTCCCTTCTCCCAGAGCTTGAATAGCCACAAATTTGTCAAGAATGACCTCCCACATCGCTACCCAAGTATCATGATAACTTTCGGGAAGGTGTGCTTTACCTAAGTCATACAATGTATTCAAGCGGTTCAGCAAATCGGTAGAATGCTCTTTATGACTATTCCATATTTCTATCAAGTCCTTGGCATCTCGGTGGTTGATTTTACGAACAACTTTCTGCATAATGTCTTCCAGGGCAGTTGTATCCTTTTGAATGTGACCTATCTCTATCTGCCATCGCTCGTGAGCTATAACTGGAGTCTGGTTCATGAAAGTGGTACTGGCAGAATTGATCAGTTCATCAATTTCGCTACCCAATGACTTTAGTTCTTTCCAGTCGGTAGCAATACCAAATACTAAGTTTCTGATAGAGACGATTGCTCTGAGTTTAGCATTCTGTGTTGTCATTTTTTAGTAGTTTTTATCGGAAGGCAAATTCTTCATCGTAGATATTTTCCTGGCTCACCCCTTTTTGCCGGATCTGCTTCATTAGGCTATTTTTTAGAGAAGCAGGCCCACAAATCAAGTAGCCTTTATTTTTATAATTATCAATTCCCAGTTTATCAGCGGTTAAATGACCAGATGATTCAGATGACCATATTGTATAGTGAAAATTGGGATTGTTGCTGGCAACCTCTTGTAATTCGTCAGCATAAACAGCTTCTTCTTTTTTATTGACACACCAGAAAAGGTGAACCTGATTAGGATGTATATCACGCATAAGCGATAGAAATGGTGTAATACCTATTCCACCCGCAATCCAGATTTGATCAGACTCTTTGATATAACTGGATGAAAAATGACCATAGGGTCCTTCCACCCACGCTTTGTCGCCAACGTTTACCTTTGAGCCTACCTTATCAGTATAATCTCCCAAGCCTTTGACGGTGACCCGAAGCGTTTCATTATACGGATGACTACTAATGGTAAATGGGTGCTGCTCTTGGGTACTGAGAGCAGGCAGTTTAAAAAAGGCAAACTGCCCGGCTAAGTAATTCAGTTCTTTCTTGACGGGCTTCATCAATATTTCGGTAATCTGATGACCCAGATCCTTTATATCTACTATTTTGTACTCAAGCTTCTTATTGAAAATATTGAACAGAAATGCTCGATAAACCCAGGCGACAATGCCAATAAATGCCATCCCAAAAACATACACTTTGGTGATGGGTAGTTCTTTTATCAAGCTATGAACCATCAGTCCATGTACTACTCCCATCACGTAAAATACTCCCATCAGCTTGTGAATGTTCTTCCATTTGTGATATGGGATTTTTCTTTTAAAAACAGGGGCAGCAGATAGTACAACCCCAATAATGATCAAGGCAAAAGCATAGAAGCCCAATGGTTTACCGGGAGTAAATGCAGTAAGGTCTCTTGGAACGACAATGAAATGAGCGAGCAATAAAAAAACAGCAATAACGCCCGATCGTCGGTGGATGAGATACATTTTATCTAGTCCGCCAAAAATACGCTCCACCCATCTTGCGCGGGTTGCCATCAAAAAATTAAAGGCAAAAACAGAGACTACCCAAGAAGAAAACACCTCGCCCAAAATGCTGTGTATATTTTTCCACGATTCATTTGTTAGTTCACCAAAAAATAG
>CAKZYJ010000399.1 GCA_937884755.1 uncultured Flammeovirgaceae bacterium
ATAAATCAGTTTATTTCCCTTGGTAACCTCAGTTTCGCCGAACCCTCTTCCCTCTTCTGCCTCTAGATCATAACCAAAAGTGGTTACTATGTTGGGACTGGTGGTTTCGCCATTGATGATAAAGAAGTTGTGGTTGTAGACTGTGGTTTCCAGCGGTTTCTTGCCAGTGTTTTTCAGTTGGTGCTCCAGTATCATCTTAGGTTCTCCGTCTGCTAAGCGAATGGTTTTGGTGTACTCGTAGGCGTAGCCGCTCTCGTGCTCCAGGGTCTGCACCATCGTTACATGATCATCTTCCGATAGTACTTCCCACTGCCCACCGTCTACAATCTCGTATTGGTCCATAAAATGGTAAGGCTTGGCACTTAGCTTCCGCAGCATTCCGATACCAATTACCAAAAAGATATCGCCCTCCTCGTAGCCGATAGGGTAAAAGGCCTCTACCGGCCCACTGATAGATTCTGGGTTAGTAGGGTTATGCTCTGGCATCCAGTTTCCAAAGTACTCGTGACTCTGGTACTGCAAACTACCAATCACCCCTGCCCAATCGAAGCGAGTACTGCGGTAGTAGCCATCTTCGGCATCCGGTAGATACACCACCGCTTCAAGCTGTTCATTTTTAATTGTGGTGCTGGGAAAATCAGCTTGGGCGATTGCCATCGTATTCAGTAGCAAGAGGCCAAGAAAAGCTAATATGAATTTCATAGGAATTAGGGTATAATTCCTAATATACTCACTGTGACCAATAATTAACAGTGGGGTGGAGATAATCAGGCGAGTTGGGTTTTTTGTGGACTAGCTTTGCGTTTGGCTTTCTTACGTAGTTTGTTAATCCAGATAATTGTACCGGTTACGGGTAGGCTGGTAGCAATGAGGCAGGCAATGAAGTAGATAATCTTGGAAAAGGTGCCATAGAACGTGCCCATATGCAGTGCTTTGATGGAGCGAGCAATCTGTTCATTCCAGGGCTTCTGGGAAAAAACCTCTAATGTTAACACTTCTCCGGTGTAAGGATCTAACTTCAAAGCGTCCCCAGTAGAGGGCGCAAAAAAGCCAGTTTGGTACTTCGTAATGGCCACTGGTTTCTGAGGCTCATCAGGCAGTGATATTCGGTAGTCGCCTTCGTAAGGAAGTTGTTCATCGGCAATGCGAAGAAAGTCAGCTACCAGTAGCGAGTTACCGGCTTCGGGCTTGATATCAAATTCTTCCGCTGGGCGGTTACGCTCTACCCCTAATACGTTGTACAATCCGGTGCGGTACCACTCAAACGACCACTGAAGGCCGGTAAGCGCCATAACTAGCAACAGCAATGATGAGTAGAACCCTAGTGCGTTGTGCAAATCGTGATTAGTGCGCTTCCAGCTACCACTGAACTTAATTCGTAGGCCCTGCTTCCAGGACTTAAGCCGTTGGGGAAACCAGATAATTAGTCCGGTCAGGATGATAAATACAAAAATAAGGGTAGCTACACCCACAATGGGTCGACCAATTTCGGTATCCAGCGGTGCAAGCGGAAGACGATCATAAAAAATTCTGATCCGGCTCCTTTAGTGGTGCCTTTAATCTCAGCGGTGTAGGGATCAACCAGGTAGGTAGTTCCTCGTCGTTCGCCCTCTTTACGTACCGATACTTCATAGCTTCGGGCTTCATCTGCCGGAATCCGCAGCGTGGTTACCTTTCCTTCGGGTAGGGCCTGTTCTACCCGCTGTGCAATAGCTTCCGCCGACAGTAATTCGGTACCAGGTTGCACTGAGATTTCGTATTTCTCCGGATCCAGTAGTTCCTGAATTTCCGAACTAAACGTATAGATGGTACCCGTTAGGCAAACTACGAACAATATTAGTCCGGCTCCAATGCCCATCCACAGATGAATATCATTAAATAGCTTCCGAACTTTCTTCCAGGTGGCATTGGTTTCCTTCGTCTTCATAGATTGGCTGAGTTATCACGTTAACTATTATTTATAATTAGTCTAGATAGTTGTACTGACGAAAATATTGTTTTGGAGTGGGATAGGCAAGAGGATCGATAAAAATTCGATTTGAAAAAGAGTAGACTGACTCTACCGAAAATAGTAGATGAGGAGAACCTACGGCTTAATCAAGTGGCACTTTATTGAATACTCCGTCCGTGACCGTAATGGTAGTATTGGTATCTTCGTCAATTGCGGTGAAGCTGAATTCGCCTGATATGGTTTGATTTTCCTGATCGACCGCGGTGATTTTTACCGCTATCGCTTGAGTTTTATCCGCTTCTATTTCGGCCTCCTCGCTTATTACTCCTTCCTCGTAGGCAGCCGTAGCCCCAAATCCATTATCATCTGTTTCAGTGAAAGTGTCATCTACTTGAACTTCTTCCCGGTCTATCGCTACGATTGCTAGGGCAATTGCTTTGGCTCGTCCCTGTTCTACATCTACTGCACCGATAGCCAAAGAAAAGAACCCTGAATTATTGGCGGATGACGTATTAACGAAAGTCTCTCCCTGAGCACTAAACTCTACTCCATTGACTTTAGCCGTCACGAATATTTCTTCCGGGTCGTTTTCATCAACATCAGCTATATCGTCCAGTACATCACTACCATTGCCACATCCAAATAATACGATGATCATGAGTGCCCCGAAAAAAAGTTGTAATACTATCTTCATTGATTTCTAGATTTAGGTCACAAATATAGTGTATCATTATCAGACTACACTCTCAACTGCTTCACTTACGTCCTCATAGGGCTTTTCTACAATCAAATCTGGCGTGAATCATTATATTTGTTAGTATACCAAAAAATTCAGCATGGCTAATTATAATATTGATGCCGATAAACAAGTAACCTACGACGCTATTGTCATTGGGTCGGGAATAAGTGGAGGATGGGCAGCGAAGGAGCTTTGTGAAAAAGGACTGAAAACCTTAGTGCTGGAGCGGGGGAGAATTGTAGAGCACGTGAAGGACTACCCGACAATGAACGACGACCCCTGGGATATGGAACTACGGGGTGCACTGAAACCCGAAGAAAAAAAGAAGCATTACAAAGCCATCCGAGCGGGATTTATTGGGAAGGATACCGAACACTTCTGGGCCAACGACGAGGAAAACCCCTACACCGAAGTCAAGCCTTTCCTCTGGGTACGTGCTCACCAAATGGGTGGCCGCTCTTTGCTCTGGGGCAAACAGACCTACCGTTGGAGTGATCTCGACTTTGAGGCTAATGCCAAAGACGGTCACGGGGTAGACTGGCCCATCCGCTACCAAGATATTGAGCCCTGGTATACCTACGTAGAGAAGTTTGCCGGCATCAGTGGCGAGGCACTCGGCTTGCCACAACTGCCCGATAGCCATTTTCTACCGCCGATGGAGCTCAACTGTGTAGAAAAGCACGTAAAACAGCGTATTGAGAGCGAATTTCCGGGGCGGAATATGATTATCGGCCGCGCGGCCCATCTTACCGAACCGCTCAATGGCCGGGGAAAGTGCCAGTTTCGGAACCGTTGTAGCCGGGGTTGCCCCTACGGAGCTTATTTTAGCAGCAACGCCGTCACCCTACCGGCTGCTCACGCTACGGGTAATCTTACTATTCGTCCCTACTCTATCGTACAGTCCGTTATCTACGACGATGAAAAGGGTAAAGCTACCGGGGTGCGCATCATTGATGCGGAAACCAACGAGGCTATCGAGTATAAATCGAAGATTATTTTCTGCAATGCTTCAACACTGAGTACCACGCAGATTCTTCTTAATTCTACTTCCAGTCGGTTTGAGAATGGGTTGGGTAACGACAGTGGCGAACTGGGGCACAACCTAATGGACCATACCTACCGGGTAGGAGCCATGGGACAGGTTGAAGGCTTTGATGATGAATATTACAAGGGCCGACGACCCAATGGTATCTATATTCCTCGCTACGTCAACCTCGATGGGCAACCCCAATCGGATAAGTTCCTTCGAGGCTTTGGCTACCAGGGAGGCGGAGGACGAGCCGGAACATCGGCGGCCGCTAACCGTTCCGAATTTGGTGCCGACTACAAAGATAGTATCCTCAAACCCGGCCCCTGGGAGTTTTTCATTACCGGCTTTGCCGAATGCCTACCGTATCACGAAAACCAGGTAACGCTCGATACTGACAATCTGGATAAGTGGGGCCAACCCATGTTGGCCATAGATTGTGAGTTTAAAGAGAATGAGAAGGCTCTTAACCGACAAATACAGGAAGATGCCGTAGAAATGCTCGAGCGAGCCGGAGTGAAAGACGTTGTTGGGTTTGATCAGGAGCACGAACCGGGCTACGGTATCCACGAAATGGGAACCGCTCGCATGGGACGCGATCCTAAAACGTCGGTGCTAAACCAGTGGAACCAGGTACACGCTGCCAAGAACGTATTTGTGACCGATGGCGCTTGCATGACCTCATCTTCCTGCGTGAACCCTTCGCTCACCTACATGGCTCTCTCAGCCCGAGCGGCAAATCATGCTGTGGAAGAACTAAAAAAACAAAATATCTGATACTATGAATAGAAGAACCGCCCTTCGGCGTACCGGGCAGATAGCCGGAGCTACCGCGCTGACTCCCTCTTTATTGGCACTACTCAACGCTTGCCAGAGCGAAGCCCACCTGGATTGGCAACCCCAATTTTTTAGCAATGAAGAAGCCCGGTGTATATCCAGCCTTATTGATACCATTCTGCCCCGCACCGACACTCCCGGAGCATTAGATGTGCAGGTTGATCGCTTTATTGATAAGGTCATTGCTGAGACCTATAGTTCGGAAGCACAGCAACATATTCGCTCCGAAATCGCCCAATTCAACGAAAAGTGTAAGCAACTGGTGGGGTCAACTTTTGCCGATGCCAATGAGAAAGAGCGCATGAAAATTCTACAAGCCGCTGAGGCCGAGGCAGGCACCTTCAACGGAGCCGTCTGGGGCACTGCGGTGGGTGAACAAAAGCCCGTTGGTTTTTACCGCTCTATCAAAGCGATGGCGTTGGGGGCCTACCTGTCTTCCGAAAAAATTGGTGAAAGTGTGCTCAGCTACGATCCCGTTCCCGGCGGTTATCAAGGCTGTATTCCTGTCTCGGAGGTAGGCAACCGATGGAGTTTGTAAAATAGTAGCAGTTCTAGTTCTAAATATCATCCAATGAAAACACGTCATTCCGGCATTTTCTGAAACGAAGTGTAAGAAAATAGCCGGAATCTCCCGCAAACAACGGTGAGCATGTGGCTGACTTTTCTTGGTGGCTAGAGATTCCGGATCGTTCGTCCGCCATTGCTACCGAACGTCCGGAATGACGCTTCATCGATGAGCATCGAATCGAGCACTCCTTTCGCGCAGGATGAGCAGCAGCGATTCCAATACAGGGGAGTGACTGCCAGGGATAATCACTAATTTTCATCTTCTTCCCAATCCACCAAATCCGAAGCGTAGTAGTCTATCTCTAGGGCTTTCAAATAAGGAGCGTGTCGGCCGAGGCGGGTGCGGTAGTCTTCCCACTGTCGGTCAGCAGGAGGTGTCCAGGCAATTTCGGCAATACCAATCAGGCGGGGAAAGGCCATATATTCAATTTCATCCATATTAGTCACTGTTTCCGACCAGAGCGGGGCTTCCACACCCAGGATATGTTCCCGGTCTACGCCCTCTACCATTTCGGTAGGTTCCCAGATGTAGGCACTGTCTACCTCAATGTAAGCGGCCCAGTGCAGCCCCAGTTCGGTGGTAGAATCGTACTGCATATCCAGGTAAGTTTTGGTAGCGGGCGACATAATTACTTTCCCACCTTGCTCAATGGCTTTCACGGCGTTTTCAGCCTCCGCCCAGTACTGTACTACGGCATTCTCTACCAGTTCGGCATTGGCAATCTCGTCCCAGCCGAATACCTGCTTACCGTGTTTCAGCACAATCGCCTGCGCCCGGTTCACAAAGGGAATGTAGTCTTCCATCGGCGTAGCGAGCGACTCATCGCCACCAATATGGATGTAAGGACCAGGAGTAAGCGCGGCTAGCTCACGAATCACATCATCCACAAACTGATAGGTAACTTCACTATCGGTGCAGAGGGTGCTGAAGCCCACTTCAATACCGGTGTACAGTTCGGCTGCCTTGCCGCTGCAATTCAGTTCGGGATAAGAGGTGAGCGCAGCGTTGGTATGGCCGGGCATATCAATCTCGGGTACAATGGTGATAAAGCGATCCTGAGCGTACTGCACTAGGTCGGTGTACTCTTCCTGGGTGTAGTGGCCACCCCCTCCGCCGCCTACCTGAGTGCTACCGCCGTACTCGGCCAACTTAGGCCACGATTTTATCTCAATGCGCCAACCCTGATCATCCGACAGATGTAAGTGCTAATGATTCAGTTTGTAGAAAGCGATTAGATCGATATAGCGCTTTACATCATCTACAATAAAAAAATGACGGGCTACGTCTAGCATCGCCCCGCGGTATTCGTACACCGGGTAATCGCGAACCGTACCCGTGGCAACTTTCCAACTCGTTTCCTGAGGCGAGTCTCGCTCAATTTCGGGAGGCAGTAGCTGACGAATGGTTTGTAATCCCCGGAAAAGTCCAGCAGGTTGTTGAGCCGTAAGCGTCAGAGCATCTTCAGTAATATTGAGTTCGTAGCCTTCTTCACCCAACTCGGTATCAGTTTCGTCCAGGCGTAGCAGAATATGCCCGTTGCCGGGAGCCTGATCGGCAGATTCCACCGGTAAACCAAAACCGGTAGAGGGAGATAGATAGTCGGCTAGGTGCTGGCCAATTTGCGTTAAATCAGCTGAGGTGCCTTCGGTATAAATTGTTGTCGTCTCCGTAAGCGCGAAGCTTCCGCCGGTGGCGGTCACAGTAACCGGTTTGGGGATGACTACTTCCTGGGTAAGATCAGAAGGTTCAGCGGGTGGCTCAGAAGTGCAGCCTAATTGAAGTAGCACGAAGGCAAAAAATAGTGATGGTAATAACTTAAGTTGAGGATAGGTCATATAATCGGTAGTTAGCGGCGTCAAAGTTATAAAATATGTACCGAATATTCCGCCCTCAATGTGAGAGGAGCGATGGTGATGATTCAGGGGAGAGAAATTTTTCAGAATTCTGGTGACATCTCCGGCGACATGGACTACTAATTCCTACAAACTAGCCAAGCTAAAACTATTCAACCGTTAGGCCCATAATTAAAAAAATACTAACCAACCCTTATTTTAGCCTAACCTTAAAAACCCCCGTTTGTGGTGCTCGGAACCTCCGGCGCCCAACGGGGTTTTTATTTATGCGATCATCAGAGTAATTTCGTTACCTCTTTGGCACGAAATTTACACAAGATCGCGTAAACTATCTCCCTGATATGAATAGTAAGAACAGAATTAGTCTTCCGTTACTCGGTTTTTGGTTGCTTTTAGCACCATTGTTTAGTAAGGCCCAGACCTCTGAGCCCGCTTTTCTGCAGCATACCCAAAGCGCCTGGGTAGATTCAGTGCTGCAAACGCTAACTCCCGACGAACGGATTGCCCAACTTATTGCGGTAGCGGCCTACTCCAACCGCGACAGAGCGCATATCCAGGAATTAACCAAACTCATTCACGACTACAAAGTGGGCGGGCTGGTCTTCTTTCAGGGCGGTCCGGGCCGGCAGGCGCGGATGCTTAACGAATTACAAGAAGCTTCTGAAGTGCCCTTGTTAATATCAATGGATGCCGAGTGGGGCATTGGCATGCGGCTGGATAGCACTATCAGTTATCCGTTTCAGATGACGCTGGGAGCCATTCAGGATGATAATATGCTCTACCAAATGGGACTGGAAGTAGCTCGACAGATGAAACGAGCCGGAATGCACATGAACTTCGCTCCGGTGGTGGATGTGAATAACAATCCGGCCAACCCGGTCATCAATTTCCGTTCGTTTGGCGAAGATAAAGAGAACGTAGCTCGCAAAGGAATTGCTTATATGCGTGGGATGCAGGACGAACACATCCTGACTACCGCCAAGCACTTCCCCGGCCACGGTGATACCGATACCGATTCTCATTATGCCCTTCCCCAAATTAACCACCCCCGTACTCGGCTGGATTCACTAGAGATGTACCCCTTCCGCAAGCTGATTGAGGCCGGAGTAGGCGGAGTAATGGTCGCCCACCTGAACATTCCCGCGCTAGACCCTACCGAAGGGTTACCCTCGACGCTATCCAAGCCTATCATTACTGAGCTATTGAAGGACGAATTAGGCTTTAGTGGATTAATTGTGACCGATGCCATGAACATGAAGGGCGTTACTGCGGGAAATGAACCGGGAGTGGTGGATAAAGATGCTATTCTGGCCGGAAACGACCTGTTGGAATTTACCGAAGACGTGCCCCGTGCTATTGCCGAAATCCGTAAAGCAATTGAACAAGGAATTATCACCCAGGAACAAATTGACGAGCGTTGCCGCAAAATATTAGCCGTAAAGCAGTGGGTGGGACTGGATAATTATCAACCGGTAGTGGTGAAGAACATTGCCAATGAAATGACTACCCCTACCGGAGAGTTACTCAACCGCAAGCTGATTGAGGCCGCCCTGACGGTTCTGGAAAATGAAAACGACCTACTCCCCATCCGCCGACTAGATACGTTGAGCATTGCTTCGGTGGCCATCGGGGCCAAAAGTAGTATCACCTCCTTTCAGAAGACACTAAGCTTGTATACTCAGGTAGATCACTCAATGATAGCGGCTGATGCGGGTTCAAGTGCCGTAGAAGCGATTCGCAGCAAAGTGGCTGATCATGATGTAGTACTGGTCAGCGTGCACGACAATAGTAAGTATCCTCGCAATAGACTCAAGCTATCTTCTTCAGTGGAAGGGCTGCTGCGTGAACTCACTCAGCGAGAAAATACGGTACTAACTGTTTTCAAAAACCCTTATGTGTTAGATAAACTACCTAATCCGCAGGAGGCTGACGGGTTGATTATGGCTTATCAGGATAATCGCCATACCGAGGAATTGGCGGCTCAATTAATTTTCGGTGGGGTTGGAGCCAGTGGCAGATTACCAGTGAGCATAGGTAATAAATATCAATCGGGTGATGGAATAGACGTGATGGGCGATTTACGTTTTGGTTATACGCTACCTGAGGATGTAGGCTTGGACTCCCGTATTCTGTATCCCCGCATTGATTCGCTGGTGAACGAAGCATTGGACGCCAAGGCCATTCCGGGTTGTCAGGTGCTGGTAGCGAAAAATGGCAAAGTGGTGATGTACGAAGCCTACGGCCTGCACGAGTATAGCGATACGGTAAAGGTGGAGCGGGATGATCTGTACGATCTAGCGTCTATTACTAAAATCTCATCGGCCTTACCAGCACTGATGAAACTGCACGACGAAGGTAAATTCGATCTGTCGGCTACGCTGGGCGATTATCTGCCCTACTTTCGGAATTCCAATAAAGATGATGCTACCTTCCGGGAGATTCTGGCGCATCAGGCTAAATTCAAACCCTGGATTCCCTACTGGCAGAGCACCCTACGCAATAACGGCAGCTACAAGTGGTTCACAATCGACGCCGATTCGTCTCGTCAGTTTCCGATTAAGCTAACTGATAATATGTGGCTGCACCGCAATTACAAAAAGAAAAAGATTTACAAAGCCATTAAAAAGTCGCCGCTAGAAGATGAAGCTAAGTACCTGTATTCAGGATTGGCGTTCTACCTGTTTCCCGAAATTGTCGAAGAACTATCAGGACAGGATTACGCTACGTACATAAACGAAAACTTTTACGGTCCGCTGGGAGCGACTACCCTGGGCTTTCGTCCATTTGAGAGTTTTCCGCTAGACTGGATTGTACCTACTGAAAACGACTATCTTTTTCGCGGTCAGCCTATTCATGGGTCAGTGCACGACGAAGGAGCTATTATGATGGGTGGGGTTTCGGCGAATGCCGGACTGTTTGCCAACGCTAATGATCTGGCTAAGCTCATTCAGATGTATATGGACGGTGGTGAATACGCCGGTAAGCGCTACATCAGTCAGGAAACGATCAATGAATTTACCCGCTACCAGTTTCCCGAAAACGATAACCGCCGTGGACTAGGCTTTGATAAACCCAACCTGGAACGTTCGCCTACCGGTAATGCCGCCATGAGCAGTAGTGATGCCAGCTTCGGCCACTCTGGCTTTACCGGTACCTTCACTTGGGCTGATCCGGAGCACGATTTGCTCTACGTTTTTTTATCGAACCGCGTTCACCCCACTCGCAACAATACCCGACTCTACAAACTCAATACCCGCACCAACATCCAGCAGGTAATTTACGATGCATTGGTAGATGGAATTACTTATTCGGTGGAGAGAGAGTAGTTTAGCCCAAATGGCTGAAGAAAGATGTCTGTTTCATCTATAACGAAACTTCACAGTTAGCCAGCGAAACGTAGTCAGGGCGGTCGGAAGCAAATTGGTGTTTGTAGCTTTTGAGTAATTCACCTCGGTAAATCAGAAAAACTCCCGGCATGCGAAACCCATCACCTACTAGCTTGCCAATACCGTAGCCGTGCAGCACTCCCGCTCTGAAGCCGCGTAGCCAGACTCGTAATCCGAATACCTGTGTGAACCGGGCTCGGCGAAGCCGGAACAGATTATACAGTTGGCACTCCGGGTCGCTGATATGCTCGGCTCCCATCAAATTGTTTTCTTTAAGATAAAGTTGCCCCTGCTCCGGGCTACCCATATGCACCAGTACCGTTTTTACTCCCTTTTCTTCAATCTGGGGGTATTTTTCGGAGATTTCGTGCAGAGCCTCACGGCAGAAGGTGCAGCCAAAGTGCCGGAGAAAAATCAACAACACCGGTTGCTGATACGACAGCTGAGAGAGGTCGGTTCCCTGGTTGGTAGAAAAGCGCGATAGGGTTTGAGAAATAGGCTGTTCGGGATTAATTTCTTTGGCATCAATAGGGGCCTGCCATTCCCGGAATACGTAGTAGAGGATCACTCCCAGCGGACCTATCCACAAAAAATCTTTAGCGGCAAAGTACAGCACCATCTGGTGGGTAAGCACCTCAGCAATCCAGCTAGCCACCACCGCGATTAGCTCAACCAGCTTCATCAGAAAGCCTAGTAGTAGTATTAACAAACCCTTCACCGGGTTGAAAGAAATGAGGTAGTAAGCCACACCAAAAATCATAGCAATGGCCCCAATCATATGCCAGGGTAGCAGCACGGTGGGTACCTCCATCTGCGCCCAGCGAAATAACCCTTCGGAAATCAGAATAAATGTGAGGCCCCAGGCTACGTTGGCAAATCCGATAAAACGTAGCAGCATTCCAACCCACTCAGGCAACCGGTTCATGAATAGCTTGTTGTTTTCGTACCTGTAACATTCGAACAAAAATAATCGTCAGCGGAATCAACCAAACCAGATCATTCATAATTAGATGGAAGAGATAAGGTCGGGTAATGCTTTGGTGCATCACGATGTAGTAAAAACCAATGGCTCCTACCGTTTTAGATAAAATGCCCAGTGGCACTATCCACCAGAATCGGCGCGGGTAAACGGCTCCTACTACGTAGACAACCCCGAATAATAATACACCTGCTCCCTGCCATTTAATCAGTGCGGGGACAGTTGAAGTAGATTCGGTAACCCACTGGTAGAAAGAGGCAGGAAGATAATAGATAAATGCGCCCCAACCAATGTTGTAAGCTCCCGCGAGTAACAGCAGTCCGCGCATCCAAGGTTCAACCCGCAATGGTAGGTACGATGGTGATTGCCGCAATGGCGATTCCTGCTGAGGTGGTGATTCTTCCATTAAGGACTTAACTAGCAGCGGCTGGCTTTGGTTGCATTAAAATTAGTGCACGTAACTTCCGGCGTTAATATCAATGGTTGCCCCGGTGGCGTGGTCGGAAAGGCCACTAAGCAGAAATGCTACGGTAGGGGCAATATCAGCTGGTTTAGTCAGTGAGGTAAGGGCAATATCATTCTTCACGTACTCCTCTCCGTATTTCTCAATAAAATCGGTAGCCATATCGGTTTTGGTGAAGCCAGGGGCTACGGTAAAAGCTTTAATACCCTGCTTACCGTAGGCACGGGCAATAGAGCGAGTGAGGGCTACCACACCGCCTTTGGAGGCTGCGTAAGCCAGATAGTCGCTGGTATCACCCCGAAAAGCGGCGCGGGAAGCAATATTCACGATGCGTCCGCCGCCAATTTCCTGAAAATGATTAATTGCTTTCTTGCAAATCAGCCCAGTGGCGTGTAGGTTCACTAGCATGGTTCGCGACCAGCTATCCGTGAAGGCAATGTCGTCGCCCTCCACTGAGGCACCAATAGCAATCCCAGCGTTGTTTACCACTCCGTCTATTCGCTTAAATTTATCCAGTATATTGTGAAAGAGCTGAAGTACTTCTACCGGCTTTCCTAAATCAGCCTGGAATGACTGAGCACCATGCCCAATATTCTCGGCTAGATGTTGAGCCGTATCGCGGCTCTGAAAATAGTGGATGGCTACCTTGGCCCCAGCCTCGGCTAACTGTTCGGAAATAGCCCGGCCAATACCCCGGGTAGCCCCGGTTACTAGAATATGCTGACCTGATAAATCGATTCGTAAGCTCATAAACAACCGTAGATTTATACCTAATCATACGAATAATTTAGCGAAGGTGCTATATTCGAGAGTGTTATTGTGCTCAGGTGTTATCGTGTTTAAGTACGATTTACCCAAACACGATAACACCGTAACACTTTAGCACTCTAACACTAAATTCATGAGTATTACTCCCAAACAAGCTAGCGAACTTATTCAAAATAGAAGATCACTTTATCCGGCAGTATTTAACGATGAAACTGTGGATGATGCCATTGTAGAAGCTATGCTGGAGAATGGCAACTGGGCACCGACCCACAGACTTACGGAGCCTTGGCGCTTCGTAGTATTTTCGGGCGAAGGTTTACAAAAACTCGCCAATTTCCAGGCAGATTTGTACCGTAAAGTGACCGAAGCCGACGGCTCTTTTGACCAGAAGAAGTACGACAAGCTCCAGAAGAAACCACTACTGTGTTCGCATATTATTGCCATTGGAATGAAACGAGACCCAAAAGAGCGAGTACCCGAGATTGAAGAAGTTACGGCGACGGCCTGTGCCGTACAGAATATGTATCTGACCGCCTCAGCTTACGGAATTGGCGGTTATTGGGGCACCGGAGGAGTTACCTACTACGAGGAAGCCAAATCTTTCTTCGGGCTAGCCCCCGAAGATAAGCTACTCGGGTTCTTTTACTTGGGAATGCCTAAAATTAGCAAGTGGCCCGAAGGGCGGCGCAATCCAATTAGTGAAAAGGTAAGCTGGGTAAAGGGATAAACTTCAATTGCCACCTTAAGAGTAAAATTACTATCAACCTATTATCTACTAATGCCAACCTTCTCTCTTAAGCCATTTAGTGGTTCTATCAATCTGTTGCTTATAGCGACTGTACTATTCATTCTTGGAGCTTGTAGTTCGCCAAAGTCCGAAAAACCACTCAACATTCTGATATTGCATACTGACCAGTGGCGGGCGCAGGCGTTTGGTTACCGGGGCGATCCCAATGTAAAAACCCCACATATTGATCAGTTAGCTACGGTGAGTGCCAACCTATACAATGCCGTCTCGGGTATGCCGGTCTGTACGCCTCATCGGGCTTCGCTGATGACGGGGCAGCACCCACTCACCCACGGGTTATTTATGAACGATGTGCAATTGGATACTGCCGCTACTACCATTGCCGAGGTACTAGCTAAGAAGGGCTACCAGACCGGCTACATTGGCAAGTGGCACCTCGACGGGAGAGGACGAAGCAGTTTTACTCCGCCGGGTGCTCGTCGGCAGGGTTTTCAGTATTGGAAGGCTTTGGAGTGTTCGCATAATTACAATAACTCAGCCTACTATACCGCCAACTCGCCGGAAAAGAAATTGTGGGATGGTTACGACGCCATTGCCCAGGCGGAAGACGCCCAGCAGTATATTCGCGACCGTGCGCAGGATGAACAACCATTCTTTCTGTTTGTAAGTTGGGGAACGCCCCACGCACCCTACCGAACTGCTCCTCAAGAGTATCTGGATATGTACGAGCCCCACGAGATGCAGCTTCACCCCAATGTGCCGCCGGAAATGGATTCCATGGTACGAGCTGACTTAGCGGGTTACTACGCTCATTGTACCGCACTGGACGATCAGGTTGCTAATATATTGCAAACGCTGGAAGAAACCGGAACCAGCGATAATACCATTATTCTTTTCACCTCCGACCACGGTGATTTGCTAGGCTCGCACCGGGCCTACAAGAAGCAGCAGCCCTATGAAGAATCTATCCGAGTTCCGATGTTGATTCGCCATCCGCAGGTATCCCCCGGTGAGTATCCCGCACTGATGAATTCCTACGATATTATGCCCACGTTGTTGGGACTAAGCAGTACCGAAATTCCATCATCAGTAGAAGGCTATGATTTTAGCGACTACCTGATTGACCAACTTCCACTGCCCGATACTACAACATTGATAAGCTGCGTACAGCCCTTTGGTCAGTGGAACCGCTTCGACCGCGGTGGTAAAGAGTATCGGGGCATCGTCACGCTACGCTACACCTACACTCGGGATTTAAGTGGACCTTGGCTGTTGTTTGACAATCAAAGCGATCCCTACCAGATGAATAATTTGATAGATCAACCAGAATACGCTGATCTCCGAAAAAATCTGGATAGCCTACTCATCGAGAAGCTTGAAGAGCAAGGCGATGATTTTCGTCCCGGTATGGAATATATTCACAAGTGGGGTTATGCGGTAGATGCGAAAGAAACAGTGCCCTACACCCGCTGATTGGGCTTGCTCGGGTAGGAAATGCTTTATAAATTACTGACTTCATGAACCTAACCTTTTTACTATGCGAGTGATCTTACTTTTTTCCGTTTTTTTGATAATAAATGCCTGCGGTGGCTCTGGCAATCAGGCTGAAGACAGCCAGACTACAGCCGAATCTGCTGAAGTTCAGGGACTGAACGTATCGCTGCAACAGCAGTGGGCTACCGATACTGTCATGCAAACTCCTGAGTCGGTGCTGTACGACGAAGAAAGTGATATGGTTTTTGTAGCCAATATTGGCACCTTCAATAAAGACAGTAAAGATGGCGATGGCTTTATCACGGTGCTGGCCCCCGACGGAGTAGTAGATGTGCTGAAGTGGGTAGAAGGGCTGAACGACCCCAAAGGCATGGGAGTATTTGATGGTAAGCTCTACGTATCGGACCTGGACGAAGTGGTGGAGATCGATATTGCTAATGCCGAAATTTTGAATAAGTATCCAATCGAAGGAGCTACCTTCCTGAACGATGTTACCGTAAACGCTCAGGGGCAAGTGTATGTCTCTGATTCTGACAACGACAAAATCCATATGATAGACAGCGGACAGCCGATGGTCTGGATGGAAGATACTGCGTTGCAGCGACCGAACGGATTGTTTGCTGAAGAAGGACAGATGCTGCTGGCTTCTTCCCGAGGTGGGTTCCTGGCTCCCATCGATCTAGAAAGTAAGCAGGTGCAAGAAGCTTGGCTGGAAAATATTCCTTCGGCCGACGGCATTGTAAAACTTCGGAACGGAGATTATATCGTGTCTACCTGGCAGGGAGAAGTGCACTACATAGCGGCTGCCAGCGGCGAAACTATGAAACTGCTAGATACCAAAGCCGAAGAAATTAACTCCGCTGATATTGGCTACGTACCCCAGCAGGAATTGCTTCTGGTGCCAACGTTTAACGATCATCGGGTAGTAGCCTACAAAATTATGGTAAACTAATGGAGTGGCTTATTATTTCCTGCCTGCTTAGTGGGTTTTCGCCAGCGGCAAACGACACTATCTTTGGCACTTACGTCATCCCAGAGGAGAAGATTAGCTTAAGCCTGAGTCCTCCGAATAACTACACACTTTTCGTCATGCAAACCAACCGAAAGAGTGGTTCGGTGAATAGCCAGGAAATATCTCGGGGGCAGTTTATGATTGAGGCCGATACGGTTATTCTGGAGGATATAACTACCGGTAAGGCCATGAAGTTGTTAACGGATAATAATGAGAAACTGTATCCGATTAACGTGCCCAGCCTGGATAGTGACTCTGAATTTTTGGGGCAAAGCCAATACTACTCCGATGGCAAACTAAAGTGGGAGGGCGAATGGCGCAAAGGGAAAAAGCACGGCACTTGGATTTACTACGACGACCTGGGCAATGTGGCCAAAACCATCCGCTACAAAAAAGGGAAAGAGATAGACTAGTGCATTAATTTAAGAGCAACACCTTGCTTCAAAAATCGCTCGGTATGATTTGTAATCCCAAGCATTAGAACCCTAGCCATACAGCGGTTGCTAACACACTATAGAAATTATCCTGGCAGAGTAAATACCAGAACTCTCTAAACTAGTGAACGGGATGTTCTAAAAACCGCTATCAATTCGCATGTAGGATGACTGTAGCAGTGCCCCGGCTTCTTCAATAGCCGCCATAGCTGTTTCTTCTGCTTCTCTCAGGTTTTCGCTGGGAGTATTGCGGACATTAGCGATTTCCTTATCGATACTATCAACGTAGGTTTGAAGCTGCTCCAGATCTCCTGCGGGCGAGGCCGTATTAATGGTAGTATCAGCAGCAGATTTGATTTCCTGAATACGATACTGCAAGTCATTCCGCTGGCGCATTAGTGAGGCGATTAGAATGCGCTTTTCTACTGTTTCAAATTCAACACTAAGCTCCAGCGGTTGCTGACCATCCGGGTTAGTACTTTCTGAAACCATATCGTCTGAACTTTCTGTTCCTTCCGGTTCTTCACCGCCGCAGGCAGTGAGTAGAAGGCTGGTAGTTAAAACCAAGGCGAAGAGCGATTTTGCTACTTTTTTCATCGTATTTACGTTTGTTCTTGCATAGTAGTGGTTACAATCACTTTAACTGAACTATCGGAATACTGTTTTCCTTTAACATAGCATAAAGTTTCCCGAGGGATAATTCGTACTATCGGCTATAGGTGAAACGTTAAATTGATAGCCTAATTTGATCTGTAGTGATCATGAAGTATACATTAATATTATTGATAAGTTGTTTCAGTACTCTGAGTACGGGTTTCCGGGTTTACGAAGATAAACTGGTGCCGGTGAAGGTTTCGGATGAAATTGGTGTGAGCTTGCCGGAATCTTTTCAGCCCATGACCGAAGAGCAGATGCAGCGTAAAATTTTGTCGGCTCGTCCGCCCCTGGCTGCCTATACCAGCCCTGATCAGCGAGCTGACTTTAGCGTGAGTGCCTCCAACACCCGTTGGCAGGCCAACGATCTGCCCATTCTGAAAGATTTCTATCGCTCCAGCCTCATGGAACTGTACGACGATGTGGATTTCCTGGATGAAGGCATCCGGACGGTAGACAAAGTGCAGGCTGCCTTTTTTGAGTTTACCTCAGTAGTAAAGGAAGACGAAAATGCGGTAGTACCCAAACCACCGGTGCACACCTACACCTTTGTACAGTACACCATTCACCAGGGAAAAACACTGGTATTCACCTTCAGTTGCCCCCTTCGTCAGCAAGAACAGTGGCAGCCCACCGCCCAGAAAGTGATGAATAGTGTGAAGTTGAAATGATGTGCCCGCTAAAATCCATAAGATGATCAATGTAGTGAGAGAAATCTAACTCAAATAATCTTTAACTGAAGTTTGAATTCCCCACTATTTCCTAAGCTGTCAGTCGCGGTTATTTTGATAGTCAGCGATTCTTTTGATTTCCAAGTCCCACTTAAGGATAAGTTACCAAAATCAAATCTTATCCAGTCGGGCAACGCAGTATTGTCCGCTGATGATGCTTTGTAGGACAATTTAGTATCATCCACATCTTTGAATAAATCCTCGGGCAAATCCAACTGAAATGGCTCATCATACGCTATTTCGGTATCAATATCATCGTTGTATAAATAAGGCCTGAAAACAGATTTGGTGCTTACCCAGTATATATCCGAATCATAGCTAACCTGACCATCTGCTTGAATGACACTCGTTCTACTAAAGAACAGGTATTTTCTATCCGGCGACACAAAGGGCCGCTGCTCAATTTCTTGACTGTTAATCTGAGCGTTTAATCTTTCCAGCCTAGTCCATTCGCCTGCTTTCGTTTTGAAGCTGATGTACAGATCATGCTTGGATTCAAATTCATTCCGCCACGACTGAATAATGATATAATCACCCTGGGGAGATAGAAACAAGCTTTCTTCATCCTCCACAGAACTTAATGCATCTACCTTTTGAACAGCGGTATAGCCTTCCGGTCCAGGTTCAGAAAGATACACATCCCCACAGCATTGGTATTGATCATCCCGATTAGAAGTAAAGTAAAAAGACCCACTCGTTGACACTCCGTGGCCTGCCTCTCGGGAGCTAGAGTTAAATATGGAATCTAAAGGTTGAGGGTCAGAAGCTTTATTGCCCGAGTAGTCAGCAACCCACAAATCGGTTGGTGAACCATCGGTCGACTTGGCGAAATAGAGCTTGTTCCCTGAAGGGTTGAACATTGGGAAGAACGTATTTACGTTATCGGGAAGAAAGTTTTTACTCGGAGCAGTCCACTCCTCGTTCACCAAATTCATGAGATATATAGACGTTTCAGTTGGGTCGCTTTCGTGAGCTACTCCAAACGCTACACTCCTACCATCAGGTGACATGGTGAATCCCATATCAAATCTATTCTCAACAGAGATAATTCCACTGCCAAATATTTCAGGAATATCACCGGGTACTTCTTGCCCTAAATAGTTGATCTTTTGCTGATCTGGGCTTTGGCGGGGAGAGCAAGCAACGATAAGCACTAGTATTGCCAGATAGAAACCTTTCATCCTACTTTTCTTTCACTTCAATTTTTTTTCAAGTACTGGGTAAGATCCTTGTCCAGCTTGGCGAAGCGATGGTCAATAGGATACGGGTAGCTCTTGATCAATTGTACCTCCTGAAATAATGCATGGGTGGCATTAATTAAATAATTAATGCCTGTAGGAGCCGGGGCGGAAGGCACTTGCAACAATAAATACGTACGATCCTGATACCAAGAAGAACCAAGGCTACTAGTCTGGCTATAAGGAGAAGCACTGCTCCAATCTGAAGGCAGGTCTGCTCTATCTATCACCTGTATTGACGTGTCAGGCACTTCTATTTCCATACAGGAAAACTCATTTCTCATAAACCCTCCTTGCCCCATGCGGTGAGCCATGTTCTCCAATAGGGCAATTTCAGCCGAGGCCGCCGTATAAATAACTAACTCACCTCGCTGGTTCCATCGGCCCGGAATCCCCGAGGCATATAGGCTGTTAGCGTATTTGTTGCTAACAATTCGGTATACCAGCATATATCTTCAGGCAGCGTACCCCTGTTCTATTCGTTCCAAACACTCTTCTACCAGCCGAATGCCCGTAACGCTAAAGAGGAACTTGTTAGGCGGTTGCATTTCCAGAGCCGGTTGCGGAAAACCTAGCCAGTCTTTGAATTCATCGATACTACCAAACAATTGTTCTCCTCGGGAGAAAAGCCGGATGAGACTCAACAGAATTTCAGCTTGTACAACTCCGATTTTCTTATGTTTGGCCTTCATATTATCGATAGTTTTTGGCGTGATATGGAGTAGGCCCGCCATCACCTCTTTGCTGAACTGTGCGTGTTCACGGAAAGTAGTAATCGTTTGAGCATCCAACCCATCTTGTGCTTGGGCTACTAAGGAAAGATCGTCCATGTGAAAGGCGTCTGAATTAAATGAAGAAGCCATAACGTTTGCGTAATTTTACATTTCGTATGTGTAAATATACGTAAATAACGGAAAAATGTTAGCTTACTCTACCGAAGGAGATTATTAGAGAATGGGGGTTTTCAAGGGAGGGTAATCCGATATTCAAGATTCATATTTAACTCCGATTCCATGGTACTTTTCCGGTTCCTGATAGTCTTTGCGGAGAGGGTGGCCGGTCCAGTCGGTGGGGAGTAGAATGCGGCGTAAGTCGGGGTGGTCGGTAAAACGGATACCGAGCAAATCGTATACTTCCCGTTCGTGCCATTCGGCACTGCGCCAGATGGAAACCACTGAGGGTACTTCCGGTAATGTTTCTTCGGATTGATTACGATTGACGACTACTTTGAGCGATAGCTGGTGTTCGTAAGGAATAGAATTGAGGGTGTAGATTACTTCCATCGCCCCGGATTCGGGGCCGTTGTCAATACCTGTTATGCATGATAAATAATCGAAATAGAACTCTTCGGTTTGTTGGAGAAAGCGGCATACATCCAGTAGCTGTTTAGCTTCTAGCTGTACAATAGCCGGCGAGGCGTTTTCATCTACACTCACTACGCACTCCTCTCCGTAGCGTTGAACAATCTTTTGAACTACGTCTTCAAAACTCATACAGTTTCGGAGTTAGTTTCTGCTTTTTTCTTGGCCATAATTTTTTCCAATGCCGCTGGAGCCATCAGCGATTCGTTACGAATCTTCTACTGTAATTTCAGTATTCCGCCAATCAGTGCTTCGGGCCGGGGTGGGCAACCTGGTACGTATACATCTACCGGAATGATTTTATCAACTCCTTTTACTACATGATAGCCGTGTTCCCAGTAGGGACCACCGCAATTAGAGCAGGAACCCATCGAGATTACGTAGCGCGGTTCAGCCATCTGCTCGTATAGTCGCCGCACTCGGTCGCCCATTTTGAAGGTAACCGTGCCTGACACAATTAGCACATCTGACTGCCGGGGCGACGGTCGGGGAAACACCCCGAAGCGATCCAGATCAAAGTTAGAAGCGTAGGTCGACATCATCTCAATGGCGCAGCAGGCTAATCCGAAGCCCATCGGCCACAGCGATGATAGCCGAGCCCAGTTAATCAGGTCATCCACTTTGGTGACGATAATTCCACCCTGCCCAAACTGTTGGTCTAATAATCCTCCCATAAATTAAGCCTCACTGCTGGTTTCGTATTTCTTGTTAATCTGCTGATATAATTCTGACGGAACGGGCGAATCGTACTTCGCTAAATTTGTCTGTGGTTTTACCCAGTCTAGAAAACCTTTCGCCCAGGCGTAAGCTAATCCTAGCGCCAAGATTACTACAAAGATGAGCATCTCAGCTAAAGCAAACCAGCCCCAGATTCCGTTGGTCTGCTCAATTAATTCTGGTTGCCCCAGCACTGTGGCCCAGGGAAATAGAAAGACGATCTCTACATCGAACAATATAAAAATCAGTGCAATCACGTAGAACCGGGGGTTGAACTGCCCCCAGGCTGAGCCCAGTGGGTCCTCCCCCGACTCGTAGGTAGTAAGCTTTTCTTCGTTAGGCCGGTTAGGCCGGATAAGACGAGCCACCACCAATGTGATAAGCACGAAGGAGATGCCGCCAATAATAAAGAGTAGAATCTCCCCAAAGCCTGATAATTCGGTGTTCTGCATAGCTAGGTGGTAAAGATACAAATTCCGGATAGGGAAGCGAGAGCACCGTTAAATTTATCACTGCTGAATTGCCGATAAACCTTTACGTTAGCTATATTATAATTTCCGCTGCTAAATCCAGTCCGATATTATTAATACTTCATTTTATGAGTTGTATTTTTCTATCTTTGCCAATTGCTATCTAACCTATAGTACATGTTCATTTCTTTACGATTTCTTTTTTCGCTGCTAGGATTAGCGTTGTTACCGTTGTTTGCCGCCGGTCAGACTACCTACGAGACAGTGGGTATTATCGGAACCGCTACTACCAAAGGCTGGGATGAATCTACGCCAATGGTGCAGAATGAAGAAGATGAGCACCAGTGGACGTTAGAAGATTTTAGCCTGAGTGCGGGCGAACTGAAATTCCGGGCAAATAACAACTGGGATGTAAACTGGGGAGCTACAGCGTTTCCTAGCGGAACGGGTAGGCAAGATGGGCCTAATATTCCTATCCCGGCCGGGATATACGATATATTCTTTAATGATACCAACGGTGAATACCGGTTTGAGTCTACTTCCGACTCAACGATAGCGATTGTTACCCTTTCGCCTGAAGTGCCTTCATTAGACGAAGAGGTTACTATTATTTACAATGCTGCTCAGGGGGTATCCGGATTAGTAGGTGCCGAAAAAGTATATATGCACTCGGGCGTCATTCTTTCCGGGCCGGATGGAATTACCTGGGAAAATGTAGTCGGCAACTGGGGGCAGGACGACGGGGTTGGTGAGATGACCGCCGTAGCCGATAAACCTAATCAATGGCAAATTACCCTGCTGAGCATTCGTGAATACTACAGTGTGCCTTCGGGCACTCCAGCGTTTAAACTCGGATTGGTTTTCCGTAATGCCGATGGCACGCAAACGGGAAAATCCAATACCGACGGTGATATCTTCGCAGCGGTTAATCCGGGAAGTTACGTTCGGTTCAACGAGCCAGCTAATGATCAAAGCTTTGTGGTAGCCGGAGGCAGTTTGACGATTATTGCTGAAGCCTCCGGCACGGCTTCTTCCCTGGAAATGCAGATTGATAACGGAAGCGGATTTCAGTCAGTAGCCTCCCTAACTGATGCTACCAAGATATCCTATGAATACGTGGTATCAGCAACCGAAACCATTCAGGTAAAAGTGTTGGCTACCATTGAAGGAGAGGCGGTAGAAAGCAATCGGGAATTACAGTTAGTAGTACGCGCGGAAAATACGGTGGCTGAACTTCCTGAAGGTGCTACGCAGGGTATAAATTACAGTCCTAACGATCAAACGCAGGCTACACTGGTGCTGCTGGCTCCGCAGAAAGAATTTGTGTACTTGGTGGGTGATTTCACCAATTGGCAGATTGATCCGGCTTACCAAATGAACCAAACTCCTGACGGCGAATACTTCTGGTTCACGGTGACAGGACTTACCCCTCAGCAAGCCTACGTGTACCAGTACTGGGTGGACGGTACCATTAAAGTAGGTGACCCCTACGCCGATCAGGTAGCCGATCCGTACAACGACGGTGCTATTCCCGAATCATTATATCCCAATTTGCCGGAGTATACCCGAATTGAATTTGGCGTAGCTACCGTATTACAAACCGGACAAGCGGCTTACGAGTGGCAATTTCCGGAAGTAGTGGGCGGCCGACCGGCGAACGAAGAATTAGTGGTGTACGAATTACTGCTGCGTGATTTCCTGGAATCGCACAGCTACGATGATTTGACTGATACACTAAGCTACCTGAAACGGATGGGGGTAAATGCTATTGAACTGATGCCCATTATGGAGTTTGAAGGTAACGAAAGCTGGGGCTACAATCCTTCTTACGCCTTAGCTCCCGATAAATACTTCGGTACCGATACTGATCTGAAGGAGTTTATTGATCAGGCCCATGCCGAAGGTTTTGTGGTGATTTTGGATATGGTGCTCAACCATCACTTTGGGCAGAGCCCGATGGTGCGGATGTATTGGGATGAAGCGAATAACCGTCCGGCGGAAAATAGTCCCTGGTTTAATTCGGTGGCTGCTCACCCCTTCAATGTTGGCTACGATTTCGATCACGAAAGCACTTATACCCAGGCCTATGTAGACGATGTGAATCGCTACTGGATTGAGGAATTTGAATTCGATGGTTTCCGCTTTGACCTTTCTAAAGGGTTTACGCAAAACACCGGAAAAGACCCGAACGATGTGGGGGCCTGGAGCAGTTACGACCAATCTCGGATTGATCTTCTGAACCGGATGGCCGATCAGATTTGGGCGATTGATCCGAATACCTATATCATTCTGGAACACTTAGGTGCGAATAATGAGGAGAAGGTGCTGGCTGACTACGGTATGATGCTGTGGGGAAATATGAATCACCCTTATAACGATGTGATCAATGGTAAAACCGAAACTGATCTAAACTGGTCGTTATCAAGCACTCGGGGTTGGACGAATAAAAATTTGATGGTGTATATGGAAAGCCACGACGAAGAACGGCTTATGGTACGCGCCCTGAACGAAGGTCTGTCCAGTGGTGACTATGATATCAAAGACCTTAGTACGGCAATGGAACGAATCAAACTGGCTTCGACATTTTTCTACACCCTGCCAGGGCCCAAGATGTTCTGGCAGTTTGGTGAACTGGGCTACGACTTCTCTATTGACTACAATGGTCGGGTTGGTAACAAACCCATTCCCTGGGGCAACTCTGATGACCTGAACTATTACTCGGACGAAGGTCGTAAGCGGCTGTACGAAGCAAAAGCGGCCATCATAAACTTAGTAAACGACTATAATGAGGTGTTTGAAGGTGGCGAGTTTTCCTGGACATCCAGTGGTCAACTTCGCCAAATCAACATCAGCCACGAGGCTATGAACGTAACGATTGTCGGAAATTTCGGAGTGACGCGTGGTACCATGACTCCATCTTTTAGCGTACTGGTACCTGGTACGATTTCTTTTCCGGCTCAGAATACGAAGTAGTGAGCGGTGATCAAGTGCTCTCGTTAGCTCCCGGAGAGTTTCGTATATTCTTGGATCAATCAGTAGGGTTTCCCCCGCCTGGCCTGGTGGATTGGACGTCTATCGTCACTGGCTTTAATGGTACTAATAATAAGTTTCCACCTCCCGTTCTGTATCCTAACCCCGTCTCAGACTGGCCAACGATAGATAGAGATACACCATTGACCGACATTACACAGGTAAAAATTACAGACATTCGTGGGGTAGTATACGATAGCTGGGCTTTCAGCACAGGAAATCTGAACTCCGATTGGAGGACCGATGTGTCAGGAATGAAACCGGGAATATACTTTCTGGAACTAGCTTCCCAAGAGCGGCGACAGACATTTCGGTTTGCCGTACAATAGTAGTCCACCGTTTGGCAGGCCTGCTTGATAAGCTACACTCTTGCTGCTTTAAAAATCTAACGGATCAAATTTTCGGAAATGGCCATTCATTCGGATACGTTCCCGGGCCTGCTCCATTTCCCGAATAACCGGAATGGTCTTTTCAAGATGGTCTACCACAAAATTCTGTCGGGTGCTTTCCCGTTCCAATTGTAGTAGTTGATACTTTTTCTGAGACGATAACCCAATTTTATGCCCCAGATCAAAAACGGTGATATCATCTGCAATTCTGATATTATCAGATAAGTCTAATACCTCAAAAAGTTCTTCTACCAGCTCAATCATTCGCTGCCGGGTTATTTCGTCAACCTCATCGTAGACGTTATCTAAAAATTCCACTTCGCCTCCAGCATAAAGCTTATTGGGAGCCGGGTTCATGAATTCAGTAACCTGAAATACCCGATGGGCTAGCGTTACAATATCCATCCGGCCGTCGGAATACTCCTTAATTACCTTCTCCACACTCATTTCGGTGCCGTATTCAATGGCTTCATCCAAGTAAGCAGGAATACCAAAGCGGGTTCCTCCGTCAATACATTCGTTGATCAATTGCTTGTAACGGTCTTCAAAAATGTGCAGGTTTAGCTGTTCACCCGGAAAGGCAACCAGCTTCAGCGGAAAGAGGGGTAAAAATTGGGCCATAGTATTTCAACTTCGTTAGCAAGTCAACCATTATTAGAACAGATAGTTAAAAAAGTTAAGTTGCCTTTTCGTAATTATTTTAAGAAAGATTGTAATAATTTTGGCACGCACTTTGTAATATACCTAATGCGCAAGGATTTTTTTCTTAGCGTTTGTTTAAGGTTGATAGTTGGCCCCGAGTGCTTAATTGCACTCGGGGTTTTTTTATAGTACCTGCTGAATACTATCTACTAAACGGTCTATATCCTGCTCCTGATTATACACGTGAGGAGATACCCGAATAGAGTCGCCTCGTACTGAAACGCTGATTTTAGCGTTCTTGAGCCCTTTTTGCAGGGTTTCCATAGATGCTCCAGATGGTAATCGTATCCCGAAAAGATGCCTTCCTCGCTGGGTTTCATTTTCCACCCAACAGCCCAATTCCCTTAGCCTAGCTACTGAACTATTGGTGATTTCCTGACAATGAGACTGTACATAGTCCGGTCGCCAATCGAGTACTTCTTCCAGGGCTCTTCCCATCATGGGAATAGTTATGAAGTTACTTCGCTGACCCATATCATAACGCAGAGCTTTAGGTTGATAATGGTCTTGGTAATTGACTAAGTTAGTAAAATCTTCGCTCTTGTAGCGGGCAATCCACCCCTCTTCTAGTGGTTCACCCTCATCGAAATAGTCATTAAAGAAACCCAAAGTGATGCCATAAGGCCCCATCAGCCACTTATAACCCGCGCAAATCAAAGCATCAGGCTGGATTTCGGCTGCGTTGAAGGATAAAGCTCCTACTGACTGGGTGCCGTCCACTACTAGTAAGGCATTTACCTCATGCGTTCGCTGCCTGATCTCATGCAGGTTAAAGAGCGTACCGTCCGACCAGTGGGTATGCGGAATAGCAACCATACAGGTCTGATTATCAATAGCTTCCAGTAAATACTGATTCCACCGTAATCCTCGGTTCTCCAACCCAGAGGGGACAGCAATTGTGCGTAACTCAGCGTCAGCTTCTGAGACTTTTTTGCGCCAAGGATATACGTTACTAGGGAACTGTTCGCCTACGACGACGATATTTTCACCCTTAGAAATTCGTAGGTTTTTAGCAACGATGGCCATACCGTAGGAAACCGAAGGAATAATAGCAACTCGTTGATAGTCAGAAATATTGATTAACCGAGCAAATAATTTTCTGATGTGATCAATTTCCTCGAAAAACTCGTAATGGCCGTATTGAGTAGGCAATCTTTTCTTCTGCAAACCAATAATACCCGCCTCTTCTACCGATTTTAATAACGGTGCCATATAGGCGCAATTAAGGTAGCTAATGTCTTCAGGTAGGGAAAACTGATGCTGATGGTGTTTAGTAAGCGTAAATTCCGGTGGCATGAATAGAATAATTTTCGTGTTAAATTACAGCTTGGAGAGGCATCAATCAACCAATTGTCGTTGATAAATAAGGCAGAATACCCCTAAAACAGGTCGCTTTTCCAGATTTTGGAATTTTTTCCCTTTGTGGGACAGAATGCACTAATTATGATAGAGACTTCTGGGCAAGAAAGTATAGAAAATAATATCGCTCCCCGAATAACTACTCAGTATATATGGAACGAAGTGTTAAAAACACTAAGCTGGGAAAAAGGCTTTTTCTTCACGGCTAAAGAACTACTACTAAAACCGGGAGCCACCATTCGAGCCTATCTACAGGGCGAACGAAAGAAATACTCCAATCCGCTCCGTTTTCTAGTATTCGTTACGGCTGCAGTCACCTTGCTCACCATTAACCTGGATTTGTTTGGCCAGTTATACCGTGATACTGGAACACTGTCGGCAGAAGGAACTGCCCAGCAGACGCAAAATGCTGTAAAAAACTTTATCTACCAGTACTTCAATATCATAACATTTTTGTCTATCCCACTACTAGCAGTACTAAGTTACCTTTTCTTCAGGCGGAGGGGCTATAATTATGCCGAGCATCTGGTGGTAAATACATTTCTAATGACCGAAGGAATGTTGATCTACCTGCTAATCGTACCCGGATTGTATTACTATCCGGCAATCTTCAACCTGGTGTATCAGTTGGCTTGGTTAGCGTATTTTGTTTGGGGGTTCACATCTTTTCTTCAGGAACGAAGCTGGAAAGGAGTCATTAAAATTATCCTTTTTTGCTTGCTCAGTAGTTTTGTGATGATGCTGCTAGGAGTAATTATTAGTGTATTCTACTCGTTGTTTCAAAATCCTACGATATGATTGCTATTATTATTCTAGCCGCCGGGGAAGCTCGCCGAATGGGACAACCCAAACAACTGATGAAAATCCAGGGTCAGTCGCTGGTGCGGCGAGCAGTGCGTACCGCCCAGTTGGTCAGTGAGCAGGTAGTAGTAGTAACGGGAGCTTACCAGGAGCCGGTGTGGAAAGAGGTGGCAACCTTAGGAGTAACAACTGTTCACAATGCCGAATGGGCCTCCGGCATGGGCTCTTCTATCAGCACTGGTATCCAAAAGGCCATGTCACTTTCTCCAGTGCCCAGCGCAGCGATCATTATGCTATGCGACCAGCCTCTAGTAGATGAGGAGCTGCTAAAACAACTCATAAAAGTTCATAAGGATACGCGTAAACCGCTAGTGGCTTCCGCTTACCGCGATGTGCTGGGAGTTCCGGCCTTATTTGCCGTCTCCCTCTTTCGGGAATTACTAAAACTGCAAGGAAAGATTGGTGCGCAAAAAGTCATTGCCCGCTACGTATCTGAGGCTGCTTCAGTAGATTTTCCTCAAGGCAGCGATGATGTAGATA
The DNA here is from genome assembly GCA_937884755.1 of uncultured Flammeovirgaceae bacterium. Lineage (GTDB taxonomy): Bacteria > Bacteroidota > Bacteroidia > Cytophagales > Cyclobacteriaceae > Tunicatimonas. The sequence continues at coordinate 28,252 of CAKZYJ010000399.1, forward strand.
CTCCCGAAGACTATGCTCGAGTTCAGAAGCTACTATCCTAAAATTGACTTCGTTACGGCAGTGAGATTCGGTAAAAACGTCTTTTGGCATGGATAAAGAGAGGCAATCGTTTATCTTTAAGAGTTTGAGAGATTAATAACTACGTACGTATGACCTATACCTATCTAATTATCAGTACAACATTTTACGCATTCATATCTATTTTTTCCTGGCCGGACGCCAAAGATTATACACCTTCTCCACTAACCGAACCAGATTTGGAAGAGAGTATTAAGCTAGGTGAAGCAATTTATCAGGGCTATTGTCTAGCCTGCCATATGAACGAAGGTGAGGGCCTTCCCGGTGCTTTCCCTCCGCTCGCTAAATCTGATTATCTGATGGCTGATAAGGAGCGCTCTATCCGTCAGGTGATGCACGGCTCAGAAGGCGAGATGGTTGTCAACGGTGAAACCTATAACGGGGTGATGCCCCCGCAGCCCCTTTCTGACGAGGAAATTGCCCACGTACTGAACTTTGTTCGCAATAGCTGGGGCAACGAAGGCGAGGTAGTCACCTTTGCTGAAGTGAAGGCCATCCGGGATGAGTGATATTTGTTTGCTGTCTTCGTGAGAATACAATATTTCAGTTTGAAGGCCTTTGGCGAAGCGGTACGGAGGATATGGAGCTAAAAAAGCGATAAGCCTGCTTGCCTATCGCCTTTATTGAAGGAAAATATAATAAGCTTACTGGCTGGTAGAATCTTTCTTTCCTTTGCCCTTGCGTTTACCTCGGTGTTCACGAGCTTTACGTATAAATTCTTTTTTCTTCTCCTGATAGAGCTGCATCTGCTCTTCGCTGAGTACAGTCGCTAACTTTTCTTCTTTCTCCTGGTTTAGCTCCATCATCGCTCCGCGCATGGCTTCCCAGTCGCCCTCATTTTCATCTCGGGTTTCCTTCATTTTCATGGCGTACTCCAGGTTCAGGTCGCCCACCTCGTTTTGTTGTTCCTCGGTTAAGGCCAGTAGGTCGGTCATAGAGGCGGTTAGTCTCTCGGCTCGTTCGGCAGGATCTCCCCCACCGCGACGCCCGTCTTCACGGCGACCACCTTCGGGCTGTGCCCAGGCGGCAGTTCCTATAACTAGAGCTAAAGCTAGGCTAAGATTTACTATTTTCTTCATCATGTTCATATCTGTAAGGTTTAAATAATTTGAACCTTAGACCGGCCTACCACAGGAAGGTTTAATCCGACTGGTAAATTTTGCTTTCCCTCTACAAAGGAAATGAAAAATACTTAATTTATTACGTTGTTTTCAGTTGGTTTTATTCGCTTTTTTATTGTATTAAATTGTTCCTTACTATTACAAAAATAGTATGAACATGAAAAATACATCAATCACATATTTGCATATACTAATAATTGCGATCTCTACTGTCGCTTCTGCCCAAGACCAACTTATTACCATCGATGGCGAAAAGATTTCCGCTGATATCAAGGAAGTAAGATTAGGCGAAATTGCCTACAGGGAGTCGAGAAACCCTTCGGGACCGCTGTATATCATACCCAAACAACAAGTATACATGATTCAGTACCGTAATGGTACGAAGGAGGTTTTTTCTTATTCAGTAGGTGAGCAAGATGTCAACGAGCACTTCGTCAATGGTTCGCTACCTTCATCACAAGAATTGTACTTTCAAGGAAAATCAGATGCTAGAATGCATTATACAAAAACAGGAACAATGTGGGGGACCTTAGGTGCTACTGTTCTATACGCGCCAGTGGGTTTGGCTACAGGCATTCTTTTAGGCATTGTACCGCCTAAAATAGAAGACACAGTTCCTGACTATAAGTTACTGAAATCGCCAGAATATAGAAGTGGGTATACCAAGAAAGCGAGGGGAAAAAAGTGGGGTGCTGCAGCTACAGGTTTCGGGATAGGCGTCGCTGTCAATATCATTGTATTTTCACTAGTCAGCAACTAACCACTCTATTTGAATATAGCATTTTGATCTGAAGCAAAGAATAGAAATCTTCCTGCTTGCCGTTATTTACCATACACACAGAAGCAAAATATAATATTATTTATGGCGTACAAGTAAAAATTTATTTTTGTATTTATATAAAATAGTAATTTATTTGCTGCCTATCACTTCAATAGCTCCACATCTAACCTTACTTTGAAACACTACTATCTCAGTCTTCTGCTCCTGCCTTCTGTGCTCTTAATGTTGATCTCTTGCTCTGCGCCAGAGCAGGAATCAGCGGCTGTCATCCCTTCAGTAGAAGTTGTTTTGCAGGAAGGTACGAATATGGCCGTAGCCCTATCGCCCGATAAACAGACTATGGCACTGGATGTGCAGGGAACTATCTGGTTACTGCCGGTTGACGGAGGTACAGCTACTCCTATCACCGATCCGCTCGGCGATTGTCACGAACCAGCCTGGTCGCCCAATGGCGAGCAGCTAGCGTTTCACTCGTATCGGGACGGGAATTACCACATCTGGACTATCCAACGTGATGGAAGCCAACTACAACAGCTAACCAGTGGCCGCTTTGATCACCGGGAGCCGCACTGGTCGCCCGATGGGCAGTATATCGTCTTTTCTTCTGATCGGAACGGCAGTTACGACCTCTGGGAGTTGGAACTGGCAACCCAGCAGTTAACCGCCCTGACTGATCATACGGCTAACGAATATCATCCGGCCTACTCCCCTGATGGCGCACAGATTGCTTACGTATCAGAACAAGCTGATGGGCCGGGCATCTACGCTTTAGATAGAGCTGAAGGAAACGTTACTCAAGTAATTGACTCAGAAGGTAAGCTAGCTTCTCCGGCCTGGAGTCCAGATCAGCAGAAAATCACTTTTCTTCAGTACAGTGAGGGGACAGGAAAGTTAGCAGTGGCTTTTCCAAACTCGGATGCCCCTCCCCAGGTACTGAGTGCTGATGAAGATGTTTTTCCCTTCCGCTCGGCTTGGCAGTCGGATAGTAGCTTTTTCTACACCAGCGATGGTAAAATTAAGCAACGGGTGATCGGTCAGGAAGGAGCCACTACCATTCCTTTCGAAGCAGTAGTAACGCTGGAGCGCCCCTCCTATACTCGTAAAACATACGATTTTGACGATACTACTGCCCGTCCAGCACTGGGTAAAATGACCCCAGTAGTCTCGCCTGATGGCCAATCAGTTGCGTTTGCTGCATTGGGAGACATTTGGGTACAGTCCATTGCGGAGAAATCACTACGAGAAATTACCTACGATCCTTTTTTTGATATTGATCCGGCCTGGTCTCCCGATGGAACTCAACTAGCATTTGTATCGGATCGGGATGGTCAGATGAACCTATGGGTGAAAAACCTTAGTACAGAAGTAGAAACTCAACTGACTGATTTAGATCAAGCCGTTGGTTTCCCGGTGTGGTCGCCCAGTGGAGATCGCATTGCCTTTTACACCCGCGACGTTCGCAATGTTTGGGGGAGAGGACAACTTCACGTACTGACGGTAGCTACGAGCGAGCTGGTTTCGCTAGAAGACAGCTACTTTGTACCTAGCAAACCTACTTGGTCCCCAGACGAATCTATGCTAGCACTAATGGTGCTGCAACCATACTCATCGCGCTACCGCGAGGGAATCAGTCAAATTCTGTATCTCCCGTTGGAAGATACCGTTCGTCGTTACCTATCCCCCGAAGAAGGTCGTACTCCTGCCATACGAAATGCGAATGGTCCCATCTGGTCACCCACGGGTCAGTCTATCGCTTACGTGCAGGATGGCGTTCTGTGGCATCTACCCGTAGATGAACGCGGAGAGCCTACTGCTGAACCAGAGCAACTTACTAACGAACTAGCCGCCTCGCCCAGTTGGACGGCTGACGGAAAGTCGATTGTCTACATTGCCACCGACCAGCTCAAGAAGCTAGATATCACTACCGGAAAAACGGAGTCTATTCCCAATCTGCTGAGCTGGAAACCTGAAAAACCGACGGAAGCCTACGCTATCCATGCTGGACGTGTCTTCAACGGTTTGGATTCAACATATCAAGAAAACGTAGACTTACTGATTGAAAATAATCGGATAAAAGCTATTCAGCCTCACCAGGAAGGCCTGGGTGGATTAGTTATTGACGCCTCGGATAAAACTGTTATCCCGGGGCTATTTGAGATGCATACCCACCAGCACGCTAGTGCGGGGGAAAGTTTGGGAAGAATCTGGCTAGCCTACGGAATTACATCGGTGCGAGAGCCAGGGGCTGATCCTTACGATGCATTGGAACGAAAAGAATCTTGGGCTAGCGGAGTGCGTCCCGGCCCTCGGGAATTCTTCACTGGGGGCTTAACTGATGGTAGCCGCATTTACTATGGTTTGGCGAACAGTGTTATTCACGGCCCCCATATGGAATTAGAACTCGACCGAGCCGAACGTCTGGGTTACGATCTGATCAAGACCTACGTGCGAATGCCAGACTCGCTGCAACAGCGAATTACCAAAGTAGCGCACGAAATAGGTATTCCGGTTTCTTCGCACGAGATTTATCCATCTACTAAGTACAATGTAGATGCAGTGGAGCATATTCGGGGTACCAGCCGCCGAGGTTACTCTATGAAGCAATCCGAACTCAAGAATACCTATGACGACGTAGTTCAACTATTGGTAAAGTCGCAAATGAATATTACCCCTACTATGGGATTACAGGGGGGCTTTTATATTCTGGCCGATAAATACCCTGAAATTTACCAGAATCGGCAACTGATTGAATTATATTCTGAGGAGTATCGTGCTCAGTTACAAGGGGCACCCCAACGTCTACGTAAGCTATTCCCGGGGTATTTAGCCAATATATCGACCATGCAGCAAGCTGTTACTCGTATCATGCGAGCCGGAGGTCGGGTAACAGCTGGCACTGACTCACCCTTTATTCCCTACGGTACCAGCTTACATACCGAAATGCAACTTTTTGTCGATGGCGGATTTACCCCCTTTCAAACCCTGCAATCCGCCACTATCCGGGCAGCAGAAGCCGTAGGCGTAGCTGATGACTTAGGCACCATTGAAGAAGGTAAGGTGGCTGACCTAGTGATTGTGGATGGAGATCCACTGGCCAATATTTTTGACGCCTGGAATGTGACCATGACGGTAAAGAATGGCATCCGCTACGAAATTGATGAACTACTAACTTCTCCTACCGACTGACTATGGCTAACCGAATTACCCGAAGAGACTTGTTAAAACAAGCCTCTACCCTAGCGTTAACGCCACTAGCGATTAACTCGGAAAAATGGACTACCATCAACTATAACTACGGTAGCAAACCATCCGCTGTGGTAGTAGGAGCTGGGGCTTTTGGTGGGTGGACGGCACTGTATCTGCTTCGTGAGGGCTACGATGTAACACTCTTTGATACCTGGGGACCGGGCAATGCTCGCGCCAGCTCGGGCGGCGAAACCCGCTTGGTTCGTAGTATGTACGGAGACAAACGAGTGTACTTAGATCTGGCCCGAAGGGCACTCACGCTCTGGAAGGAGAACGAAGCGCAGTTTGACCAGCAACTTTTTTACCCTACCGGGTTGCTCATTTTCTGCCAGATGGAGCACTATGACTACGCTGAGCAGGCTCGCCCTCTGTACGAAGAAGCTCAGATGCCGCTAGAGTGGCTAGCTCCTGATGAAATAGCCCGCCGTTTTCCGCTGGTGCGAACAGACGATCTTCACCACGCGGTGTACGATCCATCGGCTGGATTTGTATTAGCCCGGGAGGCCTGCACTCAGGTAGTGAAGCAGCTAACTCGCGAAGGAGGGACATTCCAGCAAACGCAAGTGCTTCCTGGCGATACTCAGAGTGAGCAACTGAACGGAGTAAGTCTAGCCGATGGCAGTACGATCACCGCCGACCGTTACGTGTTTGCCAACGGTCCCTGGTTGGGTGAAGCTTTTCCCGAATTACTACAAGATAAGCTACGCGTCACCCGTCAGCCGGTGTACATGTTTGGCTCGCCTTCGCAATTTTCGGCTACTTCTAAAGAAAGTCAATTACCCACCTGGATGAACCGGGACTTGGCGAACCAAGAACGGCACTACGGTGTACCGGGAAATGACTACCGAGGTTTTAAGATAGGGTATGCCCCTGCCGATGCGAAGCCGTTTGACCCGACCAATGATCATCGTCTGGTTCAGCCGGAAGAAGTTGAGCAAACCCGAGCTTTACTAGCCTATCGGTTTCCGTTTATGAAAGATGCACCCTTGCTGGAAAGCCGCGTTTGCCAGCATACCGATACGTTCGATAAGCATTTCATTATGGATCGCCACCCCGATTTACAAAATACCTGGATACTAGGGGGGGGCGCCGGACATGCTTTCAAGCATGCGCCTGCATTAGGAGAGTTGGCGGCTCAACTGATTACCGATCAGAAGGATGTTCCGTCTCTTTTTTCTTTTCAGCGTTTTTCTTCGACTAATGGCTTCACCCGTCAGCATCATTGATTTTTAAAATCTACCCCACAATTAAGAGACTTCCTTAGCAAAATTCGAATATGAACTTTGTTAAGAGAAAATTTTAAAAAAAATAGCTGATGGGGTTGTTTTCTAATAAGACCTAATCTATTTTGCGGTTCTGTTAAAATACAAAATATAATTTTTACTACACTCTTTTCTCTAGTACTTCTACCTACTGTCTGACTTTATTCCCGTCTATTGTTCTAGACTTATTTCTGTATTCATAACGTAAATAATCTACCTATGAGAAACCTGTTTACTTTTATTATTCCTGTCCGGCGGCTTGATAAGCTGCTTCCTGCTTTCTTTATCTTAGGATTGGTTTCCTCTTTCGCGTTAGCCCAAGAAAGACCAATTACCGGGACAATTACCTCGGTAGAGAATAGCGAACCTTTGCCTGGGGTGAATGTGGTAGTGAAAGGAACCACCAACGGTACCATTTCCGATATTGATGGAAACTACCAGCTAACTGTGGGCGAGGATGCCGAGACGTTAGTATTTTCTTTTATTGGACTTTTGACTAAAGAAGTTGCTATCGGCAATCAATCTAAAGTTGACGTTCAGCTTTCATCTGATACCAAGCAACTATCCGAAGTAGTAGTAACTGCTTTAGGTTTTGAGGAAGATGCTGATACCCGCGGGCTTGCCTTTTCCAAAGTAGAAGGCGAATCCATTACCCGTTCGGGTGAAAACACCTTGATTAACAGCTTAAGCGGAAAAGCCGCTGGGGTGCAAATTGCCCGTTCCAGCGGTGACCCTGGTGCCGCCTCCTACATCCAGATTCGGGGACAAAATACTATCACGGGAGAATCCCAACCACTCATTGTGGTAGACGGTATTCCTATCAGTAATACTGTAGGAGCTCCCAATGCTGATGTTGGCAACAGCGGTGAAAATACGGCAGGGGTTCGTCAGCAATCGCGAATGAACGATATTAACCCGGCTGATATTGAATCACTACAGATTTTGAAAGGTGCTTCGGCAGCCGCCTTGTGGGGCTCTCGGGCGGCTAACGGAGTAATTCTGATCACTACCAAAAAAGGCCGTGATGCTGGGAAGCTAGATATAACTTTCCGCTCTACAGTTTCTTTAGACGAAGTGAACGTACTTCATCCGTTACAAAATAAGTTCGGGCAAGGACAAGGAGGAATCTACAGTCCTACTTCGTCCCGTTCTTTCGGAGATAGAATTTCTGATCGTCCGGGTGGGCCTGATGAGCAAATTACCGATCCGAACGCGGCGGGATACGCAGGGTTTTACGAAGCCCGCGATGGCGATCGTTACTACGCTATTCCGAGCGGTAGTGCTGATAATCCTAATGGTGGAAAAAACTCTCGGGAGACATTTAATGATGCACGGGAAGACCAAGTGTTTCAGACTGGCTATTTCGTGGATAATTACCTCAGCATGAGCGGGGGTAACGAAAATGGAAACTTCCTGCTAAGTCTGGGTCACATGACTCAGGAAGGAATCTACCGAGGGGTAAGCGACTACGACCGTAGCACCATTCGCTTAAACGCCAATCGTAAGTTCGGAGATATTGTGCGGGTATCCAGTAACGCTACTTACGCTCGAACCATCTCCAATCGGATTCAGACCGGCTCTAACCTGAACGGTCTGTATCTAGGTATGCTACGAGCCGCCCCTGATTTTAACGGGGAAGATTACATTGGTAACTACTTCGCATCACCAGAAGCAGCTCCTATTCTGAACCGCCACCGATCTTACCGTCGCTATCTGGCTAATAACCCTAACCCTATTTACAATAATCCACTGTGGACGATTAATGAGCTACAAAACTCAACCGTGGTGAACCGCTTTATTATGAGTGCTGAGATTGGTATTAAGCCAGTGAACTGGTTTGAATTTATTGCCCGCGGGGGCGCCGATGCTTACGAAGATCAGCGGATAACCTATTTTCCGGTACACTCGGCCGGGGCCAATAGCGGTGGACGCAACGAAGAATTTATCTTTGGTGAAACGCAGTTGAACTTTGACGCGATCGGACGTTTTTCCTTTGCTCTGTCGCCAGATATTTCTTCCAGTGTAAACTTGGGATGGAATATCAACCAACGTAACTATAACAGAGTCGGAGGTATTATGCAAAACTTCCTGATTCCAGATGGTCCACTTAATTTCTCTAACTCGGTGGGTGCTGATCGCTTTCCCAGTGATACGGAAACCATTATCCGTAGCACTCGAACCTACGCCACTGCGAATTTTGGCTTTTACGATCAATTATTTATAAACGCAACTGGAGCCATGGAATCAGCCTCTTCGTTCGGAGAGGATAAGACGTTCTTCTATCCCTCTGCTGATTTAGCCTGGCAGTTTACGCAGCTCATGAATAGCAGCTCTCTCCTTAGCTTTGGTAAGCTACGAGCTGGCTACGGACAGGTAGGGGTACAGCCTGATCCCCACCGAACTGGTACCGACTTTGAAGCAGTATCAGTGGATGATATTTTGTTCGGTAGCTGGGGTGCTGTTCTATCTGGCGTAGGATACGGAAACGGTGCTTTTGTACAGAGCGATCAGCAGGGTGACCCTAACCTGCGACCCGAGATTAAAACAGAGTGGGAGATCGGTACTGATTTGCGATTCTTCAATGACCGTTTACGAACTGGTTTCACCTACTATCAAAACGAAATTAACGACTTGTTACTGGAAGTAGCCGTAGCTCCATCAGTAGGGTTTGAGACCAGCTACACTAACGCTGGATCTATGGAGAACCGAGGCTGGGAAGTTGATCTGGGATACACAATATACAACAAGGGTGATTGGAATATTGAGTTATTTGCTAACGCTAACCAAAACATTAACGAAATCACCAGCTTGGGTGGAAGTGAAGGAGATGTAATTACCCTCGGTGGTTTCAGCACCTTAACTAGTTCCGTAGCTAAGGTGGGTGAGCCACTATCCGCACTCTTTGGTGGAGTGTACCTACGCAATGCCGACGGCTCGCTTGATTTAGATGAAAATAACTTCCCACAGGTAGCTCCTGATTTTGATGTAATCGGTGATCCTAACCCAGTTTGGCGAGGAGGTATGGGAGGTACCATTTCCTGGAAAAACCTTTCGCTCTACGCGCTATTTGAGACCTTCCAGGGTAGCAGCTTCGCACCTAACACTAAGTCGGTACTATACAACTTCGGTAAACACGCTGATACGGGTAACGAAGTAGTAGTTCCGGCCGGTGGCTTAGTCAATTACGCGGGCGAGACAATCGCAGCAGGCCAAACTGTTCGGGGTAACATCCGCGACTTTGGTGGCGGTCCGGTTCTATTAGACGAAGCTTGGTACACCACCTTGGGGCAAGGCTTTAGTAACTTACAAGAACAATTTATTGTGGATGGTAGCTGGACTCGTTTGCGCGAGGTATCGCTATCGTATAGCCTGAATTCCCAAAAATTTCGGGAAAAGACCAAGCTGCAAAGCATTGACTTCTCGCTACGAGGTAGAAACCTCATTTTATGGACAGATGTAGTGGGCATTGATCCGGAAACTTCACTGGATGGTGCTACCGTTGCCCGGGGTCAGGATTACTTCAATAACCCTGGCACTCGATCCTACATCTTCTCTATTTCTATTAACTACTAAATCGAAGTATCATGAAAATATTATTTAAATATAGTCTATTGACGCTACTAATCTTTTCGCTAGCTGCTTGCGAAGGGCTGGTAGAAGATCTGAATGACGACCCGAATAACCCTTCGGATGCTCCGGCCGAACTTATCTTTACCGGGGTACAATTAGCCAACGCTACCACTCACGCGGGGTTAACCGCCCGCATGGCGGCTATGTGGACTGGACAAATGAAAGGCGTTGATCGCCAGTGGGGTGACTTTCATGTTTATAATGCAGGTGCCTCTAACTTTACCAATATGTGGGATAATATTTACTACGGAACCCTACGTAACTCCCGCATTGTACTGGATAAAATTGAGCCTCTAGGTGTTCGGGTTTTTGCCGGAATGACAAAGGTGACCCAGGCGCACTGCATAGGTAATGCTACTTCTCTTTGGGGGGATATTCCATTTTCGGAAGCGGCTCAGATTGAAGATTTTGAAGCGCCCCTATTTGATAATCAACTGGATATTTACGCCTCACTACAATCATTATTGGATGAGGGTATTGCGGATTTAGGAACTGGAATCGGTATTCCTGCTAGTGGCACCGATATTTACTACGATGGCGATCCTGCTTCCTGGATAGCCGTGGCCTACACCCTAAAAGCTCGCCTGTACATGGACACTAAGCAGTATGACTTAGCCTTGCAAGCAGCAGAAAATGGTATTGCTAGTTTTGATGGCTCTATGTATCTACAACACGGTACTACCAATGATGTTGACCGAAATTTCTACTGGGACTTTCTCGGTCCCTCTCGCGGTGGCGATATTGCCGCAGGAGACGATCAAGGTGAAGCTTATTTGGTTACATTGCTAGACCCAGCCAATGGTAACTACCGCGGAAATGCTAAAACAGACGAAACGGCTCGCTTCAATTATTACTATCTGGGAGCCGACGCAGCGGTAAATACTCCGGGCGTCATTGAGCCAAATACATTATCGCTTTCACAAGGAGCTACCCTCAATGCTATGTTTGCTGAAAATGCTTCATTCCCACTAATTACCTATCAGGAAAATATCTTGACACTGGCCGAAACCTCAGTACGAGCCGGTGATTTTGATGCTGCTTTAACATACCTTAATGAGTACCGAGCATTCCTAAATGAAGGGGGCTATATCGACCCTACATATCGGGCAGCTTTTACCCTTATGTATGAGCCTTACGTTGCTGAGGACTTTGCGGCGGGTGGAATGGAGAATATGGATAACCTCTCGGCCAATGACGCACTACTTAGAGAAATAGTGGAGGAACGCTACGTGACATTCTATGGTCAAACCATTGCTTGGAACGATGAGCGACGTACCCGAGGTAGTGTTGAGGCAATTCCGATTGCCCCGAACGCTGGTAGTGAATTGCCTTGGCGTTTTGTGTACTCTCAGGATGAGATCAATGGTAATCCGAATGCCCCTGATCCGGTGCCTAGTGTGTTTGAGATTATGGCAATTTATCAATAAGTTCGCTCTGACATAGGACATGGAAAACACCGGCATAATCATGCCGGTGTTTTTTTATTTCAGAATTTTCAAGTTGAGTAAGAAGCCGAGTACGAAGGTTACCTCGGAAAGAGTTTCTTAGTATCCACTCATCACTTCTATGAATGGATCAGAATAGTAAGTAAATGCTTTCTCGTCTTAGGAGTTTGAGAAGCATAACCCAAGAAGCTTGTTGTAAATTGATAGGGTAATCGCTCTAGTATGGGCTCAGCACTTTCAGTAATAACCAAGCCTTTCACCAGTAAGTAAAACCAAAAATCAACAAATAGTCACTTTTTAGTGGTCATTTTGTAACAAAAACCACCTTAAAAAACTATCTTCTCAGAAGATATTATTAATTATATCTTGGGTTATCAGTAGGTAGTAGAAATAACTGATGAGAGTAGTAAATTTTGAAGGAATTATCCGGCAAGCCTGGGAAGAATACGACGCTTCCCGAGGTGTAATTTCAGTCACTGATATTAGTGCTAAAGTTTCCACTAATCATGTGTTTCGGGTAAAATTGGAAAATGGTGGTAAGGTCATTGCTAAGCTCTCCTATTTTGGGCAGTACGAACATTTCGTGGACGACCATACGCTGATCAACGCATTGGCCAATAACTTAAATGCGCCATACGAACGCTTCTTAGCCCGCTCACTGATGAAAGGAAACAGTCTCTATACCTATAAGTACAGCGACAGAGACCTAAGTGCCTGGGTAGTATTTTATAATGCAGTATGCGTTAAGGAGAAACTGCCCCGGGTATTAAACGAATTTCAGGTCAGGCGATTAGGTCAGGAAGTAGCTAAGTTTCATAAGGCCTGCTTTGAGTTAAAAAACATCTTACCCTATTGGTCTAAAACCATCACTATTGATATTGAATACCTGCTAAAAATCATAGAATCCGAAGATGGCCAATTTGAACATCGTATGCACACCGATAGCATCCGATATCAATGTGATTTGCTGTTCAAGAATATGGAAGCGCTAGGAGCTAATTCGCTGCCCGCCATTCCGGTATTCGTTGATTGGAATATCGGTAACTTTTCTGTAGACGAAGATCTCCATTTTTACTCTCGTTGGGATTATGATTGGTTTCGCATGAGTTCGCGAGTGATGGATTTTTATTTTTTTAGCCGGGTTTGTTCTTCCGTGGGTGACCGCACCAGTTTCAGCTACTACGTTGATCCTATGATGGAGGAGCGTTTTTTATGGTTTCTGGAAGAGTATCACCAAATCTATCCGCTGACTCAAACGGAAATATTATTCATGAAAGAAGCGTATCGGTTCTTCATCCTGAATTACGTGATAAAGGACGGGAGGTATTTCTTCCACGAAATCTACGCATCTCGTTTGCAGAATGAGGCTCACACCATACATTTTCCTGAACTAGACAAAAAATTTGATGCCGAAAAGATACTCGCCCGACTAAACTGCTAATGTTTGAGCGATCAACGAAGGTTCATTATTCAGCGTGGTTTTTTCGGTTTCTAATTCCATCGTTCGTGATCCACGGTGCTTTTGATACTATGTTGCCAGCAGTTTAAGTTTCTAACAATTTCTTTATTTACCAGCTTTTTAGCACTATGCATATCCAGCAATTCATACCTATTGCCGAACAGTACAAAGTCGTATTCTTTGATGCGTTCGGTGTGTTAAAGAACTATCAAGGAATTATTGAAGGGGTCGAGCAAACAATGAATTATCTGCACGAGCGAGATATTGGCTTCTATGTGCTTACGAATGATGCTTCCCGTAGCCCAACTGAATTAGCCGAAAGCTTTCAGCGCTCGGGCCTAACGGATATCACCCCCGATAAAATTATTTCCTCCGGTATGTTAGCCCGGGAATATTTGAGCTACAAAGTGAAGAAGGGAACAGTAGCGTATTTGGGTACCCCTGAATCGGCCCACTACCTGGAAAGTTTAGACCTCAAAACAGTTCCAATAAAAAGTATGGAGCTATCGCAATCCGAGGAGATTGAGGCCGTAGTATTCATGGATGACGAAGGCTTTGATTGGTGTCAGGATCTTAATAAAGTGCTGAACCTGCTACGCCGAAGAAACATTCCGGTGGTGATTGCTAACTCCGATCATACCTATCCGGTATCTAAGAATCAGGTAGCGGTTGCCGTTGGCGCTTTAGCCAATATGATTGAAGATTTAACCGGCCGACAGTTTCTCCGGTTTGGTAAGCCCGATGCTCAAATGTTCATCTTTGCTTACGAGCACGTTCAGCCGTTTCATCCCGCTGAGAAAAATGAGATTCTGATGGTGGGCGATACCTTAGATACCGATATTATCGGCGGCAATAAGTTTGGACTGGACACCGTATTGGTGCTATCCGGAAATACTGCTCCTCACCTGGCTGAGCAGGCCATGCTCTCTACTGGAATAACTCCTACCTACGTATGTGAATCAATAGCTATGAAGTAGATTCTTTTTTGCTTCTGATAATGCCCCCTAGCGAACTAGTGAGGGTTTCAGCGTATGAAAATTCATAGTTCCCCTTGATGCGGATTAAACCTTTTCGGTAACTGCGTATCTAAGCTATGAAACGAAAAGAATCGCTAATTTGGTTACGGTAGCAGTATCGGGTACGCATTTGGAAGATCAGGATCAATACATACTTCGTACGTTTAAAGAACCGGAGGGGCAGCAGCAGGCGTTTCAGCTATTGGTGCGCACCTATCAGGAGCGAATATACTCCATCGTGCGGAAGATGGTGATTGACCACGATGATGCCGATGATGTAGTGCAGGAGGTGTTTATCAAAGTCTGGCGTAATCTGCATAAATTTCAGGGCGGTTCGCAATTGTATACCTGGCTGTACCGGATTGCGACTAACGAGTGTTTGCGATTTCTGGAGAAGAAGAAGAAGCGGTTTTTTCTACCAATTGGCGATGCCAACCAGGAACTGGCCGCCAAGATTGATCAGTCACCTTCATTAGACGGAGATGAGATACAACGCCGGCTGCAGAAAGCTTTACTTCAGTTGCCCGATAAGCAGCGACTGGTTTTCAATCTAAAATATTTTGAAGACTTGAAGTACGAAGCTATCGCCGAAATTACCGGCACCAGTGTGGGAAGTCTGAAGGCCAGCTACCACTTAGCGGTGAAGAAAATAGAAGCACTATTACAACTAGAAACAATTTAGCAGTATGGCTGATAAGATAAATTTAGATGATCTGAAGAATAGAGGTTTGGGGAATGATCCCTTTCCGGCCCCGGAGGGTTACTTCGACGATCTTTCCCAGCGCATTCAGAAACGGATAGCGCAGGAGGATGAATCGGAAAAGCAGCCTACTAAAGTGGTTCGGCTGGCACTGCGTTGGTACTACACCGCGGCCGCTATAGCCGTATTAGGGTTGGCAATCTGGCTGATCAACCCTTTCCGTAGTACCACTGCTCCAGTAGCAGAAGTTAATGAGGAGCAGGTACAAACCTTATTGGCGGACGTAAGTAATCAAGAGATGATAGACTATCTTCAGATGAGTGCGGTAGACGTAACCGTTTCGGTATCGCTGACTGAAGAAGAGCAGGAAGAACTACTGGAGGCCGAACTCGAGACCTTTGAATTACCCGAGGACTACTACCTCGACACCGACTACCTCTTGGAAGAGTACTTGTAGAATAGAATCACTATGAAAAAAATAATCATCATATCCGTACTTTGGTTAGGAACTTTATCGGCTACCTATGCCCAACGCCCGGCCGAAAAAATTGAGACTGCCCGCATCGCCTTCCTGACCGAGCGGCTATCGCTCACCCCCGAAACGGCCCAGCAATTCTGGCCGGTGTACAATCAATTCAATGATCAGCGCCGCGAACTGAAGAAGGAGGAATTCCAACTCCGGCGATCAGTGGATACTGATAATGCCACCGACGAAACCGCTCAACAGCATATTGACGACTATTTCTCGCTGAAGGAGCGACAGTTGGCCCTGGAGCAGACGATGGTCAAGGAATTGTCCGGAGTACTTTCCTCGGTTCAGGTGCTGGAACTCATCCAGGCTGAAGCCGAATTTCAGCGAATGGTGCTGCGGAAACTAGGTGAACGCCGTGGCGGTGGTGGCCGACCGGATATGCGTAGATAAACAATGAACAGTTGACAATGAGCAATTAACAGTTGTTTGTTAGATAATTACTGTTAATAACCGTTGCAGATCACTGATTTAAGCATCATTCTAGTTGCTCAATCCACAGGGCGGGTTTAATTTCAGTTCCAATATCACTAAATACCACCTTAAAATTATCAGTGGATTCGTACCGGTTTTGCACCCAGTCCCACTCCTGATCAAAACCCCCAGAGCTTACTGGATTAAACTGATGGTCTAGCGGATTTACAATCAGTAGCGGACGGGGAGCCAGGCTAGCTCCCAGGTCGGCCAGATCGTAGGCTTTGGTAGATCCGGCTACGCTGGAGTAAATCCAGCGGGCATCGTACATCTCGTTGGTGACCAAGGCTTGGTAAGAAACCAGTGGTTCAATCAAAACGGTGCGGTCAATAGCCGGAATAAAGGCCGCGGCGTGAAGCAAGGCCGGAGCCAATGTACGGTGGGCTACCGCCGTGACGGTGGGTTCGTTACCGTCCGCAGTGGCTATCAGATAATCCACTATGCTGACCATATCTGCTGCCTGCCGGGCCACAATACTCTGGTTAACCAGAATCCCCCCGAACCACTGATTATACGAAACATCATCAATGTAGGCGTCGCCCCGCAAATAGCCAGGGCCTAGCTCGCCAGTTCCCCGCACATCGGCGGTTAGTATGGTCATTCCCTGCTGAATAAGCTGTTCAATTTCCTGTCCCGGATCAGTCTGGGCTATTTTTCCTTCCGGATGAAAGTACGCCACTAATTCGTTGCCAATTGACTCATTAGGTACGAAGAGGAGAAAAGGATTAACGTGCGTTTCATTAACCATCAGGTACTTCTGAACGGTATAACCCTCTCGGCGGTATTGCCCCGCAAAATGCACTTCTTTTGGGGGTGAAGGTGGCCGGAAGCCCGATAGAGCGTTAGCATTCCGAATAGTTTTCTCCGAATTAAAATCAGTTCGATTCTGTTGGATAGCTTCAGCATGACGAATTGCTTCTTCCCGGTTTAGGTCAAATACATTACGGCTGTTCAGGCTGGTTGCTACCTGTCCACTAGTAGTAACCCACAGTTCTTCCGAGCTAAACAGTTCAACTTCCTCATCATCAGAATCACCGGGGTTGTTTAAGTGCCGCTGAAAGAAAGCGTACATGGCTTCCCGGTTTTTCGGAGTAGAGGCGTGTACCGAATCGTCTTCACTCATGTCCAGATAATCAGGCTCGCCTAGGGCTTGGTAGGCTCGCTGTACTTCCCGGTAGGTTTCGCGAGCCCCTTCAATACTGAAAAAATCGCGGGTGGTGCTAATAATAAGCGTCGGTTTGGGAGCCCGGGCAATCAGAAAGTCAGCTAAGTCTAACTGCTGATCGGCAAAGTAGAGAATATTCTGTTCGGCATCCTGTGGTCCGCGCGTCTTGAGCAAAATATCAAGTTGGGTAATGTAGGCTTCGGGAGCCGACGCGTAGATACGATTATCAAAAGCGGCAATATAGGTGCTCTGGGTGCCTCCTCCCGAGCGACCGGTAATTCCAATACGTTTGGAGTCTACCTCCGGACGCGATAGCAGATAGTCCACACTACGAATTCCGTCCCAGATCATGTACTTGGCGAGAGAGCTACCAGCAATAAATGCCTGAGCTCCTACGTAGCTATGTTCGTGGGTAGGACCGCCGATGCTTGATTTTTCGCCACTCTCGTCAGGGTACTGCATCCGTTCTCCTTGTCCCAAAGGGTCGAAGGCCAGCACCACAAAACCTTTCTTCACCAGATTGATGATCTTATTCTGATAAGTTGGGCTGCGGAACCCCTCCGCTGTATGTCCGCTGCAGTACAGAATGGCCGGAGCTTTTCCTTTCAAGTTTTTTGGAATAAACAATGCGGCAGTTACGTGGAACTCTGGCTGCGATTGGTATACGACTTTCTCCACGGTAAAATCTTCCCGCTCAATCGTACCGGTTATGGTTGGGTTCAGTGGTGTTTTCTTGGGAAAGGGGCCAATTAGTTGGATTAGCTTTTTCTTTACGGAGTCTTGGTATTTCTGCCAGTCGGAGGCGGTACGTAAAGCAGCAACCTTGCTCTCGCGGGCTTGCCACTGTTCTTCTGCTTCGGCCACCATCTGCTTGTATAATGCGTTAGCGTCGTCTTGATAGTATTGGTAGTAATTCAGTAATTGCAAATCCTCTTCCTGAGCCCACAGCGTTGAAGAGAAGAGCAGCAGTACTACAATGAAATAGCTAGTAGGTTGTTTTGGCATGTTTATGGCGGTAAAGATCACTCCTAAAGATATAATAAATTGCCATAGAAGGGAGAGGTTAAGTAGCCAGGTAGAATAAGATGTAAAGCCCAGGCTCTTACCCATCTGGCTGAAATTTGACATAAAAAGATGTTTTCTAGTAATGAAATCACCCAGCCTGGCGTTGCATTACTAGCTAAGAAATGTTGTCCACTTTATGAAGCATTTGGTTGCTGCAGTACTTACGCTAATACTAAGCTCGGCTTATGCCCAGGAAACGGCAGTATTCCCGGAGCCCTTCCATCGGCTTACCCCAATGAATGAATTGCCGGAAACAGTAATGTATACCAAAACGATGGTGCTGGTAGATGCCCCCATGGTGATTAGTGAAGAGGAAACCTGGCGGACTTTTGCCGAAACGGCCCACCGGGCTTTTCAGGAAACGGGTATTGATGCGGTAGCCTACTATCACTTACAGGATGCTCGGGCCGGACGAGATGTTTCCGGACTGCTTACCGATCAACTCATAAAACGGGGAATCAAAAACGTAATCTTGCTGAGCTACTCCCTTCAGCGCTCGAGTAATCAACGCTGCGGATTGTTGATTACTACCTTCAACGAGAAAGCCTCCTTTGTTTCGCCTGAGCAGTCAGCCTATATGATGACGGGGAATGATTGGGGAGCGATGATGGATCAGTTTGAGAAGTACGCGTTGCTGAACCAGTACCAAACCCAAAACTTTCTAATCAGTGACCTGCCTGAGTTCTTTACCGGAGCCGGCAACGTAGTGAAAGGACGTCGGGCCGAAGGCTTCGCTCAGGACTTAAAACTAGACAAGTTAGCAATACCCCGCTGGCCCGAAGATGACAATGCGCAGGCGCAGATTGCCAGTACCGATACTGCCCAGATGCTAACTGCCACTGGCAGCCGACTAGAACAGGTAATGCAGGCCTATCCGTTCGAGTACGGCTTCGTTGATCCGGCTACGGATGAAGATCAGATTCGGCAGGATGGCTCTCCCTTTGTGCTGATGCGCTTACAGTCTACTAAAGAGAACCTCAAAACAATGCTGGGTTACGAAGAATCATCCTCTGAAAAGGCTAAGTCAGGCGAAGAGGCTTCTACTCCGGTATATAAATACTACGTGAAGCATATCTACACCGGCGACATCTATCTGGGCAATGTCTGGGACGCAGCCCCTCGCTGGGACGATGCCCTGTACAATCATATCCAGCATTTGCGCGACGATTTTAATCTAAATCAATAGAGTGTGTTTCGGTGTTCAGGTATTCGTGTTTTCATGTGTTTATGATTAAGTTGAGTAGTTTTGAGCACTTGAACACTTAACTAAACAATGCACTACTTTGGCATTCTATCGGTATTTTTCCTCTCAATCTTTCCGGCTATGAGTCAAGATACTACCCTGCGTGTACAACCTACCGATGATTTTGAACTGAACGGTTGGGGTGATCATATGGCCTGGAACCAGGCGGAGTGGGTGTCGCTTGCATTGGAGCATGGCCCTAAAATAGAACTGACAACTCGCGCTAAGGTACTGTACTCCGAAACCGGTATCTACTTTTTGATGCAATGCGAAGATGAAGTACTTACCGCTACGCTGACCGAAGATTTTGCTGACCTCTACAATGAAGATGTGGTAGAAGTCTTTCTGTGGACGGACGAAGAGCAACCGCTGTACTTTGAGTACGAACTCTCGCCCCTGAATTACGAGCTGCCGATTATGGTGCCTAACTGGAAAGGAAGCTTTTTCGGGTGGCGACCCTGGCATTACGAAGGGGAGCGACTTACCCGCCACGCTACTTCCGTACAGGGCGGGGCTAAAGAAAGTATGGCTGAAGTCAGCGGCTGGACAGCCGAGTTTTTCATTCCCTACGCCCTGCTCAAGCCTTTAGGTAATGTTCCGCCTCAGTCGGGCACCCGTTGGCGGGGTAATCTGTACCGCATCGATTACGATAAACCCGAGGCCCGTTACTGGCAGTGGCAACCCACCTCAGGTAGCTTTCACGAATACCTGAAATTCGGCACATTTATCTTTCAGTAGTCGAGTTGCGGATCTTTGCTATTATCTACTATAAGAATCGCCGCTCTCTTATGTTATTCATTCTCTAATCTATTGCTGCTATAGTGCATCAATAATGACTAAGTAATCTTCAGCACGATTGCAGGATGAATAAATAATTCATATTTTATACTGACAACCGAAGAAGTCAACAAGATGCACAACCTTAAATCGCGAGAATTCTCAGCTACGTTCCGATCCATTAGAGGAAGTAAATCACCCATTCTCATTTTTTTATTCAGCCTATTTTTTCTGGCTTGTCAGGATGATAATGACGCCCCAACCTTACCGGATCTTACCACATACCTAGACCGCTTTGAAGAAGAAGCCCGGCAAAGAGGATACAACTTAGAGCTTTCGGACGTGGACGTTGCCTACGTGGACGAAATCGAAATAAACGGTAATACATTCTGTAGCTTCGGCTACTCGAACTTCAATAACACTGGCACCCGGAGAATAGAAATATCTACGGCTAGTTCCTGTGGCTGGATGGAGCGCAGCGATATTGAGCGAGAAAACTTTTTCTTTCATGAACTAGGACATGCCTTCTTGAATCGCCCCAACGATGAAAGCCTACTTTGTGATGGCTCACCACTGTCGATTATGAACTCCTTTAACACCTGGAATACTTACGAAAATGAGGAAGAGCGAGCTTACTACATTTCGGAGTTAATTGATAGAACGGCTGCTTTAGATCAGTGTATTGATTACGAGCAAGGATGGGTAAACGATTCCGTGTTTTACCAATTCACCCCTAATGATCAATCATGGGTATTCACTTCCTGGGATGGAGCTTATGCGGGTTCAGTAAGCACGGCGACTGGTTCTACTGGCGGACGCATATCGCTGGCCCTAGTTCCGGGAAGTATTACTGACGAAAGCGGTCGATGGCTCAGGCAGATTAATAGCCCTAATATTCCGGAGTGTGCTGATGTTACTTTTCGAGTAACCATGAATTCAGAGGAGCTCATCGGACCTGGGGCAGCTATCTCAATTAGAGCCTTTCATGCGCCCTTAGGGAGAGAAGGAGCCCAAACCGAAGAGTATCTGTTTCTGACTACCACCGAGGTTCCGGTTTCCGGTAAACTGGATAACTACGTTGAAGAACTCACTATTCCCTGTTATTCCCGAAGCACTACGTTTATTGTTCTTTTCCTTCGCCTGATGGCCGGAACCGAAGGAGAGGTGTCTTTTGAGAATATTGAGTTGGTAGTACAAGAAGGATAGAAGTAGATTACAGCTAAAACTCTCAATAGATTACTATCTTATGTTCTTTAAACTTTTTCGCGCTTTCTGCTTGGTCGTTCTATTCTCTGGGGGGGCTTGTACTTCCTCTAATCAGGCGTCGGAAGAAACCACTCAGGAAGGAGCTGCAACTAGCAATGAAACTAGTTCAGATATCTCACTATACCAAAGCCAGGATTTTATCGAGGAAGGCGGTTTCACCAAGGGGATCGAGGGACCTGCGGTAGATACCGAGGGCAACCTGTACGCTGTTAACTTTCAGGAACAGGGGACCATAGGCCGGGTTACCCCTGAAGGCGTAGCCTCGCTGTTTGTTAGGTTACCCGAAGGAAGTGTGGGTAACGGAATCCGGTTTAATCGGGCCGGCGATATGCTGATTGCCGATTACCCTCAACATAATATTCTGAAGGTGAACATGGCCGACCAGTCTATTTCGGTGCTGGTCCACAATGATGCTATGAACCAGCCCAATGATATTACGATCACCCAAAACGATGTGCTCTTCGCCAGTGATCCTAGTTGGTCGGAAGGAACCGGGCAACTCTGGCGGATTGACCCGGACGGAAGCACTACCTTGCTGGAAGAAAATATGGGGACTACTAACGGAGTGGAGGTGAGTCCGGATGAAAAAACACTGTACGTAAACGAAAGCGTGCAGCGTAAAGTGTGGGCTTACAACCTGTCGCCCGACGGGCAAATCAGTAACAAGCGTGAACTAATTACCTTCCCTGATTTTGGCATGGACGGCATGCGCTGCGATGTGGCGGGTAACCTTTACATCACCCGTCACGGCAAAGGTGTCGTAGTTAAGTTATCACCCGAGGGTGAAGTACTGCAGGAAATTAAGATGACTGGGGAGCTACCCTCCAATATCGCCTTTGGCGGCCCCGACGGGCGAACCGCCTACGTAACCCTGCAAGACCGAGGCTGCGTAGAAACGTTTCGGGTAGAAGAACCCGGCCGAACGTGGCAGATGCGAAAAGACTAATTGGTTTTGGCTTAGAAAGTTGGTTCATCTACCCGGCCAGTTTTTGGTATTCTGAGATAATTTCTAAATTCACGAGACAGTGTTATTGTGTTTAGGTGTTACAGTACCTCGATTCTACTTCTGATTAGGTTGAATTATAGACCAATTCACTAAATATTGTAGCGTCTGACATAATAACTACCATAACACTGTAAAACTATAATACTCAAACACACATACTACCTATGAAAAACAAACGTCGCTCAACGCTCAAGCGAATGTTAGCCTCAGTGGCTACAGTATTTGGGGC
Organism: uncultured Flammeovirgaceae bacterium; assembly: GCA_937884755.1. Taxonomy (GTDB): domain Bacteria; phylum Bacteroidota; class Bacteroidia; order Cytophagales; family Cyclobacteriaceae; genus Tunicatimonas. The sequence goes on from CAKZYJ010000399.1 coordinate 50,744, forward strand.
TTCTACGCTGGGAGCCCAAACGGCACAAGCTTCATCTTCCACCAAAAAAGTGTTTAATGTTCACAAGGACGAGCAGGATATTCCCTTATTCTCTGGATCGGTAGTGCACGGCAACACCGTGTATATCGCGGGTAAGGGGGCTCACTTTGATGGTGATATTACGGCTCACACCGACCACGTACTGAACGAGCTGGAGAAAGAGCTTAAGAAAGCCGGTTCATCTATGGACAAGGTGCTGAAGGTGAATGTCTACCTGCACGACATTCACGATTACAAAGCGATGAATGAGGTCTATAAAGGCAGATTCGGCCCAAACCCTCCCGTACGTACCACTGTAGCGGTATTTGGTGGCGTTCCCGGCGATTCGTTAGTTGAAATTGACTGTATTGCTTCTCTGTAAATATTCACGTTTATGCTAAGTCGACGAAAATTCCTTCGCAACCTATCCAGCCTGCCGCTAGTCGGCGGGCTGTTAGGAAGCCATGCTGCTTCTGCATCTTCCACTACTCTCACTGCTCCTCTTCGCCGCGACTATTTTAAGGAGCTAGGTATCCGTACGTTTATCAACGCAGCTGGCACCTATACCTCCATGACTGGCTCGCTGATGCCTGAAGAGGTGATGGAGTCGATTCTGTATGCTTCCAATGAGTTTGTGACCCTGGATGAGCTTCAAGATAAAGTAGGCGAACGTATTGCCTCTATGGTGAAGTGCGAAGCGGCTACGGTCACTACCGGAGCGGCATCGGCTATTACTTTCGGCACCGCCGGGGTTATTGCCGGTGATAATCCGGAGAACGTAGTGCAGATACCACATCTGGAAGGTACCGATATGAAGTCGGAAGTGATTATGCAGAATGCCCATAAGATCGGCTACGCCCACGCAATTCGTAATACCGGGGCGCATATCATTTACGTAGATACCCAAAAAGAGCTGGAAAAGGCCATTAACGAAAAAACCGCCATGCTCTTTTTCCTGAATGCTAACAATCAGCAGGGAGAAATTAAGCACGAAGCCTGGGTAGAAACCGGTAAGAAGTACGGTATCCCAACTTTTAACGACTGTGCCGCCGATGTGCCGCCGGTGGAAAACCTCTGGAAATACACCCAGATGGGATTCGATCTGGTTTGCTTCTCGGGCGGTAAAGGTATTCAGGGACCGCAGAGTGCTGGGCTGCTTTTGGGAAGAAAAGATTTAATCGCCGCCGCTCGTATGCACGCTCCGCCCAGAGGCAATACGGTGGGCCGGGGCATGAAAGTGAACAAGGAAGAGATTTTAGGTATGATGGTCGCGCTGGAGATGTACGTGAACAAAGACCATGAGGCCGAGTGGAAAATGTGGGAGCAACAGATTGCTCATATCGCCGATGCCGTCAAAGACATTGAAGGAGTAACTACCGAAACCTTTGTGCCTGATCTGGCTAACCACGTACCCACCCTGAAAGTGGCCTGGGACGATTCCAAAATCCAGCACGATAATGACTCTTTACACGAGGCCATGCGCAGCGGCCATCCATCAATCGAGGTAGCCGGCTGGGGCAGCGAACCCCAGATACAGATTACCACCTGGATGCTGATTCCTGGTCAGGAGCGCGCCGTAGCTAATCGCCTACGGGAAGTTCTGATGGAGGCTAGTGCTTAAAATTATGTGTTTTAGTGTTAGGGTGTTATCGTGCTGGAGTTTTGGGATTCCTACTCGATTGGTACTAACTCAAAACCAAAAACTCAAGCTTTAGTATCAAAGCCCCACAATACCCTAACACTAAAACACCAATCTACAACAACCGTGAAGTATCTATTATCTCTACTAATTGTTATAAACTGCTCACTCGCCTATGCCCAAAATTATGATATACTGCTGAATGATGGACATGTGATTGATCCGAAGAATGGGATTGACGGTAAAATGGATGTGGCTATCAAGGACGGAAAAATTGCTCGGGTAGCTGAGGAGATCAGTGCATCGGAAGCGGAGCAGGTGATTGAGGTAGCCGAATACTACGTCACTCCGGGCCTCATCGATATTCACTCTCATAACTTTCACGGTACCGAGCCGAATGCTTATTTGAGCAACAGCTTCACCGCTTTGCCTCCCGATGGTTTCTCGATTCGGGCCGGAGTGACTACCCTGGTAGACGTAGGCGGAGCCGGCTGGAAAAACTTCGAACTCTTCAAAGAACAAACCATTGACCGCTCTAAAACCCGGGTGCTATCGTTTCTGAACATTGTGGGGGGCGGCATGAAGGGCGGTGAACGGGAGCAGGACTTGAGCGACATGGATGCCGAGATGACCGGTATGGTTGCCAAGCGTCATCCCGAAGTAGTAGGAGTTAAAGTAGCCCACTACGCCGGGCGAAACTGGAATCCGGTAGACTGGGCGGTGGAAGCGGGCGAGATTGCTGATATCCCGGTAATGGTAGACTTCGGCGGGACTATTCCGCCCCTGCCCCTAGATTCGCTGTTGCTGCACCACCTGCGGCCGGGCGATATTTTTACTCACGCCTTCGGCCACGTACCGGGCCGAATACCTATTGTGAATGAACGAGGTAAAGTGCGCGATTACGTTTGGGAAGCTCAGGAGCGAGGAGTTATCTTTGACGTAGGTCACGGCGGAGGTAGCTTTCTGTTTCGGCAGGCCATTCCGGCCATGAAGGAAGGGTTTCGGCCCAATACCATCAGCACCGACCTGCACACTGGTAGTATGAATGCCGGAATGAAAAACCAGATTAACGTCATGTCCAAATTCCTGAATATGGATATGAAGTTGAAAGACGTAATTGCCGCTTCTACCTGGAATTCGGCTCAGGCCATTAAGCAGGACAGTTTAGGACATCTAAGCGAAGGTGCTGTAGCCGATGTGGCGGTAATAAACGTGCGGGAAGGTGATTTTGGCTTTGTCGATTCCCGGGGATTCCGTATGGACGGAAACCAAAAACTGGAGTGTGAGTTAACTATCCGGGAGGGAAAAGTAGTTTGGGATTTGAACGGCATTTCCCGCCCCTACTGGATTAAAGAAGAAATGGGAAAATAATGATAGGGAGTATCTACCGCATCACGATAGCTTTTTTTGCCTTACTTTTTATTGCCTGCAATGCTACTACCACTGAGGAACCACCGGTAGCATCTTCAAATTCAGACGAAGAAGAACTGCCGACTGCGCTTCGCGAAGGAATAAAGATTGAAAAGTTTGCTGTTCCCCAGCGGGGCTGTGTCCGCATTAACTACGATCCGACTACCGAAAGCTTTCTCTACAATACCATGCGGGGCGATATCTATCAGGTTAGTCCGGACGGAAAGTCGGAGGAGTTAATTGCCACCGCGGAAGATCACGGTATTACTACCTTACAGGGCTTTCGTTTATATCAGGATTTAATGTTTCTGGTAGGTAATATTGACTCTAATGGCGATAAAGGCACCAAAGGAAAAATAGTGCGGGGCACCCGTCAACCGGACGGAAACTATACGTTTGAGTTACTGGCCATTACCGAAGACTACGGCCGTACGGCTACCATCTACAGCCACGAGTTTAACGGCATTGCGGTGGATTTAGCCGGAGAATATATTTACGTAAACAGCGGGGCCCGTACCGACCACGGTGAGCTTCAGGATAATGAAGGCGCCTATCCTGGGGCCCGCGAAGTGCCACTTACCGCCTGTATCTTCCGTCTGCCGGCGGATGGCAAAGATATTTTGCTGAAAAATGACTCTATTGACTTAGCCGCCAACGGATACTTATTTTCCGACGGAGTGCGTAATGCCTACGATCTGACTTTTTCCCCCGAAGGAAAGTTATTCGGGGTTTCCAACTCCTCAGATTATGACCACCCCGAAGAAATGAACTGGTTCCGCGAAGGGCGACACTACGGTTATCCCTGGGAGATGGGAGGCATTCAGAATCCTCAGCAGTTTCCTGATTGGGACCCCGACCCGGAGAAGGATCCTTTTATTAATACAATGGCCTTTGCCCACCGGGGGAAGCAATTTCGTAACGACCCCGAATTTCCGCCTAAGCCAGCTAACGTGGAATTTGTGCCGCCCATTCAGAATCACGGGCCGGATGCTAACATTTACCGTGACCGTGAAACCGGGCTGATTATGGATGCCGATACTACCGGAGCTACCGTAGGCACCTTTACACCTCACCGTTCTCCGTTAGGTCTGTTCTTCGATCGGGATAGTGTGCTGGCTGACCCCTACCGGGGCGACGCCTTCGTGCTAAGCTGGTCGGATGGGAAAACGCAACCGCTGATGCGGCCCTTTTCGCCTTTAGGAGCGGATCTTATCCATCTGGAGTTAACTTACGATGCAGCCATTGACAACTACGCTTTGCGTAGCTACCGTATTGTGGGGGATTTTCGGGGGCCAACCGATGCGGTTCAGGTGGGTGATCATATCTACGTGATCGAAAACCGGGGCAGCAAATGGAAAATCACGCTGACATCCGGTACCCCGCTGGCCTCACGCTGATAAATATGAAATACATTCTGCTGGTCGTAATTTTGGGAGTAGTTGGCTGCCAATCTTCGTCCGATACTTTCTACACTGACCTCTCAAAGGGTTCACTACCCGAAGCGTGGGAAACCATACCTCTAGGAAAAGATACGGCTCAGGAAATAGCGACTTATAACCCATCTTCGAGTGCGGTTGTAATTCAGCAGGGTCGACTGGAAAGCCCGGCTTTTTCGGTAAGCTCGCTTCAGTATTACCGCGTGCAGATGCGGGTGAAAGCACCGGCGAAAGCCATGTGGGCCTTTACCTTCTACGATAATGCGGGTGAGGTACTGCTGGCTGACCACTACTCCAGTATCGATCCTTCGGATGATTTTCAGCAGTACGAATATTACGTACAGTCTAAAGCTAACGCCGCTCAGGCGGAGTTCTGGCTTCAGCCCGCTACCGGGCAGTCAGTTTCTTTGAGCGAAGTGCGGGTTACGCCCGCCCAGAGTAGTCTGGAAGTAAAACAGTGGATCGACAGCGTTTACCAAACCATTCCGCCGGTAAGCTACACTCCACCTCCGGGCCGGTTCCAGTACCTGGATAAAACGATGGCCGCGCTACGAAACGGTGAAAAGATTAGGGTAGTGATGCTGGGGAATTCAATCATTAACGATACCGGTAATTCTGCTTGGGAACTGCTGGTAGAAGAGATGTATCCGGGTGCCGACCTGGAGGTAATTACTTCGGTGCGAGGTGGTACGGGCTGCACCTACTATCAACATAACAACCGCGTAGATACCTTTGTGGTACAGTACCAACCCGACCTGCTCATGATCGGCGGTATTTCTCACGGTAAGGATACGGCGGCCATGTACAGCGTGATCCGGCAGGTGCGAGAGTGGATGGAACCCGCCCCGGAAATTATGGTAATGAGTGGCCCGGTAGGCCGAGGTGGTGATCCTCGCACTAATCCCGAATTTAGCGTTGAACCCCTAGAGGGCGATTTTCGCCTGGAGCTAGCTCAAATGACCGCTGATGCTCAGGTAAACTACTTCGATATGAAATCAGCCTGGGGCGCTTATTTGGAGCAGACCCAACAACCCTACGATTACTTTCTCCGCGACCCGGTGCACGCCAACGCCCGCGGTCGCCAGATACTCGCACGCTTATTAGAAGTATATTTTAAACCTACTAGCGGAAATACTGCAACTAAAGAAAGTAGTCAAACTGAGTTGGAATAACTAAAGTGATTAGGAGCAAGATATAAAGAGGACGCTATGTGGATCACTACCCTTTCTAGTCAATGTAACCTTTGAATCTCATTTGCTCCAATTGACCGGATCGAAAGTCAAAGTCCATATATTGTGCCCACATCATATCGACTACCCGGAAAACATCATTGTTCGCTATCGTAGAATCTGATATTTTAAGAGCTTTTCCGAAATCTGCTTTACTCATTCCGATTTCCACGCGACTAACTTTTACGAGATTATCCCTAAACAGGGCAGTACACACTATTTCTTTGGTCCCAGCTTTATATATGGTAATGTGTGAGTTACTAAAACTAAATGTAAAGATGGTATCCATAAGATTCTCAACATGGGCGTTTTCCACCACTTCAAATTCATAATCAATACCTCGATTTATTAGATCTTGAATCATATTATCTGAAAATAACTCAGCAGCATATTCCTCATCTGAGAACTCATAGTCAATGCTATCAATAGGTGCGTATTCTTTTTTAAGTTGCACTATAGGCTTTATGGACAATTTAGTATCTGTTGAGGTAGAATTTACTGAAAGAAAAGTGGTATCTGACAAATCATCTCGTTTGGTTATCTCTTTTGAAAACTTCTGCTCACTCTTCTGTTGACTACAAGCTAGTATTATACTGAAGAGAAGGGTGTAAGTGATTCTTTGCATTAAAGTATAGTTTGTTATAAAACACAAAAACGCCCTACGCAATGTGTAGGACGTTCTGGTTTTATCTGATTGGTAACGGTTACTACTTGGTAGTGACGTTCATGGTAGCTACCCCACCAGCAACTCCGTCTGTTTCTACAAAAGCATAAATAACGTAATTTGTCTTTGGCTCTAAGCTTCCGAAGCTCCCAATGAAGGCCACTGAACTAACTTGTTTTTGAAGTTTGGTGCTATGATTTTTAATCAGGTCTGCGGTAAGAGCGGCTTCCCCTTCTTCCTGAATAGCAGCGTAAGTCGTTCCTTCGGTCACCGACTCGTCAACCATAATGGAAAACGAAAGCTTGGTTTCGTCTACAATTCGCTCCTGTATGGTGAGGTTAGCAGGCTGCACTACTTCCTCATCTTCAGAGCAGGCAGAAAATAGTAAGGTAAGCACAAAAGAGCTTAAGTACCAGGCACGTTTCATGATCATCTGATTTTGTTGATTTAAGGTGTAATATTACGGACTAGCTAGCCCGTATGCTGACCAATTCTGACCGAAACCCTACGTGCGTGGGAATAGCTTTAATAAAGGTACTTTCTGAGCAGCTACTGCGCGTTGGCAACGTGTTACCAACGTGCAGTGGTAGTTTTGGGAGCTCTCTAAAAAGGTAATTCATCCTCAGCAGTGTTTTCGCGCTTGCCGAGCATCAGCAGATCGTTAGCCACAATCTCAGTTACGTAGCGCTTGATACCGTCTTTGTCTTCGTAGTTGCGGTGGGTAAGCTTACCGGCCAAAGCTATCTGCTTACCCTTGTGTAGGTAGCGTTCGGCAATCTGCGCCAGATTATCCCAGGCCACGATGGAGTGCCACTGCGTATCGTTCACGATCTCGCCGTTTTTGTTTTTATACGACTCGGTGGTGGCGATAGAAAACTTGGCCAGCTTCTTACCGCTCTCCAGTTGCTTGATTTCGGGATCTTGACCTAAGTTACCAATAAGTTGTACGTGATTTTTAAGTGCGTTCATAA